>NZ_JBFAPP010000008.1:0-358438 GCF_040676775.1 Micromonospora sp. NPDC049523 | reverse complement strand
GCCTCGCCGTCGGCGGACTCGCGCGGTGGGGTCAGTTCGTCGAGTAGGCGGTCGGGATGCTTGCCTAGGAGCTGGGCCGGCCCCCCTTCACCCCACCCACGCCCGCCCCGAGCGGGCCCTGATACGGAGAAAGAGTGGCTATCCCCCCGGATATAGCCACTCTTTCTCTACATCTGCAGCAACTCGGTGCGGGCGGTCAGTAGCGCCAGGGGCTGCCGGTTTCGCGGTATTCCTCGACGGGGACGAGGGGGATGTTGGGATCCATGCGGTCGATGTAGAGCTTGCCTTCGAGGTGGTCGATCTCGTGCGCGACGAGTCGCGCCATGGCGAATTCGAAGGACGTGATCGCCCGCCCGCCGTCCCATCTGGCGTGTTCGACGTCGAGCCGGAGTGGGCGGGCCACCAGGCCGCGCTGGTCGAAGAAGGAGAGGCAGCCCTCGTACTGCTCGTCGGTGTCCCGGGCGCTGTCGACGACACGCGGGTTGAGCAGGACGACGGGTTCGGCGTCCCGGTCGGGTGGGCGTACCACGGCCGCGGCCCAGGGGATGCCGAGCTGTGGTGCGGCGAGCCCGACTCCCTTGCTGAACGGGTGCAGTTCGTCCAGCCGGTGCAGTGCCGCGCGTAGTTGGAAGACGACGTCCCGGGCGGTGGCCTCGTCCTGGGGCAGTTCGAACAGCCGGGCCGGTTGGCGCAGCAGGGCCGCGCCGCGCTGCACGATGCCGGCCGCCCGCATCCGGTCGCTGGCCCGTGGTTCGGGCTCGGCGCCGACGGTGGGCTGGGCCCGGTAACGCCATTCGAGGCGGTAGCGGGCGTTGAGCGGTGGTTCCTCGGTCGACCAGTCGAAGACCGCCCGGCCGTCGACGTCGTGCCGGAGCAGTGGCGTACGCAGGGGCCCTTCTTCGGCCGAGAGGGTGGTCTCCACCCCCCACACCTGCGGGTCGAGGTCCAGCGGAAGGTTGAGCCGGACGGAGAGGTGCCGGGTGGGCAGTCGTACGGCCCGCTGGAACCACGGACCCCACTTCTCCTCGCCGACGGTGTACGCGTACTCGATGGTGACCCGCTCGCCGGGGTAGAGCGGGAAGCGTCCGTTGGCGTTCTCGAAGAGCAGCCACACCTCTTTGAAGGCGTCCCGGTCGTGCTTCTTGCGCCAGTCCATCGGCTCGGGACTTGCCTCGTCGCCGCAGAACGCCTGCAGGTCGAGTTCGGCGAAGGTAAGCGGGTGCTCCCGGTGGTGCCGGTTGGAGCGCCCGGGGTCGCTGGGGTACCGGTCGACGGCGACCCGGACCAGGTAGCGGGTGACGGGTTCGGTGCCGGCGTTGTAGAGCGCGCGCCGGATGACGCACCGGTACGCCTTGTCCTGGTGCGTGAGGGTGGCGGACTCCTGCTCGACGATGAGCCCGGTGCCCGGGGGCAGCCACTGTTCGGGTACGGGTGGGTCCCGGTGCGCGGTCATGTTCGACCGGGCGTGCCGGAGTTCGTCGTACTCCTGGAAGCGTTGCCAGATCGCGCCGGACGCGGCGAGTACGGCCTCGGCCCGGCGGGCGAAATCCTCGGTGGGCCGGTGGCGGCGGCCCTCTACGTGGCTGACATATGAGGGGTCGAACCCCATGCGGGCGGCGAGCTGCTTCTTGGTCATGCCCCGCTCGACCCGCCGTTTGGAGAGTTCGGCCGCGAACGAGTCGGCAGCCCGCTCGATGGGCGAGGTGGTCATCGGGTTCCTAAGGGGCCGGGAATCCCAGTCTGGTGGCCGACTTACCCAACGGGGCAGAACTGCCGCGTTAACGACATTTGGCTTGACAATTCTTCCATCATCATCGATCCTATCGCGGCTCGACGCCCTGTTCAGGGCCCTTGTCGCGCCCTCCAATCGGTCACTCCCGGTTACATGTCACCCGTTCGGGTACCCGCCCGCCAGGACCGCCGTCGGATCGCTGTAGCCGATGGTGACGAAAGCCTCCGGCACACCGCAAGATGTGGTTAGGCTTCCCTTAGTGCTAACGTGGCGTCCGGAACGGTGATCGAAGGGCGGGTGGCGTGACAGCGGTGACACCATGGCGAACACGGCCACTGCGCCACGCTGACCTGGGCATCCTCCCCACCCCGCGGCGCCGCGCCGACGGACCGCCAGAGACCTCCGCGCAGCGACTCGGTGACGCACTGTGACCGCCGTCATCGACGGTCGGGCGTACGCGACCGCCCCGCTCGCACCGGTGAACGCGACGCTGCGTCAGATGTTCGGCACCGACGACCTGCCCGGGCTCGTTCCCGGACTTTTCGTCGACGACGAGCGGGGCTGGCTGCCCGCCACCGAGCTGATCAACGGCAACCACCTGCCCGAGCTGCTGGCCGCCGCGCAGCGCTCCTGGCGGTCCACCCCGCACGCCGCCGCCGCGCTGTTCTGGAAGTCCTACACCTACTGGCTGGCGCTGCCCGTCGTCGTCGGCTGGGCGGCAGCCCGCCGGGTCCCGCTGCTGCGGGCGTCGGACGTACTGGTGCAGGTCGACGCCGAGCGCGCGGCGCTGACCCTGGGGCTGCGCCGCTCGACCACGGTCGCGGTGCTCGCCTCCGACCCGCTCGCGCTCAGCGGGCTGCCCGAGGTGCGGGTGCTCACCGACGAGACACAACTCCTGCGCGCGCTGCGCGATTCGCTGCTCGACGAACATCTGACCCCGCTGCTCGACGCGATACACACCCAGGTCCGGGTGGGTGCCCGTACGCTGCTCGGCTCGGTCGCCTCCGGGGTCGCGTACGGCATCCTGCGGGCCGCGGACGGCCTGCCCGGCGCGTCCGAGGAGAACGTGGCGACGCTGCTCGGCGCGCTCGACCTCGAAGACCTGATCGAGTTGGTGCCCGGTCCGGCCGGTGAGCCGACCGTGCAGCGCAAGACGTGCTGCCTTGCCTTCACCCTGCCGCAGCCGCGGATCTGCAAGGGCTGCTGCATCCGCTCGAACTGAGCACGCGGAACGACACCGGGGCCGCCGGTTCAGGCGTACAGCAGGGGACGGACGTCCCAGACCCAGACCCCGCCGATGGGCTTCGGCTCGATGCCGGTCAGCGCGGTCATGCCGGCGCGCAGCGCGTCAGCTCGTTCCTGTGGGGCGAGCACGACCACCCCGGCCCGCCAGGCGCGCAGATCCCGGAGCGCGTCCGTACGCCGCCGCGCGTCGACCCGCGGCAACACCCCCGTACGCCGGATCGCGTCGAAGTACCGGCTGGTGGGTGTCGGGGGCGCGGAGAAGAGCGCCACCCGACCCTCCGGCCGTCCCGGGCGGGTGTCCGGCCCCAGGAAGTAGCCCCGCGCGAGCGGCAACTCCAGGCCGGTCTGCGCGGACCAGCGCAGTGGGTCGGGATAGGTGGACGCGGGCAGCGGCAGCGCGACCACGCTCCGGCCGCCGGTGACGTACTGCCGCCAGGTGCCGTCGGTGACGAAGGCCGGCGTCGGCGGGAGCCGCTCCACCGGGATCGGTAGTGGGATCAGCGGTAGCAGCGCCATCAGCAGGATGGTGACGGCAGCGAACCGGATCGGCCCGGCCGCCGCGTGATGTCGGCGGGCCAGGTCGACGACTCGCGCGCAGCCGAGCGCGAGCAGCACCCCGATGATCGGGGCGAGCGCCAGCGCCCACCTGGTCGGCACCGCCGAGTCGAGCAGCGCAACGTCCTCCAGCACCGCCCAGGGCCCCGGCACGCCGGTGTCCCGGCCGTGCAGCCGGATCCGCGGGCCGAACGACATCACCGCGAAGATCAGGCCCGCGGCGGCCAGCCCGAGCACCTCCGCGCGGCGCCGCAGCCACCAGACCAGGGCCACCACGAGTACGACCAGCGGCCAGCCGAGGAACGCGTTCTGCTCGCTGGGGTTCTGGGCCAGTGGTCCGGCGGTGGCCGGGTCACCGGCGAGCGACTGCCCCGGGAAGGTCACGAAGGAGGCGAGGTCGGCGCCGTACGCCCGGATCGACCTGGGCAGGCCGGAGTACGCCTGCGGCCCGAAGAGCTGCACGTAGATCGGGTAGCCGAGCAGCAGCACCGCCACCCCGGCGGCGACGCCGAGCCCGGCCAGGAACGTTCGCGCGTCGCGCCGCAGCTCGGGGCGCCGGGCGACCAGGACGGCCAGCACGATCCCGAGCCCGACCGCCGTCATCAGCAGGATCTCCAAATTGACGAAGCCCTGCCAGACGATCAGCAGACCGAGCAGCACCCCGTTGCGCGGCCACCGGCCCGGCTCGCGCAGCCGCAGCACCCGCCAGACGATCAGCGGTACGAGAAACTGGCCGACGATGTTCGGGTGCCCGTTGGCGTGCGACACCATTGCCGGCGCGTACGCGCAGAACAGGGCGCCGACCCAGCCGGCCGCACGGCTGTGCACCAGGTGCCGGGAGAGCACCAGGTACCAGCAGATCCCGGTCGCCGCCAGTGCTCCGGTGAGGAAGACGGTGAAAGCGGCCCGTGGTCCCCACAGCAGCGTCACCGGGGTCAGCGGCAGCGAGACGCCGAGTACGGAGGTGTTCGCCATGATGTTCACGCCGTCGGGCACGTTCATCCGGTACGACAGGAACGGGTAGTCGCCCCGGGTCGGCACCCGGGCCCCGTGCGCCATCATCCACTCGAAGAACGCCTGGTCCGCCTCGTTCGAACGGACCCCGGAACCCGGCTGCAACCAGAGCCCGGAGGTGATCCAGACGGCCAGTCCGAAGTAGCTCAGCACCGCGGCGATGTCCGGCAGCGGACCGCGCCGGGAACGGCGCGGGTTCACGGTTGCCGGGGGCGGTTCCGGTGCGGGCTCCTTCGGTCGATCGGCGGTATCCGGACGAGAGGTAGTCATATCTGTTCGGAGAGTATCGGAGGATAACCGAGAGCCAGGCTCGATCACGGGCATCGGCGCGCTCTGTACCCGTACGTCCGGAAGCCGGACGGGACGGATCAACCGAACAATCCGTTCGTGCCACGCCGATGCCTCAATTTCCCTACGGTCGTCGTAGATGGTTCACTCTGTCGGTCCAGGGTGCAGGTCGAGTTTCAGATCGCGAGGAATCGACGCATGGCAGAAATCACTGGGGATCAGCGAGTTCAGTCCGAGGTACTCGAGGGTCTCGCGACCGCGGTGAACCACCGCCGATGGTTTGTGGAGCTGGCGCTGCCGTACCTGGGGGACAACCCGATCGAGATCGGCAGTGGCCTCGGCGACTACGTGCTCGAGTGGGCGCCGCACTTCCCCAGGTTCACGGCCACCGAGGCCGATCCCGACCGGCTGGTGGCACTGAAGGAGCGCCTCGCCGCCGAGTCCAACGTCGAGGTACGGCAGATGCTGCTGCCGCAGCCGGAGCAGGAGCACGGCGACTACAGCGCGGCGGTCTCGTACAACGTGCTCGAACACATCGAGGACCACGTCGGGGCGCTGCGGAGCATGCGGGACCTGGTGCGTCCCGGCGGTGCGATCGTACTGATCGTGCCGGCGTTCGAGTTCGCTATGGGTCCGGCGGACATCGCCACCGGACACGTACGGCGCTACACCAAGAAGACGATGCGGGCCGCGCTGCTCGATGCGGGGCTGACCGTGGAGCGGCTGCACTACGCGAACGCCCTCGGCCTCATCGGCTACTACATGGCGACGAACGTGTTCCGGCTGATGCCCAAGGAAGGCCCGATGGTGAAGGTCTACGACAGCCTGGTGCTGCCGGTGACCAAGGCGGCGGAGCAGCTCGTGCGACCGCCGTTCGGACAGTCGGTCTTCGCCGTCGCCCGGGTACCCGGCGCGTCGGAGGCCTGACCGGAGAGCGACGACCGACACCGTTCAACCCGTCCCCGGTGTCGGCCGTCCACTTACTCCGGCAAGTTCAGCCCTTGACCTGGTACGTCGGCCGGATTACCGCCCGTGCCAGGGTGTGGAAGGTCAGGTTGAAGCCGACGACCGCCGGGCTGGCGTCCGGTGTGAGGTCGAGCTGTTCCACATCGACCGCGTGTACGGCGAAGAGGTACCGGTGGACGTGGTCGCCGGCCGGCGGCGCCGCACCGCCGTACTCCTGGGTGCCGTAGTCGTTGCGGACCGCGAACGCACCACCCTCGACGGACCCGGCCTTGCCCGCGCCACGCGGCAACTGGGTGACCGACACCGGGATGTTGACCAGCAGCCAGTGCCAGAATCCGCTGGGGGTGGGGGCGTCCGGGTCGTAGCAGGTGACCACGAAGCTGCGCGTCCCGTCCGGGAAACCGGACCAGGCGAGGTGCGGCGACAGGTCGCCGCCGCCCAGGCTGGAGTGGACGAACTCGACGCCCAGCGGCTCGCCGTCGCGTACGTCGTCGCTGGTCAGGGTGAACGCCGGCACCGGCGGCAACAGGTCGTACGGATCCGGCGCGATCGGTCGCTCAAGGTTCATCAGGATGTCCTTCCAAAGAGGGAGACTCAGTGTCTTTGTACCCTGTCTGACCCGCCTTAGTGCCGCCGGTAGGCGGAACAGTGGGTGACGGATGTCCCGGTGTTCCCGACAACATCGGCGTTTTCCATTCCCAAAATACTCTGTCCACCGCTCGTACGGATGGCCATCCGCCTATTCCTGTTCGGTGACCAGTAGCCACTCACAACCTCTGCCTCGCATTCCGGGCGCGATTCGCTCGCGCTCTGCGGCGGTCCGATCAATCATCATGGCCTGCACGCCTTCCGTCCGTACGAACTCGGACGTCGCACGATGCGCCCGGGTCCGGTCGACCGGGGTGGTGGGACGCCGGGCCCGATGCCGGCGACAAGGGGCCCAGCCCGCCTCGGCCCAATGGACATTTCTCTGATCCGGACATTGCGCGGAGAGCGGCACCGCGCCGACAAATCCGGCGCCGTCATCATCTCCGACATGAGCGGGCACATCCGCCACACTCAAACTGGTCACTACGGCGACAACCACTCTGTGTGATCATGCAGCACGGGCCGGATGGCGCGGAAGAAGCGGCACGGGTCACGGTTTAAGCAGGCCAAGAGGGGTTGGCAGGAGCAGAAGCGGCCCAGTAACGTCAGCCCGTCTGGTCCGGCCCTTAGTCACCGCGGGTGACACCGGAACAGGCCCGCTGAGTCGTAACTGTTACGAGCCGGGGACCCACAGTAGTTCTGGGGTGAATCCGCGAACCGTTGGTTCGTGGTAGGGCGTGCTTCCCGCCCGAATCCGTCAGCTAACCCGGTAGGCGGTATCGGAAGGAGAACATGCTCGTGCAGCGCCGTACCTGCCGTGGCCCATCCCTCGATCCCCCCGGCCCGTCTCGCCACCTGCCCCGGCTCGCCCGCATCGCGGTGCAGCCCGCGAAGGTAGCGCACTAGGCCACTCCCGGCAATTTGCGTGACGACGTTCATCCGGTAGCGCATTTCACCGCATCGCGGTGACGGTTCCGCGCGCCCCGATCCGGACCCGACGGCTGGCGGTGAATCCGCCCCGCCGATGACGCGTACCCCAGGTCACGCAAACCGGCCCCCGGCAGCGACATATCGCCATCCCGATTCATGTGCCCCCGATCGCAGATCGGCACATCTGCGGAGGATTTTTATGAAGCATCGTCAGCAACTCCGACGCGTCGTGACCGCCAGCCCGTACCGGGCCGGCGTCGTCTCCGCCGCCGTTCTCGCCGTGGGTCTCACCACCGGCATCCTGCTCACCCAGGGCAACGGGTCGGCGACGCCGGCCAACGCCTCGACCGTCGCGGTCGCGGAGAAGATGGGCGGCCAGGCCGGCGCCGAGATCGCCCCCAGCCTGGTCACCCCCAGCCCGGCCACCCCGACCCCGAGTGCCTCGACCTCGGCACCCGCACCGGCGGCCCCGTCGTCGGCCCCGCCCACCGCCGCCAAGGCCGTGGCGACACCGACCAAGGCGGTCAAGAAGGCTCCCCCCGCGTCGAAGGTGCTCGACTACGACTACGAGGCGCAGATCAACGGCTGGTACTGCGGGCCGGCGGCCGCCAGGATCGCCCTGACCGCCCGCGACCGCCAGCCGAGCCAGGACGACGTCGCCGCGGCCCTGGGCACCACGTTCAACGGAACCAACTCCGCCGACGACGTCACCCGCGGGCTGAACAACCTGGCCAAGACCAACTTCTACTCGAGCACGTTCATCCAGGGGTCCCCGTCCCCGGCCCAGATGGACCAACTCCAGGCGGACGTCGTACACGCGGTCAGCAGCGGGTACGCGGTCGTCGCGAACATCGCCGGCTCGGCGACCGACACCGACGGCGGCTGGCACTCGTACGACGGAGGTCACTACCTCACCGTGGTCGGTTACCGCGACAGCGGACGGACCGTGCAGATCGCGGACCCGGCGTTCGTCAACGGGGTCAGCTCCTACTGGATGACCACCATCGACCTGGCCAACTGGATGGCCACCCGGGGCTACTCAGCCTGACCCGCCCTCCCCCCGGTCCCGGGTGCCGACCCAACCGGTCGGCGCCCGGGACTGTCCGTACCAGTGGGACGGTGGCCGCGTTGCCACAACCAACCACGTACGCGTGCGTTGTCCCTGTCGTGACCATGGACCTCGCCTATCGGGCGGACACCGGCGACCGCGAGGTCCGGGTGGCCGACCGTGCCCCCGGTCGCTACTCCGAGCCGGCCGCCGCGCGCCGGTCCCCAGAACGAAAGGCACAGGTGGTGGCCATGGCCGGTCAGGTGTTCGCCCCGTGAGCCGCGTCGACGAACCGTTGACCCGCGCCGGGATCTGGGAGGCGGCGGCGATGACCATCGCCCAGCACGAGGACCGGGGTACGTCCTACGCCCCGGGCACCTGCGCCTGCTGCACCCCGGACGGCTGCGCCCAGTTGAGCTGGGCGATGGAGGTACGTGCCGGCCGCGACCCGGAGTATCCGATCGGCAACCCGGCGCCGCCAACCCTGAAGTCGATCAGCTAGGACCCGGGTTCAACGCGCGGACCCTGCTGCCTCGATGGCGAGCTTGGCGAACTCGTCCAGCCCGCCGTTCCACATGAAGTCGCTGGTCTGGGTCAGGGCCACGGCCACCAGGTCGTGCTGGGGGTCGTTGAACCAGGTGGTGCCGTACCCGCCGTCCCAGCCGTAGCGGCCCGGTACGGGCGAGATCTCGTCCGGCTCGACCGCTACGGACATGCCCAGCCCCCACCCCCGGCCGCCGAGCAGCATCCCACCGGTGGAGATCTGCTCCGGGGTCAGGTGGTTGGTGGTCATAAGGTCGACCGACGCCTCCGACAGCAACCGCTCGCCCCGGTGCACCCCCTTCGCCAGCAGCAGCCGGGCGAAGGCCAGGAAGTCGTCGGCGGTGGACAGCAGCCCGCTGGAGCCGGAGGGGAAGGCCGGGGGGCTGGACCACTCGCTCGGGGTGGAAACCGTACGCAGTTCCATCTTCCCGCTCTGGAAGTCCGTCATGTAGTGGCTGGGCAGCCGCCTGGTGTAGTCGGCGGGCAGCCAGAAACCGGTCTCGGTCATGCCCAGTGGCTCGAAGATCCGGGCCCGGAAGAAGTCGCCGAGCGGCTGGCCGGCGGCCCGCGCGACCAGGACACCCAGCACCAGCGTGCCGACGTTGTACTGCCAGCGCTCGCCGGGCTGGTACATCAGCGGCAGCGAGCCGAAGCGCTTGATCCACTCGTCCGGCTCGTGTGGCGTACGCGGATCCGGCGCGCCGAGTACGAGTTGCAGCTCGTGGACCGCCTTGTTGATCGGGAACGGCGGGTCGAAGCTCGGTTCGGTGATCGTGCCGAATCCGAGGCGGAAGGTCAGCAGGTCCTCCACCAGGATCGGCCGGTGGGCCGGTACGGTTTCGTCGAGCGGCCCGTCGACCTGCTTGAGCACCCGGCGGTCGGCCAACTCCGGCAACAGCCGGTCGACCGGCTCGTCCAGGCTCAGCCGGCCGTCCTCGACCAGCATCATCGTCGCCGTCGCGATGACCGGCTTGGTCATCGACGCGATCCGGAACAGGGTGTCCCGCCGCATCGGCACGTCGCCGCCGAAGGCGGTGCACCCGATGGCGTCGACCTGCACGTCGTCGCCCTTGGCCACCAGGGTGACCAGGCCCGGCAGCTCGCCTTTGTCGACCCGCCCGGCCATGGCGTCGTGCAGCCGGGCCAGCCCGGCCCGATCGAGTTCGCCTGTCATCTCACAACCTCCGATGCGTACGGGTCCACCAACTGGTCGAAGCAGCGTTCGGCGGATCGACATCTCTCGGGTCCCATCTTGGCCCGCGACACCGACAGTCGAGGTCCCGACACACATCGCATCGAGCGCCCCAGCGGCGAGTTCATGGCCTCGGCGGCAGGTGGGGTGATCCGGTGGAGCGGGCTGGAGCCTGAATTTGCGAGTCGCGCTGTTGCGCGCGCTCAGAGCGGGCGTTCCCGCTGTTCAGAGGCGGAGGGTGTGGGATTCGAACCCACGAAGAACATCGCTGCCCTTACCGGTTTTCAAGACCAGCGCCATCGGCCACTAGGCGAACCCTCCTTGGCCCCGGAAGCCGTACCCGGCCGGTCCGTTGCCGTCGCCTAGTCTGCCATGAACCGGACCTCCCCGGATGCCATGGTCCACAAGGATGCGTCACCGTCGATCGAGGCGGACGAGCGCCGGACAGGACCGGTCATCGTGCGACAGGACTGGACAGGACGGCAGGTTTCGCCAGACTGGACACATGAAGGCGATCACTGTTCCGGAGCCGGGCGGACCCGAGGCGCTGGTCTGGGCCGACGTGCCCGATCCCGAACTCGGTCCGGGCGAGGTGATGATCGACGTACGGGCGACCGCCGTCAACCGCGCCGACGTACTGCAACGGCAGGGGAAGTACGCGCCGCCGAAGGGCGCTTCGCCGTACCCGGGGTTGGAATGCTCCGGCGTGATCAGCGCGATCGCCTCCGACGTGACCGGGTGGCAGCTGGGCCAGGAGGTCTGTGCCCTGCTCACCGGCGGCGGCTACGCGCAACGGGTGGTGGTGCCCGCCGGGCAGGTGCTGCCGGTGCCGGCGAACGTCGACCTGGTCGACGCCGCCGGCCTACCCGAGGTGGCCTGCACGGTCTGGTCGAACGTGGTGCAGGTGGCCCGGCTCGGCGCGGGCGAGACGTTGCTCGTGCACGGCGGCGGCAGCGGCATCGGCACCTTCGCCATCCAGTTCGGCACCGCGCTGGGCGCCAACGTGATCGTCACCGCCCGGACCAGCAAACACGAACAGTTGCGCAGATTGGGCGCGAGCCACGTCATCGACTACACCAGTCAGGACTTCCCCGAGGAGACGCGGGCCGCCACCGACGGGCGCGGCGCCGACGTGGTCCTGGACATCATGGGCGGGTCCTACCTGACCCGCAACGTGCAGGCGCTCGCCGACCACGGCCGGATCGTGGTGATCGGACTACAGGGTGGGCGCAAGGGCGAACTGGACGTGAGCATGCTGATGTCGAAGTACGGCACGATCCACGGAACCATCCTCCGGTCCCGGCCCGCGGCGCAGAAGGCCGCCATCGTACGGGGAGTGCGCGAGGAGGTCTGGCCGCTGCTGGAGTCGGGTGCGATCCACCCCGTGGTGGACCGGCGGCTGCCGATCACCGAGGCGGCGCAGGCGCACCGGATCCTGGAGGACAGCAACCACCTCGGCAAGGTACTGCTGACGGTGGAGTGATCGCGTCGGGTTCTCCGCGTGCTCCGGGCCGGCGCTACGTCCGGGCGGAACGGGGGAGCATCAGGCGGGCGCCGGGACCCTCGGCGGCCAACTCGTCGCCGGGGTTGTAGAGGGTGCAGCGCTGCAAAGACAGGCAGCCGCAGCCGATGCAACCGTTCAGGTCGTCGCGCAGTTTGGTGAGCATCCGGATCCGCTCGTCGAGCCGGCTCTGCCAGGCGGCGGAGAGTCGGGTCCAGTCCGCGGTGGTCGGCGTACGCGAGTTGGGCAGCGAGTCGAGCGCGGTACGGATCTCGTCTAGCGAGATGCCAACCTGCTGCGAGATCCGGATGAAAGCCACCCGGCGCAGTTCGCTGCGCTCGTACCGGCGCTGGTTTCCGCCCGTGCGCCCGGCCCGGATCAGGCCGAGCCGCTCGTAGTAGCGCAGCGCCGAGGGGGCCACACCGGACCGGAGGGCCAGATCGCCGATGGTCAATCCCTCCTGCACGGCCACCCCTTGACTTGAAGTTAACTTCAACTCGCAGGCTAACCGCATGACAACGGCATCGACAACCAGCACCGGGCTCGGCCCGCTGCTGCGCCGGCTCACCGGCGACGAGAAACACGGGCCGAGCGCGTTCTCGACCCTGGACGTGATCTGGGTGCTCTACGACCGCATCCTGCGGGTCGACCCCGACCGGCCGGACGCACCCGATCGGGACCGCTTCCTGCTCTCCAAGGGACACGGGCCGGCCGCCTACTACGCCGTACTCGCCGCGAAGGGTTTCATCCCCGAGACATGGCTGGACGATCTGGCCGGGCCGGAGAGCCGGCTCGGCCACCACCCGGACCGGCTGCTGGTGCCGGGAGTGGAGATCGGCAGCGGCTCGCTCGGCCACGGCCTCGGACTCGGTGTGGGCAGCGCGCTCGGGCTGCGGGCCCAGGGCCTCACCCAACCCCGGGTGTACGTCCTGCTCGGTGACGCCGAACTGGACGAGGGCGCCAACCACGAGGCGATCGCGTACGCGGGTGCGATCGGGCTGTCGAACCTCACCGTGATCGTGATCGACAACCAGTCCGCGAGCCATGGTTGGTCGGGCGGGATCGCCAGCCGGTTCACCGTCAACGGATGGACCGCCACGGACGTCAACGGGCGGGACCGGGACGCGATCGAGGCCGCCCTGCGCGGCCACCAAGCAAACCGGCCGCACGTCGTGGTGGCCCGGGTCGAAACGAAGGAAGGCTGACGAACATGTCCGGCACCGGAGTTCCGTGCACCATGCGGGAGACCTTCGTCGACACGGCGACCACGTTGCTCGCCGAACGGCCGCGTACCGCCGTGGTGCTCGCCGACATCTCCGCCTCGGCGTTCGCCCCGGCCGCCCGAGCGCATCCCGACCGGGTGCTCAACGTCGGCATCCGCGAACAGTTGATGATCGGCGTCGCCGGTGGGCTCGCGCTGACCGGGCTGCGCCCGATCGTGCACTCGTACGCGACTTTCGCGGTGGACCGGGCGTACGAGCAGCTCAAGCTGGATCTGGACCATCAGGGCGTGAGTGCGGTGGTGGTCAGCGTCGGAGCGTCGTACGACGGTTCGAGCATGGGCCGCACGCACATGTCACCGGGCGACGTGGCACTGGTCGACACGCTCGGCGACTGGACCGTGCACGTACCCGGTCATCCGGACGAGGTGCCGCCGCTGCTGCGTGCCGCGGTCGGGCACGACGATCCGGTTTACCTGCGGCTGTCCACCCAGGCGAACGACCACGCGTACGAGCACGATGGTGGTCGGCTGCGGGTGCTGCAACGCGGAAGCGCACAGGGGGCGGTGGTGGTGGCGGTCGGGCCGATGCTCGATCCGACGATGCGGGCGGTTGCCGGCCTGGACGTCACGGTGGCCTACACGAACACGCCCCGCCCGTTCGACGCGGCGGGGCTGCGGGCGCTGACCGGCACCCGGGGTACGGCGAAAATCGTCCTGGTCGAGCCATACCTGGCCGGTACGTCGAGCGCGTTGGTCGGGCAGGTGCTGGTCGACGTGAGCCATCGGTTGCTGGCCCTGGGCGTGGGCCGCACCGACCTGCGACGTTACGGCAGCCCAGCCGACCATGCCCGGTGGCACGGGCTGGATCCGACGGGCCTGCGCGCCTCGATCAGCGGTTTCCTGGGGTAGGGGCGTTGCGGCGTCGGGCGCGTTCGCGACCGAGGATCCAGACCGCCTCGACGCCGTCCTTCCAGGTGATCTTCTTGCCCTCTTCGCGGCCCCGGGCGCGGTAGCTGATCGGCACCTCGTACGGGCGGATCTTGCGACGGAGCAGCTTGCCGGTGACCTCGGCCTCCATGCCGAAGCCGCGCGACTTCACGTCGAGTGAGCGGTAGAGCGCCACCGGCAGCAGCTTGAAACAGGTTTCCAGGTCGCCGATGTACGAGTTGAAGAGAACATTGGCAGCGGTGGTGACGGCCTTGTTACCCATCACGTACCAGAAGCTATATGCGCTGTGGCTGCCGAATGTCCGATTTCCATATACAACCGTGGCCCGCCCGTCGAGCACCGGGTCGAGCAGCTTCGGAATGTCCTGCGGGTCGTATTCGAGATCGGCGTCGAGCATCACCATGTACTCGCCGTCGGCATGCGCGACCGCGGTCTTGATCGCGGCGCCCTTGCCGGCGTTACGCGGGTGGGTGATCACCCGGAGCCGGGCGTCGTCCGCACGACCGAGGATTTCGGCGGTGCCGTCACGGCTGCCGTCGTCGACGATCAGCAGCTCGATCTCGCACGGGTAGTCGACCGCAAGTGCCTGTTTCAGGGCATCCGCGATGCGTTCTTCCTCGTTGTAAACCGGCATGAGGATCGATAGCTTCACAGGAGTCTCCACGGTGCGGACGACGAATCGGCCTTAGCCTAGCTGGTCTCGCTGATTGGCAAAGTCCGGTGCTGTGCGTCGGTTCCCGGACCGCAGGCCATGTGGTGTTTACTTCCCGCCATGCCGGCTGCAGCGTCCGTGCTCGTGGTGGTGCCCGTACTCGGGTACCTGTCCCTGCTGTACGCAGTGCGCCCGGCCACGGGTGCCACCGTCGCGCCGTACCGGCTGGCCGCGGTGCGGGCCGCGCTGTCCACCGGCGCCTATGCCGTACTCACCGTCGAGCTGCTCGGTGCGCTCGACGCGCTCACACTTCCCGCGATCACGCTCGCCTGGCTGATCTTCCTGGCCGCGGCGGTCGCCCTGGCCGGACTGCGCCGTCGCCGCGAGGGGCCGCGCCGATGGGCGGCGGTCCGCGACCGGTTCCGCTCCGGCTGGCGTACGGCGAGCCGGGGTGAGCGGCTGCTCGCCGGTACGGTCGCCGGCCTGCTCCTGGTCGATCTCGTCGTCGCGGTGCTGGCCGAGCCGAACAACTTCGACTCGCAGACGTACCACCTGCCGAAGATCGAGCACTGGGTGGCCCAGGGATCGCTGGAGTTCTGGCCGACCGCCATCCACCGGCAGGTCACCATCCCGCCCGGCGCCGAGTACCTGCTGCTGCACCTGCGCCTGTTCACCGGCGGCGACGGGCTGTACAACCTGGTCCAGTGGGCCGCCGGGGTGGGCTGCCTGCTGTTGGCCGCCCGGATCGCCGCCCAGCTCGGCGGCGGCCGACGGGCCCAACTGATCACCGCGTTCCTGGTCGGTACCACCCCGATGGTCGTACTCCAGGCCACCAGCACCCAGACCGACCTGGTCACCGCCGCCTGGGTGGCCTGCCTGGCGACGCTGGTGCTGGACGGGCTGACCCGACGCGTCACCGCCGGTACGGCGCTCGCCCTCGGTACGGCCACCGGCCTGATCGCGGTCACCAAGACGAGCGGGCTGCTCGGCGCCGGTCCGCTGCTCGTCCTGTGGGCGCTGGCCCAACTCCGGCTCGGCTGGACCGGCGGTCCTTCCGGTAGGGGCCGGGCGGTATGGCGTACCGGGCTTGCCTCGGTGGTGATCCTGCTGGTGGCGGCCGTGGTCACCGGACCGTTCCTGCTCCGGGTCACGGCCGAGTTCGGCAACCCGCTCGGCCCGCCCCGGCTGCGCGAGTCGATCCCGATGCAGCGGCACGACCCCGGCTCGATCCTGGTCAACGCCCTGCGGATCGGGCAGACCGCCCTGGACACGCCGCTGAGTGCGCTGACCGACACCCCGGCCGGCGTGGTCGGCGACGCACCGGCAGAGGCGATCGAGGGCGGGGCACGGCTGATCGGGGTGGACCCGCAGGACCGGGCGACCACGTTCGGCCAGACCACCTTCCCGGTGCAGGCGTGGTACCCGGACGAGGACCGGGTTGCCTTTCCCATCGCCGGCGCACTGGCGCTGACCGGGTGCGTCTTCGCGCTGGTCCGCCCGCGCCGGATCAGCGCGGCGGCCCCCGGTGCGCTGCGGGCGTACGCGGTGACGGTGGCGGTGACCCTGCTGCTGCACACCGCGATGATCAAGTGGCAGCCGTGGGGGAACCGGCTGCTGCTGTACGCGCTGGTGATGGCGCTGCCGCTGGCCGGGCTCTGGCTGGACGCGCTGTTCCGTACGCGTACCCGGGAAAGCGCGGCCACCGACCGGCCGGCCCGGCGTTCGGTCGCCGTCGTCCTGGCGGTGGCCCTGCTCGCCGGCTCGGCGCTGGCCGGCGTGCTCGCGGTGTCGTACGGCTTCCCGCGCCGGCTGGTCGGCAGCGGCTCGGTGTTCACCACCTCGGACTGGGACACCAGGTTCCTGCGGCGTCCACAGTGGGCCGACGAGTTCCGGTGGGCCGCCGACCGGGTACGCGCGAGCGACGCGCACCGGGTCGGCCTGGTGCAGCAGAACGACAACTGGGAGTACCCGTGGTGGCTGCTCCTGCGCGACGGGGACGGCGGCTCCGCCCGCGAGATCGTGGCCCTGCAGTCGGTGCTGCCCGAACGGCCACCGGCCAGTCCGTCCAGTGTGGACGCCATCGTCTGCACCGGGAACCGCGCCGACTGCACCCGGCTCGTACCGCAGGGTTGGCGGGTCGAGTTCCGCGGCTACGTCGGCGTGGCCCTCCCGCCCGCTCCCCGCTGAGTCCCGAAGGCCCGTGACGCCTGCTCGAGGCCCGTGACGCCTACTTGAGGCGCGGGATGACGACGAGGCGGGCGACGCCGTTGTCGCCGTCCTTCGCGCCGGAGACACCGAGCTGCGTACCGACCTTCACCTCGGACGGCTGCACGGTCGCCCGACGCTGCACCACCCGCAGGTCCGGCCCGAAGGTCCAGGTCAGGGTGAAGCCGTCGGTCGACTTGACGGTCATCGAGGTGCCGTCGATCGCGGTGACCGTGCCCCGCTGTACGGCGACCGTCTTCGTACCGTCCTTGCCCTGTACCACGACCTCACCGTGCAGGGTGTTCCTGCGCAGCAGCACCCGTGCCCGGGCCCGCTGACGCGGGTCGGCCGCCCGCTCGCCCTGCCGCGCCCCGGTCGGCACGCTGGACGAAGGTTTCGCCTCGACTGCGGAAGCAGCAGCCTCCGGGGAAGCGGCGGCGTCCGGGGAGGCGGTCGCTTCGGCGGCGATGTCCTCGACGTCGAAGCCCATCGCGGCGAGCGCCTGCCCGTCCGCGCCCATCGCCGAGGCCACCTCGACCGCCACCGCCCCGGCGGCGTCCGGCACCGGTTGACCGGCCGCACCGCAACCGGCCAGGCCGATCACACCGATCGAGCCCAGCAGGGCGGTCACGGCGGTGACCCGCAAACGTCGTGTCATCGGTCTTCCCCTCACTCCGGTTCACGGTCCTCGGCTGAGGTCCGTCCGCTGTGGGAAGGTTCCCGCCCCTCGGGCAGCGCCGGGTCAGCCCAAGGTACGGATCAGGTAAAGCCGTGAGCAGGACCCGTCGGAAGCCGACGGGTCAGCGGGCCGGCGGCAGCCAGACGGTGAACCGGGCGCCACCCTCGGGCGCGTGCCCGGCGTCGATCCGACCGCCGAGCCGGCGCACCAGGCCGGCGGCGAGCGCCAGTCCGAGCCCGCTGCCCACCTTGCGTACGCCTCGGTAGCGCTGGTGCAGCGCACCCCGCTCGAAAACCACCGCCAGGTCGTCGTCGGTGAAACCGGGCCCGCCGTCGCGTACCTCGATCACCCCGCCGCCGTCCGGGGCGACCGCCACGGCGAGCACCACCGGTGCGCCCGGCGGCACCACCCGCAGCGCGTTCTCCAGCAGCCCGTCGACGACCTGCCGGATCCGTCCCGGATCGGTGTACGCCGGCACCGGCCGGTCCGGCACCTCGGTCCGGAGTTGTACGCCCACTCCGGCACACCGGGCCCCCCACGTCTCGGCGGCGTCGGCGACTAGCCGGGCGAGGTCGACCGGGATCGGTTCGAGCGGAAAGTCGACCGCCTCCAGCCGGGCCAGCGCCAGCAGATCGCTGACCAGCCGATCGAGGTGTTCGGCCTCGGCGAGCATGGTCTGTCCGGCCCGCTGCGCCCCCTCCGGGCCCACCACCCCGTCGGCGATCGCCTCGGCGTAACCGCGGATCGCGGTCAGCGGCGTACGCAACTCGTGCGAGACCGAAAGCAGGAACTCGCGCTGCCGACCCTCGCTGCCGGCCAGCGCGGCGGCGAGCTGGTTGAACGCGTACGCCAGGTCGGCCGCCTCCTGCGGTGGCTCGACCGGCAGCCGTACGGTCCGGTCACCGGAGCGCAGCCGTCCGGCGGCAACGGCCGCGTTGCGGATCGGCCGGGCCAACCGGCGGGCGAGCAGCACACCGGCGACGACGCCCGCGGCGAGTCCGGCGAGCAGCGGTAACCAGAGGCTGCCGAGCACCGTCCAGAAGAGCCCGGTGGAGACCCGGCGGGCGAGCACCACCCCGTTCCCGCCGGGCAACGCACGCCCCTCCACCAGCGACGGAACACCCGCGACCGTACGTCGGCCGGAGAAGTTTCGACCGGCGCCGACCTGGTCGACCACCCGCGCCGGCAGGCCCGCCCGGTCGGCCACCCCGGCCCGGATCAGGTACGCGTCGATGTCCTGGTTGCGTAGCTGCCGGATGATCCGTTCCTCGTCGGCGGCACGGCCACGGTCGAGGCGGGGACGGAGGGTCTCGGCGGCCAACCGGGCCTGCGCGGCGAGCGCCTCCCGGGCCTGGCGCTGTGCGGCACTCACCGCCAGCGGTCCGGCCACCAAGGCGGTCACCAGCACCGACACCAGCGCCACCGCGCAACTGACCAGCACCGCGCGGGCGGAAAGGGTACGGCCGACCCGCCACCAACGCGGCGGTGGCAGGGCGGTCGGCAACTCGGCGGACGGGGGCGGCGGCCAGCCCTGCCGGTCAGTCGGCACAGGCGTACCCGACTCCCCGGTGGGTCCGGATCACGTCGGCACCGGTGCCGAGCTTGGCGCGTACCTGCGCGACGTGCACGTCCACGGTGCGGGTGCCGGCATGTGCGGCGTAACCCCAGACGGCGGCCAGCAGCTCGTCCCGGGTGAAGACCCGGCCGGGCCGGGCCATCAGGTGCGCGAGCAGGTCGAACTCGGTCGAGGTGAGCTGCACCGCGGCGCCCGCGACGGCAACCGTACGCCGAGCGGGGTCGAGGGTGACCGGCCCGGCCGCGCGCGGGCGTTCGGTCCGGTCCGGCGGGCCTGCCGCCCGGCGCAGTACGGCCCGGACCCGGGCGACCAGTTCCCGTGGGCTGAACGGCTTGGTCACGTAGTCGTCGGCACCGAGTTCCAGCCCGACGATCCGGTCCGTCTCGTCGTCGCGGGCGGTGAGGAAGATGATCGGTGTCCAGTCGCCGGTCTCGCGCAACCGGCGACAGACCTCAGTGCCGGCCAGTCCGGGCAGCGAGATGTCGAGTACGCAGGCGACCGGGCGCAGCCGTCGGGCGGCGGCGAGTCCGGCCGTGCCGTCCCGTTCGACGTGCACACCGAACCCGTCCCGGACCAGGTATAACCGGACCAGGTCGGCGATGGCGGGCTCGTCCTCGACTACCAGGACGAGCCCGCGAGCGGGTACGTCGTCCGTCACCCGACCATGATGGCCGACTCCGGGCCGGCCGGACATGGCGGCTTTGTTCGAGTTCTGTACGGATCCGGTACGGCGGGTCGGCTCAGATCGCGACGGCTGGGCTGAACTTCGGCCGACGGGCCTCTTTCGGGCTCGGCGCCACCGGTGGTTCGGGTACGCCGGCCCCGAGGAACGCGTGGTTGAGCAGGGCGTCGAGATGCACCACCGGCTGCCGCCGGCCGGCCCTGATCAGGTAGCGCTCCCGGACGCCGTCCACCGCGGTCGCGGTGAACTCCAGTACGGGCAGCCGGGGGTCCGGGGCCCAACTGATGTTGTTGAGGTGCCGCAGGTCGCTGTTGAGGTGCAGGCTGAGCCGGTGCAGCAGGCGGCTCTGTTGGGTCACCACCAGCCGGTGGCTGGTGAGCAGGAGCAGGTGGCCGCCGGACACCGGGGCATCCGGTCGGATGCAGCGGGCGACCAGCACGGTGGCGTCGTCGGCGGCCACGCATTGCCGAAAAATCGGCAGGTGCCGGCTCAAGATCGGCTCAGCCAACCCCGCCTCCGCCGCAGCCGGCAGGAACGTTCGGAAGAAGAGGTCCATGCGAGATTCAACGAGACGTCACCGGAATCTGACGTGGCGTAGGCATGGATGAATGTGAAATTACAGAACTTCCACGATGGCAAGTCCACGCTTCGGCAGCACCGAAAAGCACCTATAAGCGGACAAACAGCTACAGCAGCTCCACGATGGTCGCGTTCGCCATGCCGCCGCCCTCGCACATCGTCTGCAGGCCGTACCGGATGCCGTTGTCCCGCATGTGCTGCAACATCGTGGTCATGATCCGGGCGCCCGAGCCGCCGAGCGGGTGGCCGAGGGCGATCGCGCCGCCGCGCGGGTTGAGCCGGTCCGGATCGGCCTCGGTCTCGGCCAGCCAGGCCAGCGGGACCGGGGCGAAGGCCTCGTTGACCTCGTACACCCCGATCTCCTCGATGCCCAGCCCGGCGCGGCGCAGCGCCTTCGCGGTGGCCGGGATCGGTCCGGTCAACATGATCACCGGGTCGTCGGCGGCGACCACCGCGGTGTGGATCCGGGCCAACGGTCGCAGGCCGTGCTGACCGGCCCACTCCGAACTGGTCACCGCGAGCGCCGCCGCACCGTCCGAAATCTGCGACGCGGAACCGGCGGTGACCACACCGTCGGGCCGGAACGGGGTGGCCAGTTCGGCCAGCCGGGCCAGCGTGGTGTCCCGGCGGATGCCCTCGTCGGCGGCGACCTTGCCGCCGTCGGCGACCGGCACCGGGGCGATCTCCGGGTCGAACGCGCCCGCGTCCTGAGCGGCGGCCGCCTTCTCGTGGCTGGCCAGTGCGAACTCGTCGAGCTGCGTACGCGACAACCGCCAGCGCTGCGCCATCAACTCGGCACCGACGCCCTGGTTGAACGGCACCGGTTCGGAGGCGGCGAAGCCGTCCACCCCTCGGTAGCGGGCCCGCACCTGGTCGCCGTACGGCAGCCCGTCGGTGCCGGAGGCGGGCACCTGGATGCTGCTGCCCATCGGCACCCGGGTCATCGACTCCACCCCGCCGGCCACCACCATCTCGGCCTGACCGGAGATCACGGCGGCGGCGGCGAAGTGCAACGCCTGCTGGCTGGAACCGCACTGCCGGTCGAGGGTGGTGCCGGGCACCGACTCCGGCCAACCCGCACCGAGTACGGCGTTGCGCCCCACGTTCCACGCCTGCTCGCCGACCTGGGAGACGCAGCCCCAGATCACGTCGTCCACGTCGGCCGGATCAAGTCCGGTGCGCTCGGCCAACGCCCGCAGCACGTGCGCGGACAGGTCGACCGGATGGACCGTGGCCAGCCCGCCCCGGCGTCGCCCGACCGGGGTGCGTACCGCGCCGACGATGACCGCGTCTCTCATCACAACTCCCCGGTAACTTAGCCTGCCCCGATCGTACGCGCGCAGACTCGTCGCCCGTCCGGGTCGGACCGGCACCCCGGATCGGCGTACCCCGATCCCGGCACGCTGGCTCGGTGCGCCGCGATCCTGGCATCCTGGACCGGTGCACCCCGATCAGAGCGTGACACCGACCCGCTGGCGGGTTCGCCCCGCCGTGCCCACGCTGAAGCTCACCGGGGCGGTGGTCCTGGTCGGGCTCGGCCTGCTGCTCGGCGGCGGGGACCCGGTGCCGATCGGGGTGACCGTACTCGCCGCCGCCGGCCTGCTCGGCTGGGCCGTACGCGACCTGGTGGCACCGGAGAGACTCGCCGTCGACCCCGCCGGGGTGACCGTGATCAGGGGATTCGCCGGTCGGCGGCACCTCGCCTGGACCCAGATCGAACGAATCGTGGTGGACAACCGGCCACGCCTCGGACTGCGTACGGACACCCTGGAACTCGACGCCGGCGACTCGCTGCACTTCTTCAGCCGCCACGACCTCGGCGCCGAGCCGGGCGAGGTGGCGAACGCCCTGCGGGCGGCGAAGTTCAGCGCTGTCAGGACGCCCGGCGGCCCGGCCTGATCCCTCGGTCAGCCGGGCCCTCGGTCAGCCGAGCAGCGGGTCAGCCGAGCAGCAGTGAGGTACGGAGCACGGTCAGGCCGATCAGCGCGAGCACGATCAGCGCACCACCGGTCGCCTGGAAGACCGACCGGCGCATGCGCGGGGCGTAGGCGAGCACCAGCGCCATCAGGGCGCCGATCACCAGGCCGCCGAGGTGGCCGGCGATCGAGATGCCGGGCACGGCGAAGGTGAAGACCAGGTTGACCACGAGGACCGGCACCACCGCCGAGGTGTCCCGACCCATTCGGCGCATGATGATGAACAGCGCGGCGAAAAGTCCGAAGATGGCGGTCGAGGCGCCCACGGTCTGCGCGTTGGGCGCGGAGAACAGGTACGCGGCCACGTTCCCGCCGAGCCCGGCGATCAGGTAGAGCGCCAGGAAGCGCAGCGGCCCGAGGGTCGCCTCCAGGGTGCGGCCGAGCATCCAGAGCGCCCACATGTTCAGCAGCAGGTGCACGATGCCGTAGTGCAGGAACATCGCCGTGAACAGGCGGTAGTACTCGTCCGCGGCGACACCGTGCGGGGCGCCGAACGGCTGGTAGGACGCGAAGCCCAGCACCGAGCCCCACCGGGTCAGCGGGGTACCGCCACCGAGCAGGCCGCCCAGGCCGCCACCGGCAACCGCGTCGCCGCCACCGGCCGACGCGATCGAGATCAGCATCAACAGCACGTTGAGGCCGATCAGGGTCTTGGTCACGTAGCCGGCACGGCCGGCGGCACCGCCACCGAAGGCGGTACGCGCCGGCCGCTGGCTACGTCGACCTTCCGCCACGCACTCGGGGCACTGGTGCCCGACCGATGCTTCCCGCATGCAATCAGGGCAGATCGGCCGGTCGCACCGGGTGCACCGGACCCAGGTCTCGCGACCCGGATGGCGATAGCAGACCGGGGTGGTCGGGGGCGACTCGCTCACGCGGCCACCTCACTGCGCTTGCTCAACGCCCGCCACCTCGCTGCACTCGGGGTGCTCTCGCTCATGCAGGCAAAGGGTACCCCGGTCGGTCGTCAGTCGCCGATGCGCTCGATCTCCACCCGCTCGATCACCACGTCCTGACGGGGCCGGTCGGCCGGGTCGGTCGGGGTGTTGGCGATCGAGTCGACAACCTTCACCGAGTCGTCGTCGGCCACCTGGCCGAAGATCGTGTGTCGGTTGTTCAGGTGCGGGGTCGGGCCCACGGTGATGAAGAACTGCGAACCGTTGGTGCCTGGTCCGGCGTTCGCCATCGCGAGCAGGTAGGGCCGGTCGAAGCGCAGCTCCGGGTGGAACTCGTCACCGAAGTTGTAACCGGGGCCACCGCGGCCGGTGCCGGTCGGGTCACCCATCTGGACCATGAAGCCGCTGATCACGCGGTGCGAGATGGTGCCGTCGTAGTACGGCCCGCTGCCCGGCTTGCCGGTGCGCGGGTCGGTGTACTCCTTGGTGCCTTCGGCGAGTTCGACGAAGTTGCGCACCGTCTTGGGCGCGTGGTTGGGGAAAAGTTCCAGCCGGATCGGACCGGCGTTGGTGTGCAGGGTGGCGTAAATGGCCTCGGCCACGGGGTACTCCTCGATCGTCGTGGACTTGCCGGCCGGGGGACGCAGACCGGCAGGCACGGGTCAGTTTCCATGCGGATCCTCCCATGTGCCCGTTCCGGCCGTGCGGAGGCATCCGAAGGTGGAGGATGACGGAGGAACAACCCGAGGAGGTGGAGACCGGTGTTTGGATTCGGGCGCCGCAAGTCCCACGGCCAGCTCATCCGTACCGAGCTGGGTGAGGGCTTCGGTCACATCAGGCAGGCTGCCGGCCACGCGGCGGAGGGTGTCGGCGCAACCGTCGGCCCACGCGTACAGGTGGCCCGTGGCTATCTCGCGCCGACCGCGACGAAGGTCGCACAGACGGCAGCCGATGGTTGGGGATCGACCATGACCGCGATCGCGCCCCTCGCCGTGGCCGCACTTGCCGGCGCTCGCCAGGCCGGTGCGGGCACCGGTCGGACGGGGACCAGGAACCTGACGGGATCAAAGAAGAAGATGATGATGAAAGCGATGCCGAAGAAGAAGCGGAAGCCGAACACGTCACGTCGGCGCTGGACCATGCTCACCGGGCTGCTCGCGGCCGGCGCGGTGGCCGGTGCGGTGGGGGCGGTCGCGATGCGCCGCCGGCACCAGGAGCACTGGGAGACGTACGAGCCGCTGCCGGCGCCGGAAACCAGCCGCAGCGACGGTCGGGCGACCGCCGGTGGTGGCCTCAGCTCCAGCGCGGGCGGCGCAGGACGACCGACCGGCGAGACCGCCGCGGGCGCGACGAAGCCGAAGCCGGTCACGATCGAGAAGGTACGGGACCGGACCGCGGTGGCGGGCGAGAAGATCTCCACCACCGCCGGTACGGCCACCGACGGCGCCAAGTCCGGGGCGAAGCCCGACGGGCTGCTCGGCACCGGCAGCGGGGCAGGCAACAGCCGGAGCTGACCGGCTCGGGGCGTACCCGTGAGCCGGGAACGACCTACCCGCGAGCCGGGAACCCGGTCAGAGCCAGCGGTTGCGGCGGAACCAGCGGTAGAGCCCCAGTGAGATCGCCACCATCAGGGCGAACACCACGGGGTAGCCGTACTTCCACTGGGTCTCCGGCATGTACGCGAAGTTCATGCCGTACACGCCCGCGATCGCGGTCCAGACTGCGGCGATACCGGCCCAGGCGGCGATCTTGCGCATGTCGTTGTTCTGGTCGACGGTCACCTGGGCGAGTCGCGCCTGCAGGATCGAGTTGAGCAGGTCGTCGTACGAGTTGACCTGCTCCACGGTCCGGGTGAGGTGGTCCTGTACGTCCCGGAAGTAGCGCCGGACCTCCTTGGGCACGTCCCGGTTGACCGTCCCGGTCAGCATCATCAGCGGCCGTTGCAGCGGGACCACGGCCCGCTTGAACTCGACCAGCTCGCGCTTCATCTGGTAGATCCGCTGGATCCGCCCGTGCGCCTTGACCGAGAACACCTGCGCCTCCAGGGTGTCCAGGTCGACCTCGACCTGGTCGGCGACCTCCATGTAGAGGTCGACCACCCGGTCGGTGACCGCGTACGCCACCGCCCAGGGTCCCTGTTCCAGCAGTTCCTTCTTGCCCTCCAGGTCGGCCCGGACCGCGGCCAGCCGGCAGGCGTCGCCGTGCCGGACGCTGATCACGAAACGGGGGCCGATGAAGAGCATCACCTGACCGGTCTCGACCACCTCGGAGGTCTCGGTCAGCTCGCCGTGCTCGACGTACCGGGCGGTGCGCAGCACCAGGAAGCTGACCTCACCGAACCGCTCCAGCTTCGGGCGCTGTTCGGCCTTGACCGCGTCCTCGACCGCCAGCTCGTGCAGGCCGTACGTCTCGGCGATGCCGGCCATCTCCTCCTGACCCGGCTCGTGCAGCCCGAGCCAGACGAAGGCGTTGGACTTGCCGTCGGCGGAGTTCTGCTCGGCGGCGGCCAGTGCGGAGGCGTAGTCCCAGTCGCCAGGCTGGCGTACGCCGTCGACGTAGAGGCCGCAGTCGACCACCCCGGTACGGACACCGCCCGCCGGGGAGGCCGGGTGCTGGCCGGAGTCGGCGTTGAGTCGACGGCCCATCGCCCGGACCGGTTCGATCCAGGAGCGGGGCCGGACCCGGACCCGCCCGTCATTACCCGTCTGGTCCCGGTCGAGTCGCTCTGCCATGGGCTTGCCCGCCCCCCTCCGTGATTCTCGGTTCGCGGCTTGCAGGCTACGCCGAGAGTCGCCGTACGCCGACCGCGCCGGGGAGGGTCGGCGCCGGGTGGACCGACCGCGTCGGGGGGGTAAGGAGCGGTCGGCCCACCCGGCACCTTTGGGGGCGGGGGGCTATGCATTTGGGTCCTGCCGGCCGACCTCGGCGGGACCAGCACGAACAACGTCGTGGCTGGTGGCCGGGTCGAAACGCGACAGGCGCTCGCAGCATTGTGGGCCGTTTGCTGGTCCGGCGGGACCCCCGGACCAGCAAAGGCGAACTTTTGTCGGGTATCCGACAGTTGTTTAGTGGTCGACGCTGAATTTTTCTGATCAACGACGATTTCTTGCAGGCGGTGCCGGGCGCTTTCCGACGCTCAGTTCTGGCCCCGGACCTCGTCCACCGCGGCGGCCAGCCGGCGTACGCCCTCCTCGATCTGGTCGACAGTGACCGCCGAGTACGCCAACCGCAGCGCGTGGTGTCCGCCCTCGATCAGGAAGTCGCTGCCCTTGACAACGGCGACCCCGCGTTCGGCGGCAGCCGGCGCCAGCCGGTCGACCCGCACGTCCGGCGGCAGCTCGATCCAGAGGAAGTAGCCGCCGTCGGGCTCGTAGAACCGGACACCCGGGATCTGCGCGCGCAGCGCCTCCCCGAGCAGCCGGGCCCGCTCGCCGAGTGCGGTGCTGACGGTTTCGATCGAGCGGTCGATGTCACCGGAGACGCAGAACTGGTAGACCGTGGCCTGCGCGAACATGCCCGGCGAGATGTAGAGGTTGGTGGCCTTCTTGGCGATCTCGGCGATCAGCGCGGCCGGCCCGATCAGGTAACCGACCCGGACACCGGGGCAGACCGTCTTGGTGAAGCTCGACGCGTGCACCACCACGTCGTGCTCGTCCAGGGAGAGCATCGAGGGCAGCTGCTCGCCCCGGAACCGGATATCCGCGTACGGGTCGTCCTCGAAGATCGTGAAGCCGTACTCGGCCGCGAGGGCGAGCAGCGTCCGCCGCTTCTCCAGCGAAAGGGTCACCCCGGCCGGGTTCTGGTAGTTCGGGATGATGTGCGCGAGCTTCGGGCGTACCCCCGACTCGAGCAGCTTGCCCAGCTCCTCGGTGTCGATGCCGTCCGGGTGGATGGTCACCGAGTGCAGGTCGCCGCCCTGCTGTTGCAGGTTGAGCAGGGTCCGGTCGTAGGTCGGCCGCTCCACCACCACCGAGTCGCCGGGCCGGACCAGGTGCTCGAACAGGAACGCGTCGGCCTGCAACGAACCGTTGGTCACCAGCACCTGGTCGACCGCGACGCCGTGCTTACGCGCGATCCACTCCCGCAGGGGCGGGTAGCCCAGCGACGTTCCGTAGGCGGTGACGCCGGCCGGGTCCGCGTCCAGGGCGCGTACGGCCGCGGCCTTCAGCCCTTCGATATCGATGATGTCCAGCGACGGAGCGCCACGGGCAAAGGAGATCAGCTGCTCGGCAGTCATGACTACCCAGCGTACGGGCGACCCCGGCAGCTACGGCGGCGGCACGGCGATGTCCGAATCCTGGAAAACGGGACCGGCTTCGTCCCAACCCGCGCGCCGAACCCGGCGGGCACACATCGCCCACACCGGCTGCGCACCCGGGAAAAGACCCTGTTCACAGCGCACATCCGGGAACTAATCTCGACCCGTGCCCACCGACCCCCTCCGGTGCGCCGGAGCGCTGATCGTCGACGACGACGGTCGGATCTTCTTCCAGCGCCGGTCCCCGCAGCGAAAGCTCTTCCCTGACACCTGGGACATCGTCGGTGGCCATCTGGAGCCCGGCGAGGGGATCGAGGACGCGCTGTCGCGCGAGGTGACCGAGGAGACCGGGTGGACCGTCTCCGTCGTCCTCGGCCTGGTCGGCGAGTACACCTGGACCGGCAACGACGGGTTCACCCGACTGGAGAGCGACTTCCTGGTACGCGTCGACGGCGACCTGACCCGCCCCCGGCTCGAAGTGGGCAAGCACACCGAGTTCCGCTGGCTGGGCGAGCACGAGATCGACGTGCTGGACGAGCATCGGCACGTCAACGACGGCATGATCCGCCGGATCGCCGAGGACGCGTTCGCCGCCCTGCACGCGATCGGCCTCTGACCCGATCCGACCGCTGACCGATCCGACCGCTGACCGGTTCGACGGCTGCCCGGTCCGGCTGGAAACCGCCGTTCTGTCCCTCGGGGCTATCCTCCGTGCGGTAGTCGTTGTCACAAGGAGGATCCACCGATGATCGGATTAGTGCTCGCCGCAGGGGCCGGGCGCCGGCTGCGCCCGTACACGGACACCCTGCCCAAGGCGCTCATTCCGGTCGATGGTGGCACGACCATCCTCGACATCGCGCTGCACAACCTCGCCGAGGTCGGGCTGACCGAGGTGGTCGTCGTGGTCGGCTACGCCGCCTCCGAGGTACGCGACCGCCAGGCCGCTCTGGAGCAGCGCCACGGCGTACGGCTGACGCTGGTGCAGAACGACAAGGCCGAGGAGTGGAACAACGCGTACTCGCTCTGGCTGGCCCGGGACCACTTCGCCCAGGGGGCGTTGCTGGTCAACGGCGACACCGTGCACCCGGTGAGCGTGGAGCGGACGCTGCTGGCCAACCGTGGTCCGGGCATCCTGCTCGCCATCGACGACGTGAAGAAGCTGGCCGACGAGGAGATGAAGACCATCTTCGACGCCGACGGGCAGCTCACGAAGATCACCAAGCTGATGGACCCGGCGGACGCGTACGGGGAGTACATCGGCGCCACGCTGATCGAGCCGGCCGCCGCGCCCGCCCTCGCCGACGCACTGGAGGCGACCTGGCGCCGGGACCCGAACCTCTACTACGAGGACGGCTACCAGGAGTACGCGAACCGGGGCGGTGAGGTGCGCGGCACCCCGATCGGTGACGTGGAGTGGGTCGAGGTCGACAACCTCGCCGACCTGACCCGGGCCCGGGAGATCACCAGCTGGCAGTGGGCGCCAGCGTCCGGCACCGACGGCCAGCCGACCGGCAGTTAGGGGACTCGGGTGCCGCTGCTAGCCCGTACGGTCAACACGCCGCTGATCATCGAGGTACGCCGGGGCGCAATCGCCGACCTCGGTCCCCTCCTCGCCGACCAGCGCATCTCCGCCGGTGGCGACGTGGCGGTGGTGGTCGGTCCAGGGCAGGGTGAACGGATCGTCGAGCTGATCCGTCCCACCCTCGGTTCCGCCGACGTGTTCACCGTCGCCGGCGGCACCCTGGACGCCGCTCTCGAACTCGGCGACAAGCTGCGCGCCCGCTCGTACGACGCGGTTGTCGGCATCGGTGGCGGCAAGACCATCGACACCGCCAAGTACGCCGCCGCCCGGTACGGCATCCCGATGGTGTCGGTGGCGACCAGCCTCGCCAACGACGGCATCGCCTCCCCGATCGCCACCCTGGACCACGACGGCGGACGCCCGTCCTACGGCGCGCACATCCCGATCGCGGTCGTGGTCGACCTGGACTTCGTCGAGTCCGGCCCGGACCTGCACAACCGGGCCGGGATCGGTGAGCTGCTCAGCAACATCAGCGCGCTCGCCGACTGGGAACTGGCCCGCGAGATGTGCGGTGAGCGGGTGGACGGGCTCGCCGCCACGCTGGCCCGTACGGGCGCCGAGGCGATCATCAACCATCCCGGCGACATGAGCGACGACGGCTTTGTCACCATCCTCGCCGAGTCGCTGATCGCGAGCGGGCTGGCGATGGCGATCAGTGGCACCAGCCGGCCGTGCAGCGGCGGCTGCCATGAGATCATGCACGCGATGCACCTGCTCCGGCTCGGCACCGGCTCACACGGCGAGCAGGTCGGGCTCGGCGGTCTCTTCTGCACCTTCCTCCGCGGGGACCTGCCCCGGTTCCGGCAGATGGCGAGCTGTCTGCACCGCCACGGCCTGCCGATCCTGCCGGCCGACCTCGATCTGACCGACGACCAGTTCGTGGACGTGGTGCTGCACGCGCCCCGGACCCGGCCGGACCGTTACACGATCATCGAGCACCTCGACCTGTCGCCGGACGGGATCCGCGACCGGCTGGCAGACTACGCCGATGCCCTCCGTGACCACCTCCGCTGAGCCGTCCCGTCCGACCACCGCCGACTTCTACCGGGTGAACCGGGGCGGCGGCCTGTTCAGCGAGGCGTTCAGCCAGCGCCTCGGTGCCGGCTTCGCGCTGCTCGCGTACCGCCTGGGGTTGAGCCCCACCGCGTTGACCATGGGGAACCTGGTGCTCGGGCTGGCCGCCTCGGTCACCGTGGTGGCGCTGGCCGGGCCGGTCGCCGACGGCGACGTACCGGCCTGGGTGGTCGGCCTGGTGGCACTGGTCGGCTGGCAGGTCGCGTACGCCCTGGACTGCGCCGACGGGCAGCTCGCCCGGGTCACCGGGCGGGGCAGCCCGGCCGGCGCGCGGGTCGACATCCTCTGTGACGTGGCGGCCCAGATCGCGCTGGTGACGGCGCTCGGCGCGACCGCGGTGGCGCAGCGCCCGAGCACCCCGGTCTGGCTGGTCGCGGCGTTCGCCGGCACCTGGATGGTCAACCTGGTCACCTCGGTGATGCAGGCCGGCCCGAACCACGCCAGCATGGTCACCTCGACCAGCCTGCCGGTACGCCTGGCGAAGCTGATCCGCGACTACGGCGCGGTGATCTTCGTGGCCGCCCTGGTGCTGATCATCGTCCCGGCCGCGACGATCTGGATCATCGCCGCCTTCACCCTGGTCAACGGCGGCTTCCTGCTCGCCAGCATCGCCTTCTCCGCCCGCGCCTCCCTCCGCTGAGGGGCTACCCGGCGAGGGACCTGTAGGTGTCGAGGAGCTGGCCGGTGACCACCTCGGGGCGGAAGGTGGCCAGGTAGCGGGCTCGGGCCAGCGGGGCCAGCGCGGGGGCGGCGGCACGGGCGGTGGGCAGGGCGGCGGCCAGTGCGGTCGCCTCCGCCGGCACCACCCAGCCGGCGGCGGTCGGCGGATGGTCCATCCCGATCAGGTACGGCACCCCGCCGAGCGCCGTACCGAGCACCGGTCGGCCGGCGGCGAGCGCCTCGATCACCACCGTCGGCAGCACGTCGTGCCAGGTCGGTACGGCCACCACCACCGCGGCCGCGCGTACGGCGGCCCACACCCCGGCGCGGTCCAACGGGCCCAGGTATTCGACGTCGGTACGTTCCCGGGCCGCCGCCTCGGCCAGCGGCCGCAGTTCACCGTCCCCGGCGATCCGCAGCGGGCCGAGCGACCCCTCGGGGTGCTGCCGCCACGCCTGGAGCAGCAGGTCGAGGCCCTTCTCCGGGGAGAGTCGGCCGAAGAAGAGGAAACCGTCGCCGAGCGGGGCCGGCTCGCCCGGATCGGGGATCGCGTTCGGCTTGACCACTATCCGGTCGTCCGGGATGCCGTACTCGCGCAGGTGGTCGGCGACGGCGGAGGTGAGCGCGATGAACCGGTCGACCGACCGCCAGGTCGGCCGGTGGATCGCCAGCGTGGTCGCCATCAGCGCGCTCTGCGCCCGCGAGCCCCGGTAGCAGCGGTGCACGATCGCCGGCACGCCGAGCGCCCGTCCGCGGCAGTCGTGGCAGATGTGCCCGTCCCGGAAGTACAGCCCGGAGGAGCAGACCTGGCGGTAGTTGTGCACGGTCTGGACCACCGGAACGCCGTGCCGGTGCGCGGTCCGCACTACCCAAGGTGACAGCAACGGGTACGGATTGTGCAGGTGCAGTACGTCCGGCCGCTCGGTCTCGATCAACCGGCTCAGGTCCTGCTGCGCCTGTGGCGCGTAGATGGGCGAGATCGGCAACAACACCTTCGCGCTCTTGGGCATCGCCGGGATCTCGTCCGAGCTGCGCAGGAACGGCAGCACCTCGACGCCCGCCCCGGTGAGCTGGGCGATCTCCAGATCGACCATGGTGTTCTCGCCCGACGGCTGAGCTTCTCGATACCGGTTGTGCGCTACGACCACCTTCACGCGACTAGAGGCTACCGTTAGTGACGTGCCCGAACTGCCTGAGGTAGAGGCGCTCGGCGCCTACCTGCGCGAGCGCGCGGTGGGCCGCCGGGTGGAGCGACTCGAGGTCGCCGCCATCAGCGCCCTGAAGACGTACGACCCGCCGCCCTCGGCCGCGGCCGGCAGGTGTGTGACCGGCGCCGGCCGGTACGGCAAGTTTCTCGACGTCCGCTTCGACGACGGCCTGCACCTGGTGGTCCACCTGGCCCGAGCCGGCTGGCTGCACTACCGGGAGGCGTTCCCGTCCACCACCCCGCTCAAGCCCGGCAAGGGCCCGATCGCGGTCCGGGTACGCCTCGACGACAGCTCCGGCTTCGACCTGACCGAGGCCGGTACGCAGAAGAAGCTGGCCGCGTACCTGGTCACCGACCCGGCACAGGTGCCCGGGGTGGCCCGGCTCGGCCCGGACGCGCTCGCCGCGGACCTGCCCCTGTTCAGCGAACGGCTGCGCGCCAAGCGCGGACAGGTCAAGGGGGTCCTGACCAACCAGGAGATCCTGTCCGGGGTGGGAAACGCGTACTCCGACGAGATCCTGCACACCGCCCGGCTGTCCCCGTTCGCGATCACCGACAAGCTCACCGACACGCAACTCGCCGCCCTGCACACGGCGACCCGCCAGGTGCTCGGTGACGCGGTCGCCCGGTCGGTCGGGCAACGAGCCGCCGAACTGAAGGGCGAGAAACGGTCCGGGCTGCGGGTGCACGCTCGTACCGGACTGCCCTGTCCGGTCTGCGGCGACACGGTGCGTGAGGTGTCGTTCGCTGATTCGAGCCTGCAGTACTGCCCGACCTGCCAGACCGGGGGCAAGCCGCTGGCCGACCGCCGACTATCGCGACTTGTGCGTTAGGTGACCAACAATTGGCTGAGGGTAGAAATCGCCCAGGTGGAGCTGAAATCTCCATCGGACAGATCTGGCCAGGACGCCATCCATCGGTATAGTGACCCGGTCCGGGGCTCTTATCGGGCGGTGCCGGCTCGCTCTCATCGCCCGTCGGTGGAGCGTAAAGTCCCTCCGGTCGACGCCCCTACCGGGGCCTGCGTGGGAGACTGAGACGGTGGGCGACCCGAGCCCTTTCGGCGAATGGGCGGCACGTGTCACACGGGAGGACGTAGGTGAGGTGACGACAAGCCTCCAGCGCCCGGTAACTGGCACTGGCCGGAATGGCCCGGTACGACACGTCGACAGCTTCGAGATCCAGCTGCCGTCGACTCCGCCACCTAACGGCGTACCCCGTTCCGCCTGGGCAAAGGTCAGCCGGCGGGTTTCGCGTTGGCACCGTCCGTACATCCTGATCCTGCTCGTGCTGGACTTCGGCGCGGCTGCGCTGGCCAGCTGGGTCTCGATCCAACGGTTCGAGAAGGCCACCTCCGGTTTCAACGGCGCGGACGTCGACGCCACCTGGTTCCATACGGTGACGTACCTGTTACTGCCGCTCGGCTGGTTGCTGGTGCTCTGGGGCAACCGCGCCTATGACCGGCGCTATCTCGGCATCGGCACGGAAGAGTTCAAACGCGTCGTACGGGCCGGCGTCGTGGTCGCGGCAAGCGTTTCGTTCCTCGCCTTCGCCACCGTGACAAAACTGTCCCGACTCTCCGTCGCCACCGCGGTGCTCGGCGCACTGCTGTTCATCCTGATCTTCCGATTGCTGGCCCGTTTCGCACTGCACACGATGCGGCGGCGCAGCGGGCACGCCGCGCACCGGATGGTGCTGGTCGGCACCCTGCCGGAGGCGCTGGAGGTCTACACCGCGGTCACCCGCAGCCCGGCCGCCGGGCTGATCCCGGTCGCGATCCACCTCACCGACGGTTACGCCGCCGCCCGGGGCATGGACACGCCGGTGCCGGTCTACGCCGGTCGCGACGTGCTGTCGCTGGTCCGCGAGGTCGCCGGTGACACCATCGCGGTCTGCGGTTCGGCCAGTTGGGAACCGGGCGAACTACGCCGGCTCGCCTGGCAGTTGGAGGGTTCCGGCATCGACCTGGTGGTCGCACCGCAGTTGACCGACATCGCCGGTCCGCGGGTGCACATCCGGCCGATCGAGGGCCTGCCGCTGCTGCACGTCGAGGAACCCACCCTCTCCGGGCCGGCGCTGCTCGCGAAGAACCTGCTCGACCGGGTCGCCGCCGGGTTGGGTCTGCTCCTGCTCTCCCCGCTGTTCATCGCCATCGCGCTGGCCATCCGGATCTCCGACCCCGGCCCGGTGTTCTTCCGCCAGCCGCGGGTCGGCCACGAGGGCCGCACCTTCCGGGTCTGGAAGTTCCGGACGATGTACGTCGACGCGGAGGATCGCCTCGCCGGGCTGGTCGACCAGAACGAAACCGACGGCATGCTCTTCAAGATCAAGGAGGACCCGCGGGTCTTCCCCGTCGGCCGGTTCCTGCGGGCCAGTTCCCTGGACGAGCTACCCCAGCTGATCAACGTACTCAAGGGCGAAATGTCCCTGGTCGGCCCGCGTCCGCTCCCGGCCGACGACGGCGACTTCCTCGGCGACGTACGCCGCAGACTGCTCGTCCGCCCCGGCATGACCGGCCTCTGGCAGGTCTCCGGACGCTCCGACCTCTCCTGGGACGAAGCCGTACGGCTCGACCTCTACTACGTCGACAACTGGTCCCTCGCGTACGACCTGAGCATCCTCTGGCGCACCATCGGGGTGGTCCTCGCCCGCAAGGGCGCCTACTGACCGGGCAGGGCGTGGGTTTCGCTTTTCGGGCGGGTCGGACAGGATCTGTGCGTGGGGCCGAACCTCTCTGCTGTGCTTGCGGTCGTCGCGCTGGTGAGTGCGCTCGGCGCCGCCCTGTTCGCGGTGGTACGACTGCGCGCCCGGCGGGGCATCGCGACCGCGACCCAACTGGCGACGTACGACGTGTTGCACACGGCCGGGCTCGCGGCCGAGCCGTTGCGCGCGGGCCTGAACCCGGCGAGCGCGGCGAAGGCCGTACGGCACCTGCGCGCCCTCGTCGGCGCGGCCGGGTTGGCGCTGGTCGACGACAGTGAGGTGCTCGCCATCGACGGTCGGGGCGGCCACCACGGCGCCCAGTACGTCACCGCCGCGGAGCGGGCGATCGCGGCGAACCGGTCGACGGTGCTCGGTGAGGCGGAGTTGCGCTGCGACCGGGTCGACTGCCCGATCCGGGGTGCGGTGGTGGCGCCGCTGACCGGCTCCGACGGCCGGGCCGTCGGGGTGCTGGTGGCGATAGCGGACGACCAGCCGGCGCCGGGTCTGGTCCAGGCGACGCTGGAGACGGCCCACTGGGCGAGTGCGCAGCTCGCGCTCGCCGAGCTGGACTCGTCGCGGGAGCGGCTGGCCCGCGCGGAGGTACGGGCGCTGCGGGCACAGATCAGCCCACACTTCATCTACAACGCGCTGACCGCGATCGGCTCGTTCGTGCGTACGGATCCGGAGCGGGCCCGCGAGCTGATCCTGGAGTTCGCCGAGTTCACCCGGTACTCGTTCCGGGCGCACGGAGAGTTCACCACGCTCGCCGAGGAGTTGCGTTCGATCGACCGTTACCTCACGATCGAGCGCGCGCGCTTCGGTGACCGGCTCCAGGTGCGGCTGGAGATCGCGCCCGAGGTGCTGCCGGTGAGCGTGCCGTTCCTCTGCCTGCAACCGCTGGTCGAGAACGCCGTACGGCACGGCCTGTCCCGCAAGCCGGGGCTGGGGATGGTCAGCATCGAGGCGCGCGACGCCGGAGCGGAGTGCCACATCACGGTGGAGGACGACGGGGTGGGGATGGATCCGGCGGTGCTCGCCGAGGGCATCGCCGAGGCGGCCCGGGACAGCGCCGACGACTCAGGCCAGCACGTCGGGCTCTCCAATGTGGACGAACGGCTCCGGTCGGCGTTCGGGGACGGCTTCGGCCTCGTGGTGGAGACCGGGCTGGGATCGGGTACGAAGGTGAGCATGCGGGTGCCGAAGTTCCACCGACAGGTCCGGGCACGTACGTGAACGGCTGGAAGGGGGCGCAGGCGTGAACGGTTTCCTGCGGGTGCTGGCGGTCGACGACGAGCCGCCTGCGCTGGACGAACTCGCGTACCACCTGCGGGCCGACCCCCGGGTGGCCCGGCTGCACACCGCGTGCGACGCGACCGAGGCGCTGCGGGTGCTGCGGGACGCGGACGTGGACGTGGTCTTCCTCGACATCCGGATGCCGGGGCTGGACGGGATGGAACTGGCCCGGGTGCTGCGGCGGTTCGCCCGACCTCCGGCGATCGTCTTCGTCACCGCGTACGACGACGGTGCGGTGGACGCGTTCGACCTGGGGGTTACCGACTACGTCCGCAAGCCGGTACGCGCCGAGCGGCTGGCCGAGTCGCTGCGTCGGGTGATCGGCGCCCGGGTGGTGCCCGCCCATCCGGCGGCGATGGCCCGGGCCGAGGAGGATCCGACCATCCCGGTGGAACTGGCCGGTACGACCCGGATGCTGCCCCGGTCGGCCGTGCGTTGGGTGGAGGCGCAGGGCGACTACGCCCGGCTCTACACGGCGGACGCGTCGCACCTGGTCCGAGTGCCGCTGGCCACCCTTGCCGAACGCTGGGCCGATGCCGGTTTCGTCCGGATCCACCGCTCGTACCTGGTGCAGCTCCGGCTCATCGCCGAACTCCGGCTGGCCAACTCCGGGTACGTGGTCGTGGTCGACGGCACCGAGCTGCCGGTCAGTCGCCGGCACACCCGCGAACTGAAGGACAAGCTGGTCCGCGCCGCCAAGCAGGACTGGAACCGTTGACGGGTTATCCACAGGCGAAGCTCGTTCTCCACAGGTTATTCACAACCTGCCCCATCCCTCTCCATCCCGCATGCCTACAGTCCAGGACATGAACGAGCGTCGGGTCCTGGTCGTCGAGGACGAGCAGACGATCGCGGAGGCGGTCGCCGCGCGGTTACGGGCCGAGGGTTTTGCCGTCGAGATCGCCGGTGACGGTCCGTCCGCGGTCGAGTCGGTCCGACTGCGCCCACCGGATCTGGTGGTGCTCGACGTGATGTTGCCGGGCTTCGACGGGTTGGAGGTGTGCCGGCGGATCCAGGTCGACCGCCCGGTGCCGGTGCTGATGCTGACCGCCCGCGACGACGAGACCGACCTGCTGGTCGGGCTCGCGGTCGGCGCCGACGACTACCTGACCAAGCCGTTCTCGCTGCGGGAACTGGCGGCGCGCGTACACGCCCTGCTGCGCCGGGTGGACCGGGCGGCGAGCAACGCGCAGCAGATCCTCCGGCTCGGCGACCTGGAGATCAACCAGGCCGAACGGCGGGTACGCCGCGCCGGGGTGGAGGCGCACCTGACCCCAACCGAGTTCGACCTGCTGGTCCACCTCGCGGGGCGGCCACGGACCGTACTGCCCCGGGAACGATTGCTCTCCGACGTCTGGGGCTGGGCCGACGCGTCCGGCACCCGGACCGTGGACAGCCACATCAAGGCGCTGCGCCGTAAGCTCGGCGCGGATCTGATCCGGACCGTGCACGGCGTCGGCTACGCACTGGAGGTACTCCCATGACGGAGACGATCTGGGCCTGGATCAACCGGGGACTCGACCTGCTGCCCCGCCCGCTCGACCCGGTCCGCTCGATCAAGGTGAAACTCGGGATACTGCTGGTGTCCTCGGGCGCCGCCGCCCTGCTCGTCTTTCGGATCGGCATCGGCTGGATCCCGCCGTGGACCTCGGTGACCGCCATCATCATCGCCCTGGCCACCTCGCAGGTCCTCGCCCACGGGATGACCTCGCCGCTGCGGGAGATGACCGCCGGAGCACGGGCGATGGCCCGGGGCGACTACTCCCGCCGGGTCCGGGCCACCTCGCGGGACGAGGTCGGCGAACTGTCCGTCGCGTTCAACCAGATGTCGGCTGAGTTGGCCGAGGCCGACCGGCGGCGGCGCGAGCTGATCGCCAACGTGTCGCACGAGCTGCGTACGCCGATCACCGCACTTCAGGGGGTGCTGGAGAACATCGTGGACGGGGTGGCCGAGCCCGAGCCGGCGACACTGCGTACCGCCCTGGCGCAGACCGAACGCCTCGGTCACCTGGTCGCCGACCTGCTGGACCTGTCCCGGCTGGACGCCGGGGTGGTGCCGCTGCGCCGGGTCGACATCGACGTCGCGGACTTCCTGGACGAGGCGGTCCAGCAGGCCGCGGTGAGCGCGTCCGGCGCCGGGCGGACGGTCGATTTCCGGGTACGCCAACCAGCCGTGCCGCTGAGCATCAAGGCCGACCCGTGGCGGCTGCACCAGGTCTTCGCGAACCTGCTCGACAACGCCGCCCGGCACAGCCCGACCGGCGGAAACGTACTCGTCAGCGCCGAGCAGCGGGCCGACCGGCTCGACGTCGAGGTGACCGACGAGGGCGAGGGGATCCCGGTGGGGGAACGCTCGCGGGTCTTCGAACGGTTCACCCGTGGCGAGCGGGCCGGTGACGGCGGCACCGGGCTCGGCCTGGCCATCGCCCGCTGGGTGGTGGAGATGCACGGCGGCACCATCGCGGTGGCGGAGCCCGCACCGATTGCCGGCAACCGCCGCAGCACCGGTTGCCGGATCCGGGTGAGCCTGCCGCTGGGCCTCACCCAGCCGTCGGTCGCCACCGGCTCCTGAACCCTTCCCGTACCACCGACTGTCCGACGCCGCGTACGACTGGCGGGCGGACCAGCCGGTCGGATCCGTGCGCCCTTCGGAGGAAGCATGTCCGCGAGTCCAGTCCTCGGTCCGGTACCCGAACCGGAACCGTCAGCCGATCCGCACCAGTCTCGGAAGACCACCGCCGCGACACCGGCGGGGCCGGCGGACCAGCCGGCGCCGGCAGCAGCCCAGCCGCCGGCGAATTCTCCGCGACGACCGGCGAGTCCTGTGGAGCGACCAGCGGCGCTGACCCAACGACCGGCCGCATCCGCCGCAGGGGGCGCAGCGGCTCCGACACAGCATCCGCCCGCGACGACGCCGCACCCGGCGCCGACCGCGCAGGGCGCACAGGTTCCGCACCCGGCGGCACAGGTTCCGCACCCGGCGGCGCAGGTTCCACACCCGGCGGCACAGGTTGCGCACCCGGCGCAACAATCGCTCGCGACCACGTGGCCGCCCGCGGGGCCCCACTGGCCGGTGCCGGCGCGACCACCGCTCGTGCCCCCGCCGCCGTCGATGTGGCAACGGCGTTGGCCGGGGCCGGCGGGCGCCGCACCGCAGGCGGTCCTGGCCGCGACGGCCGGAGCGGCGGTCATCGCCGCCGTCAGCATCCCGCTGGACCGGGCCGGTGTCGGCTGGCTCGTCGCCGTGGTGGCCGGCACGGTGGCACTGGCCACCGCCGCATCCAGCCGGACCAGCACGAGTCCGCCGAGCCCAGCCGAGGCGAATCCAGCCGAGGCGAGCGCGACCGAGCCGAACGCGATCGAGCCGGACGCGTCCAAGCCGAACCCCGCCATCCCAAAGCTGGCCGAGCCGAGTTCGGCCGAGCCGAACGCGGCCGAGCCGAACGCGGCCGAGCCGAACGCGGCCGAGCCGAACGCGGCCGACTCGGACCGGGCGAGCCAGGAGGCGGTACCAGCGAGTTCGGGTCCTGCGGGCAGTGCGGTCGGCAAACCGGCCGAACCAGGCCCGGCCGGCGTACGCGACGGCACGATCGGCGACGGTGACACAGACCCGGTACGGTCCGGCAACACGGGGATGCCGGACCGTACCGCTTCAACCGGGCCGGGGCGGGTCGGCCGGGCACCGCTGGGCGTCGCTCGACTCGTCTGGCTGGCGGCGACGGTGGCCCTGATCGGGGTCGGCACCGTGCGGGCGGCCGGCTGGCTGTTCGTACTCTGTCTGCTCACCGCCGGACTGACCGCGTGCCTGGCAGTGGCGAACGGCCGCACCCTGACCGGCCTGGTCTTCTCCGTCCTGATCGCGCCCGAGGCGCTTTTTCGGTCCGTGCCGTGGGCGCGACGCGGGCTGCGTCAGGCGGACCGGTCCGGCCGCTCCAGCCTCAGCCGGGGCTTCGCCACCGCGGGCGTCTCGGTCGCCCTGCTGGTGGTCTTCGGCGCCCTGTTCGCCTCGGCGGACGCGGCGTTCGCCGACCTGATCGACGGGCTGCTGCCGGAGTTCTCGGCCGGAACCGTGTTCAGGTGGATCTTCGTGGGGTTGGCGGTTGCCGGCGGGCTGCTCGGAGCGGCGTACGTGCTGGCCGCGCCGCCGGACCTGGCCGGGTTGGAGCGGCCCGCCCGACACCGGCTCAGGGGTACGGAGTGGGCGGTGCCGGTCGCCCTGCTCGACGTACTCTTCGCGGCGTTTGTGCTGGTGCAGCTCACCAACCTGTTCGGCGGCTCCGCCCACGTGCAGGACACGGCCGGCCTGACGTACGCCGATCACGCCCGGGGCGGCTTCTGGCAACTGCTGGCGGTCACGGTGCTCACCCTGATGGTGATCGCCGGGGCGATCCGGTGGGCGCCTCGACAGACGACGGCGCAGCGTTGGCTGATCCGGGGGCTGCTCGGCGTACTCGCCCTGTTCAGCCTGGTTGTGGTCGCATCCGCGCTGTACCGGATGAACGTCTACACCCACGCGTACGGCGCCACCCGGCTCCGCCTGCTGGTGGCCGCGTGCGAGCTGTGGCTCGGGGTGGTCTTCGTACTCGTGCTCGTCGCCGGGGTGCGGCTGCGCGCAACCTGGCTGCCCCGGGTGGCGGTCGGTACGGCGGTACTGGCGCTGCTCGGCCTGGCCGTGGCGAACCCCGACCGGCTGATCGCCGAACGCAACGTCGACCGGCACGCCGCCAGCGGACGGCTGGACCTCGACTACCTGTCCCGGCTCTCCGCCGACGCGGTGCCGGCACTCGACAAGCTCCCCGGCCCGCTGCGCGACTGCGCGCTCAGGGAGATCGCGCAGGAGTTGACCGACCATCCCGACGACTGGCGCGGCGCGAACCTCGGCCGCTCCACCGCGTGGAAACTGCTGCGCGCGGACCCGGTGGTGGGCCCCGGACAGCAGTACGGCACCTGCCCCGGAACAACCCGACCGACCTCCTGACCAGCGGCAACGGGGGCGGGCACTTGACAATCGGCTGCGGGAGGTGAGACTGCCGGGGTGGCCGCTCCCATCGATCCGTCCCCCGATCCGGCGGCGCCGACCGTCACGCCCCGGTCCCGGATCGTGCTGGCCGAGGTGTCCCGGCACGGTCACGGGCCGGCACGTACGCGGACCGAGCTGACCGAGCAGACCCGGGTCGGCGAGGCACTCGTACGCGGACTCGTACGCGCCCAATTGGCACTCGCCCTGCGGCTGTCCCTGGTCGTCGCGATCGGGCTCGGCGGCCTGCCGTTGATGTTCGCGCTCGCTCCGGCGGCCGGTGAGGTGAAGCTGTTCGGGGTGAACCTGCCCTGGCTGCTGCTCGGCGTCTGCGCGTTCCCGTTCCTGGTCGGGGTGGGCTGGGCGTACGTGCACCTGGCGGAACGCAACGAGCAGGAGTTCACCAACCTGGTCCAGCGACCGGAGCGCTGAGGTGGCGAACCCGTACCTGGTGCCGTCGATCGTCGCGGTCACCCTGATCACGGTCGCGATCGGGTTCTACGGGCTCAAACTGGCCCGGACGACCTCGGACTTCCTGGTCGCGTCGCGTACGGTCAGTCCGAACTGGAACGCGGCGGCGATCGGCGGCGAGTACCTGTCGGCGGCGTCCTTCCTCGGCATCGCCGGCCTCATCCTGAAGTACGGCGTCGACGTGCTCTGGTATCCGGTCGGTTTCGCCGCCGGCTACCTGGCCCTGCTGCTGTTCGTGGCGGCACCGCTGCGCCGGTCCGGTGCGTTCACCCTGCCGGACTTCTGCGAGGTCCGGCTCGGCTCCCGCTGGCTGCGCAAACTCGCCACCCTCTTTGTCATCTTCATCGGCTGGCTGTACCTGGTGCCGCAGTTGCAGGGCGCCGGGCTGACCCTGACCACGGTCGCCGGGGGGCCGTACGAGCTGGGTGCGCTGCTGGTGGGGGCGGTGGTGACGACAAACGTGGCGCTCGGCGGGATGCGCGCGGTCACCTTCGTGCAGGCGTTCCAGTACTGGCTGAAGCTGACCGCGCTCGCCGTACCGGTGATCTTCCTGGCGTTGCAGTGGCAGTCCGACGGGCGGCCGGCGGTGACGCCACCGGACGGGCCGACCTTCCGGTCCGCGATCACCGTCGTGGTCGAGGAGCCGGCGACCCTCACCCTGCCCGACGGCGGAACCCGGACGGTACGCCCCGGCGACGAGCTGACCTTCGCGGCCGGTGACCCGGTGCCGGAGGTGTCGGGCGTGGTCACCGACGGACCGGACTGGCTGCTGCCGAGCGCCGCCGGTAGCGACGACCGGGACCTGTTCGCCACGTACTCGCTGATCCTGGCGACGTTCCTGGGCACGATGGGGCTCCCGCACGTACTCGTGCGTTTCTACACGAACCCGGACGGAGCCGCCGCCCGCCGGACCACGCTGGTGGTCCTCGCCCTGGTCGGCATGTTCTACCTGCTCCCCACCCTGTACGGCGTCCTCGGCCGGATCTACACCCCACAGTTGCTGCTGTCCGGGCAGACCGACGCGGTGGTGGTGATGCTGCCCGGTGCGGCCCTCGGTGACGGCCTGACCGGGCAACTGCTCGCCGCCCTGGTCGCCGCGGGCGCGTTCGCGGCGTTCCTCTCCACCTCGTCCGGCCTGCTCACCAGCGTCGCCGGGGTGATCTCCACCGACGTCCTCGGCCGAGGCTCGGTACGCGACTTCCGCCTGGCCACCCTGCTCGCCGGGGTGGTACCGCTGGTGCTCGCGCTGAACGTCTCCGGACTGGACGTGTCGCAGGTGGTGGGGCTGGCGTTCGCGGTCGCGGCGTCGAGTTTCTGCCCGCTGCTGGTGCTCGGCATCTGGTGGCGGGGACTGACCGACCTGGGCGCGGCGGCCGGCATCCTCGCCGGTGGCGGCGCCTCGATCCTGGCGGTCCTCGTCACCGTGGTCGGCCCCGAGCTGACCGGCTGGCCGGCAACCCTGATCGCCCAACCAGCGGCGTGGACCGTACCCCTGGCGTTCACGGTCATGGTCGCCGTCTCCATGGCCACCCGCCGCCGCACCCCACCCGACGTCGGCGCCACCATGCTCCGCCTACACGCCCCAGAAGCCCTCCGCCTCTAACAGAGAAGTACAAGAAAGCCCTCCCAACCGGCCCCGACCCAGCCCCTGTCCGCGCGATCTTGCAGTTGTGGCTGTGCACAAAGCGGGCTAATGCCGCAATCTGTGGCACCACAAGTGCAAGATCGACGACGAATGGGGAGGGCGTCGGGGAGGGAGGGAGGGAGGGAGGGAGGGGTTGCGTTACTCGGGGGTTGGCAGTGGCTCTTCCAGCGCCTCAGCCGTAGTCCGTACGAAGTCGATACTGGAGCTTGCCGGAGTTGCCGCGGTCTCGATTCGCTGTCCCACGTGTTGCAGGAACGCGTCGACCGAGTCGAAACCGGGCGGCGGTTTGAGCAGCCAGAGTCGTCCTCTCGGACGGCCGGTGACACCTGACTGTGCCAGCAACGAATCGAGATCCCGCTCGACCACTGCCAACTCTTCCTCAGAGGAGACGGCGGTGAACGTACGGGTCGCCCCGGTGGCCGGGGTGGTGACGTACCGCTGCTCGTAGTGGGTGGATCGGTCGGGGACCCAGGTGCGCAGCCGGCGCGGCCACACAGCGGGCAGGAATCCGAGGTGCGGGGCGGCCGGGGCCAACTCCCACCCCTGACCGATCAACTCCCGTACCTCGGGCAGTTGCGACGCCTCGGCCGCGACCTTGCCCATGTGCTCGCCGGCCGCCGGGGCGGGCGGCTGGTCCAGGCCCCAATCGATGGTCACCATGAGGGGGACTCTAAACCGCCAAACCGGACGGACCAGGGTTCGCACAGCAGGGCAGGGGTCGCGTCGGAAGGCGCGGACGCTCCAGTAACGTCGCGCTGCACCTTTGCCCCACCGTGCCAGGAGTCTGCATGTCGGTGTTGCTGCGACGGGCGCTCGGCGTCTACGTCGATCCCACCCAGGGAGACCCGGTCGCCCGCCGGCTGACCGCCGCCGCCAAGCGGGGCGACTGGCCGACGGTACGGGACCTGTTCGACACCGTCACCGATCTCGACGACAGGTCGTTCTACACATACGTCGTGTCCTGCGTGCCGGGCGTGGAGAAGTGGCTCGCCGCGGTGATCCGCGACGAGCCGTACGACGCGACGGCCCTGGTGCTCTACGGGTACCGGATGACGATCCTGGCGTGGAAGGCCAGGACGGGGTACGGCGCCGAGCACGTGACCCGCGACCGCTGGAAACTGTTCTTCGAGCGCCTCAACGTCGCCGAGGAGACCCTGGCCGAAGTTGTCCTCAAGGACCCGGACAACGTCACCGCCTGGTACGCCCTGCTGATCACCAGCCGCGGCCTCCAGTTCGGCGTGGACGAGACCCGACGGCGGTTCACCGAGATCGTCTCCCGCCACCCGGGACATCTACGCGCCCACCAGCAACTGCTGCAACAGCTCTGCACCAAGTGGGGCGGCTCGGACGCGGAGATGTTCGCGTTCGCCCGCGAGTCGGCGAGCCGGGCGCCGGCCGGTAGCCCGTTGGGCAGCCTGGTCGCCATGGCCCACCTCGAATCGTGGATGCGTACCGGCGGAAACCGGCGGGTCGATTTCCGCCTCGGCACCCAACACTTCCGCAAACCCGAGGTACGCGCCGAGCTGCGCAAGGCGCTCGACCGCAGCGTGCGGCACCCGGACTACGTACGGCGGCCGGGTTGGGCGCGGGTGCACAACGAGTTCGCGATGGCGCTGGTGCTGGCCGGGGAGCGGGCGGCGGCTGCCGAACAGTTCCGGGCGATCGGGGCACACCTGACCGAAATCCCCTGGGCCTATCTTCCCCCGGCGGGCCTGTGGACGTGGCTTGCCCGTAGCTACCGCGGCAGCTCGTACCTGCTCTCCCGCACTACGCGTTAGCCCGGACCGGACGTCAGCCCGCACCACGCGTTAGCCCGGACCGGACGTCAGCCGCACCACGCGTCAGCCCGCACCACGCGTTGGCCCGAACCGAGCGGCAGTCCGCATCGAGCGTGAGCCCGGCGATCAGGCATGGTGACAGATCGGCACGGCACGGGCACGATTCGGCGCTCCGAGCGACTACCGTCAAGGAATGATCGGGGCTGAGCACGCCGCTCTCGCGCTGCGCGGGCTGGGCAAGCGGTTCGATGCCAAGGTCGCCGTGGCCAGGGTTGATCTCGAAGTGCCGGCCGGGTCGTTCTACGGGCTGCTCGGCCCGAACGGCGCCGGCAAGACCACCACCCTCTCCATGGCGGTCGGGCTGCTCCGGCCCGACACGGGTGCGGCCTGGGTGCTCGGCCACGACGTCTGGGCCGATCCGGTACGCGCCAAGCAGCTCCTCGGTGTGCTGCCCGACGGTGTACGGCTGTTCGACCGGCTGAGCGGGGCGGAGCTGCTGGCGTACCACGGGTTGCTCCGGGGCATGGAGCCGGCGGTGGTCGACCAGCGGGCCGGCGAGCTGTTGGACGTACTCGCGCTGGCGGATGCCGGGCGGACCCTGGTGGTCGACTACTCGGCCGGTATGAAGAAGAAGATCGGCCTGGCCTGCGCGCTGCTGCACGGGCCGCGCCTGCTGGTCCTGGACGAGCCGTTCGAGGCGGTCGACCCGGTCTCCGCCGCCCTGATCCGCGACATCCTCCAGCGGTACGTCGCCGGTGGCGGCACGGTCGTCTTCTCCAGCCACGTGATGGAGGTGGTGGAGCGGCTCTGCAGCCACGTCGCGATCCTCGCCGACGGCACCATCAAACGCGTCGGCACCCTGGCCCAGGTACGCGGCGACCGCTCCCTGGAGGACGTTTTCGTCGAGGTCGTCGGCGGGCGTACGGCCACCGGGGAGGAACTGGCGTGGCTCTGAGTGCCGAGGGTGCGGTGACCGGCGTACGTCCCGTCTCGGCCCGGCACTTCGTCCGGTTGAAGCTGCGGATGATGGCCAACAGCTTCCGGGGCCAGGGCTGGCGGATAGCGATCTTCCTCAGCGGTGTGCTGATCGGTGGCTGGTTCGCCGCGTCCGGTTTCCTGCTCCTCGCCCTGCCCGGCCTGGTGGAGAACCGGCAGATGGCGGGTATCGCCGCCGCGTTCGGTGGCGCGCTGCTGGTGATCGGCTGGCTGCTGCTGCCGCTGATCTTCTTCGGGGTCGACGAGACGCTCGACCCGGCCCGGTTCGCCCTGCTGCCGCTCTCCCGGCGCACCCTGCTCACCGGTCTGCTCGCCGCCGCGCTGACCGGGGTGCCGGCGGTGGCGGCCCTGCTCGCCACCGCTGGTCTGGTACTGACCGGGTGGGCACTCGGGGGTTGGGGCGCGGGGCTCGTCTCCGGGCTGGGCGTCCTCGCCGGACTGCTGCTCTGCGTCACCGCCAGCCGCGCGGTGACCAGCGCTTTCGCCAACATGCTCCGATCGCGCAAGGTACGCGATCTGGCCGCGATCCTGCTCGCGGTCTGCGCCGCCCTGCTCGGTCCGTTGCAGATCGGGTTGCTCAGTGCCGCCGAGCGGGCGGACTGGGATCGGCTGGCCGGTTTCGCCCGGGTGTTGAGCTGGACACCGCTGGCGGCGCCGTACACGATCGGTCTGGACGTCGCCGACGGGCGGGCCTGGGCCGTACCGGTGAAGCTGCTGATCACCGCCGCGACCATCGGCGCGCTGCTGCGCTGGTGGTCGGCCTCGCTGGAGGCGGCGATGCTCGGTACGGCCAACGGCGACCGGGCGGCGCAGTCCCAGCCGGCGGCCGGCGGCGGATCGAGCGCGCAACTCTTCCCGAGGGTGCTCGGCTGGCTGCCGCACGACCGGTACGGCGCGCTGGTGGCCCGGGAAGCCCGGTACTGGTGGCGGGACACCCGGCGACGGGCCAGCCTGATCACGTTCGCGGTGGTCGGCATCTTCGTGCCGGTGTCGGTGAACGTGGGCAGCCACGGTTTGCTCGCCGGCCCGAGCGAGTTGAACGCGTCCCCGGTGCTGGTCAGCCTGTCGATGCTCTTCGTCGGCGTGGTCGCGGCGGTCACCCCGGCGAACCAGTTCGGCTGGGACGGCAGCGCGTACGCGGCGAACGTGATCGCGGGTGTGCCGGGCCGGCTGGAGCTGCGGGCACGGGTGGTCGCGTTCTCGCTCTACGTCGGTCCGATGCTGTTGGTGATCGCCACCATCCTGGCGTTCTTCCTGCGGGAACCGGAGTGGGTCGGTGTCCTGGCCGGGTCGCTCTTCGCGGCGTACGGCAGCGGCCTGGCGGTCACCCTGTACGTCTCGATCCTCAGCCCGTACGCGGTGCCGGACAGCACCAACCCGTTCGCCATGAACAGCGGCGCCGGGGTGGCGAAGAGCGCCCAGGTGCTGCTGGCGATGTTGATCGGTTCGGTGCTCGCGCTGCCGATGGTGCTGGCCACCGCCCTGCTCGGCGAGGTGTGGCTCTGGCTGGCGCTGCCGGTCGGGCTGGGCTACGGCCTCGGCGCGCTCGCCCTCGGCATCCACCTCGCCGGCGACGTGCTCGACCGGCGGATGCCGGAACTGCTGGTCGCGATCACCCCGCGTCGGTGACCGGGGACAATGTGCCGGTGAGCGGACAGGGGACCACTGCGGGGTGTTTCACGTGAATCAAGAACCGGGTGCCCGGATCCACGACACCGACCCGTTCGCCACACCCGACGCCGAGCGTTCGCCCGTACGCCGGATGCGCGGCCGGCTGGCCGCGGCGGTGACCCTCTGGACGGCCGGCGGTGACCGGGTCCCGCAGGCCGGCCTGACCGTCTCCTCGACCCTGGTCGCCGACGGTGAGCCGGGCCGGTTGCTCGGCCTGGTGGACGAGGAGTCGGACTTCTGGACCTCGGCGTCGGCGACCGGCCGGTTCGCGGTCGCCACCCTCGGCCCGGCGCACCGGCAGCTCGCCGACCGGTTCGCCGGCCTCTTCCCCGCACCGGGTGGGCTCTTCGCCACCGGCGAGTGGACCTCCACCGGGTACGGCCCGGTGCCGGCGGACGCCGGGGCGTTCATGGGTTGCCGCCTGGACGGCTTCCGCGAGTTCGGCTGGTCGCTGCTGGTGGAGGCCACCATCGAGGTGGTCGAGGTGGTCGGCGAGAGCGTGCCGATGGTCTACCACCGGGGTCGCTACCGGGGCCTGGCCGACTGACGGCACGGGGCCTGGCCGACTGACGGCACGGGGCCTGGCCGACTGACGGCACGGGCGACGCGGACGGCTGGCGGCCCGCCGTTGAGCGACGTGACCGGGGTCACTCGGCGCAGCCAGTAGCCCGTTCGGCGCAGCCGCCCGCAGGGGCCCCCGCACCGCTTTCCGGCCGGTCGGCCGGGTCCTTACGGTGCGCGAAAATCCCCCACACCTGCGAAGGTGGTGACTCCCATGTCCACGGATGCTCCCGCGCCGGCGAACGCGCCGGATCGGTACATCGCCGTACAACAGTCGGACGAATTCAGCGGGCTCCGCAAGGCGCTGCGCGGCTTCGTCTTCCCGATGACGGTGGCGTTCTTCCTCTGGTACGCGCTCTACGTGATCCTCTCCGCGTACGCACGCGGCTTCATGAGCACCAAGTTGTTCGGCAGCAACATCAACGTGGCGCTCGTCTTCGGGCTGCTCCAGTTCGTCTCCACGTTCGTGATCGCGTGGCTCTACTCGCGCTACGCCGATCGCAAGCTGGACCCGGTCGCGGACAAGATCCGGGAAGATCTCGACAAGGGGGCCGAGTCCTGATGCCCACTGTGTTCGCTGCTGCGGCCGGGGACAACACCGCCCGTACGCTCACCATCACGCTCTTCCTGGTCTTCGTCGCGGCCACCCTCGGCATCACCATCTGGGCCAGCCGGCAGACCAAGACCGCCACCGACTTCTACGCCGGTGGCCGCTCGTTCTCCGGTTTCCAGAACGGCATGGCGATCGGCGGCGACTACATGTCGGCGGCGTCGTTCCTGGGCATCGCCGGCATCATCGCGCTGTACGGCTACGACGGCTTCCTCTACTCGATCGGCTTCCTGGTCGCGTGGCTGGTCGCGTTGCTGCTGGTGGCGGAGCTGCTGCGTAACTCCGGCCGGTACACGATGGCGGACGTGCTGGCGTTCCGGATGCGGCAACGGCCGGTCCGTACCGCCGCCGCGGTCTCCACCATCACCGTGTCGATCTTCTACCTGCTGGCCCAGATGGTCGGCGCGGGTGCGCTGGTCGCGCTGCTGCTGGGCATCCGGCCGGGTACGACGTTCATGGGCATGGACGCCGACGCTGCGAAGATCGCGACCATCATCATGGTCGGCGCCCTGATGATCATCTACGTGACCGTGGGTGGCATGAAGGGCACCACGTACGTGCAGATCGTCAAGGCGTTCCTGCTGATGACCGGCGCCTTGGTGATGACCCTGCTGGTGCTGGCGCACTACAAGTTCAACCTGTCCGCCCTGCTCGGCGACGCGGCCGCCACCTCCGGCAAGGGAGACGCGTTCCTCGAACCCGGACTGCGGTACGGCGTGGAGGTGGCCGGCAACGCCACCCAGACCTTCTACAACAAGGTCGACCTGCTCTCGCTCGGCATCGCCCTGGTGCTCGGCACCGCCGGTCTGCCGCACATCCTGATCCGGTTCTACACCGTGCCGACCGCCAAGGCGGCCCGCAAGAGCGTGCTCTGGGCGATCGGCATCATCGGCACCTTCTACCTGTTCACCCTGGCCCTGGGCTTCGGCGCGGCGGCCCTGGTGGGCGGGGAGGCGATCACCGCGCAGGACAAGGCCGGCAACACCGCCGCGCCGCAGCTCGCGCAGGCACTCGGCGCCGACTTCTTCGGCAGTGATCTCGGCGGGGCCACCCTGCTCGCGATCATCGCCGCGGTCGCCTTCGCCACCATCCTCGCCGTGGTCGCCGGCCTCACGCTGGCATCGTCGTCGAGCCTGGCGCACGACTTCTACGCCAACGTGATCAAGCGGGGCGAGGCGTCGGAGCGGCAGGAGGTACGGGTCGCCCGGATCTCGGCGTTCGTGATCGGCGCGATCTCGATCGCACTGTCCATCTTCGCGCAGAACCTCAACGTCGCCTTCCTGGTGGCGCTGGCGTTCGCGGTCGCCGCGTCCGGAAACCTGCCGGCCATCCTGTACAGCCTGTTCTGGAAGCGGTTCAACACCTCCGGTGCGGTCTGGGCGATCTACGGCGGTCTGCTCAGCGCCGTGGTGCTGGTGTTCTTCTCGCCGGTGGTCTCCGGGGCAGCGACCTCGATGTTCCCGGACCACGACTGGCAGTGGTTCCCGCTGTCCAACCCGGGCATCATCTCGATCCCGCTCGGCTTCCTGGCCGGCTGGATCGGGACGATCGTCTCCAAGGAGACCGACGAGGAGAAGTACGCCGAGCTCGAGGTCCGGGCACTGACCGGACACGGCGCGCACTGACCTGTTCGGCACCACGTCCGGTGCCGGGTGACCCTCGGGTTGCCCGGCACCGAACCGTTTAGCACGACCCTGAGCGACCAATCAACAACACAACGGTACGGCGGTCGCAAACGAGCATCGCCGCCACACCCATGACCGGCAGGAGATCGCCGATCTGGGTAGGCTGGCGGCATGGTGGTAGCCCAGCGATTCGGACAAGGTCACCGCATCCTCGTCACCGGAGGCGCTGGATTCGTCCCGTCTCACCTGGTCGACGCGCTGATCGCCCGTGGTTGCACGGTTGTCGCGGTGGACAACTTCGTCACCGGGTCGAAGGAGAACGTCGCCCACCTGATCGAGCACCCGCGCTTCACCCTGGTCGAGGCCGACGTCTCCGAGGGTCTGCCCCAGCACGAGCCGGCGATCGCCGAGCGGTTCGACGCCATCCTGCACCTGGCGTCCCCGGCGAGCCCGACCGACTTCGCCTCGCTGCCGATCGAGATCCTGCGGGTCGGTTCCATCGCCACGCTGCACCTGCTCGACCGGGCGGTCGCCGACCGCGCCCGGTTCGTCATGGCCTCCACCTCCGAGGCGTACGGCGACCCCAAGGAGCATCCGCAGCAGGAGACCTACTGGGGCAACGTGAACCCGGTGGGCATCCGCAGCGTCTACGACGAGGCCAAGCGGTTCTCCGAGGCGGCCACCATGGCCTACCACCGGTTCCACGGGCTCGACGCGGGCATCGTCCGGATCTTCAACACGTACGGGCCCCGGATGCGGCCGGACGACGGGCGGGCCATCCCGACCTTCATCACCCAGGCGCTGCGCGGCGAGCCGATCACGGTGCACGGCACCGGCACCCAGACCCGATCGATCTGCTACGTGGACGACCTGGTCCGCGGCATCCTGCTGCTGCTCGACTCGACCGAGACCGGTCCGATCAACTGCGGCACCGAACACGAGGTCACCATGACCGAGCTGGCCGAGTTGATCGTGGGCCTGACCGGAAGCGGTTCCTCGGTGACGTACGTCAACCGAACCGCGGACGATCCGGAGATGCGCCGGCCGGACCTGACGCTGGCGCGCGAGCGGCTCGGCTACGCGCCGACCGTCTCACCCTCCGAGGGGCTCCGCCGTACGATCGAGCACTTCAGCCACCGGTTGGGCTGATCCGGAGCGGGCGAAATCGTACCGGCCCGGCGGTTGCTGCTCAGCGCCCCTTGGCTTCGCTCCGTACCCTGATGCACATGTCAGCCAGCGCGTCCGTCGGCCCCCTGCCCGCCACCGCCCATCTACGTTCCGGCGGTGGTAACGCCGGGCGCGCCTCGGCCTCCGGTTCCGACCCGGGACGAACCGGGCGCACCTACGGCAGAGCCCAACGCCCACAGAACCCGGAGTACCGCCCCTCGGCCGGTGGGCCCGGTGGACCGTCCGGACCCGGCGGCCCGAGTGGGCCAGGTGGACCCGGTGGACCGGTGCCGCCCGGTGGACCGGTACGCCCCGGCCCGCGTCCGCGCTGGGGTCGGATCGCCATGGTCGCCGGTGCGGCGGTGCTCGTACTCGCCCTGATCGCGGCCGGCGGAACGTGGATCTACGTACGCGGGCTGGACAACGACCTGGCCCGTACCGACCCGTTCTCGGCGCTGACCGGCGACCGGCCGAAGTCGGTCAACGGCGCGCTCAACATCCTGCTGGTGGGCAGCGACTCCCGCGATCCCGACGCGCCGGTGGACCAGTCGAGCGAATGGCGGGCCGACACGATCATCGTGATGCACATCCCGGCCAACCACAAAGAGGCCTATCTCGTCTCCATTCCCCGCGATCTATACGTCCCCATTCCGGACGGGGCCGGGGCGGAGTGCGGTAGCGGTGGGCGAGGGAAAATCAACGGTGCGTTCGCGTTCGGCGGTCTGCCGCTGGCCGTACGGACCGTCGAGTGCGTCACCGACGTACGGATCAACCACGTCATGGCGATCGACTTCGGCGGGTTCAAGGAGGTCACCGACGCACTCGGCGGGGTGGACCTGACCGTCGAGCGGACCGTCACCTCGATCCACAAGCCCTTCCGCAAGTTCAACAAGGGCGTCAACCACATGAATGGCACCGAGGCGCTCGACTGGATCCGGCAGCGCAAGCAGTTCCCGGACGGCGACTTCGCCCGGATGCGCCACCAGCAGGAGTTCCTCAAGGCGCTGCTGGACAAGGCGGCCAGCTCCGGCACGCTGACCAACCCGGCGAAGTTGAACGGCTTCCTCAAGTCGGTCACCGCCGCGGTCACCGTCGACGAGGGTTTCTCCCTCGTGGACATGGCGGTCGAGTTCCGCAACCTGCGCGGTGAGAACCTGCGCTTCTTCACCAGTCCGAACGTCGGCAGCGACACCATCGACGGGGAGTCGGTGGTGGTCTCCGACCGGGAGAAGGCACTGGCGATGTACCAGGCGATGGCGGCCGACAAGATGGCCGAGTGGGCGCAGGCAAACGGCGCTCCGGCAACCCCGGACAGTAACTGACTCCGAACGGAAATGCGGGAATCCATCCATCGATCGGTATGACGATGGACACGACACGGGTTTGAAACGTACAAGACTCGCGCAATTGGGGGTCTTGTACGTACAGTGGGCTCGCCCCCATCGATCCGCGAACTGGAGCGAGTATGCCGGTTCAGACCCGCCGACGTCCCTCGTCGCCGGACCAGACCGAGACGCCGATTCGCACGGGAACCGTAGTCGGGAAGTCCGGCAGGCCGGGCAAGCGCGCCCGCCGCAAGGACCCGCTGTGGGCCCGGCTCGCGTTGGTGATGGGTGCGGTCCTGGTGGTGAGCAGCGGCGTCGCGATCGTCGGCAGCAATGTCGTGATCAACCAGGCGACCAGCACCATCGACCAGGAGAACCTGCTCGGTGACGCCGGCAAGAGCGACGCCGAGGGCGGCAAGGACCTCGAGGGTCCGATCGACCTGCTGCTGCTCGGGGTGGACGTGCGCGGGTCGTGGGACCCGGAGAACGTGCGCGCCGACACCATCATCGTGCTGCACATCCCGGCCAGCCACGACCAGGCGTACCTGATCTCGATCCCCCGGGACACCGAGGTGCAGGTGCCGGCCTCGAAGAAGAGCGGCTACCCGGGCGGCACGGCGAAAATCAACAGCGCGTTCGAGATCGGTGCCAAGAACGGTGCCGGTTGGGCCGGTGGCGCCCAGCTCATGGCGGCCACCATCAAGAACCTCACCGGCATCGGCTTCGACGGCGCCGCGATCATCGACTTCGGCGGGTTCCGCAAGGTCATCGACGCCCTCGGCTCGGTGCACCTCTGCGTCGACCAGGAGGTCGAGTCGTACCACATGAAGTTGGTCGACGGTAAGCCGATGTGGAACGCGGACGCCAAGAAGACCGGCAAGCCGATGAAGCCGGTGGTGCACAAGAAGGGCTGCCGCGAGATGGAGGGCTGGGAGGCACTGGACTACTCCCGCCAGCGCTACGGCCTCAAGAACGGCGACTACGACCGGCAGCAGCACCAGCAGCAGCTCATCAAGGCGATGGCCAAGAAGGCGATGGACGGCGGGGTGATGACCAACCCGCTCAAGCTCAACGACCTGGTGAAGTCCGCTGGCGAGGCGTTCGTGCTCGACACCGGCGGCACCAAGATCGGCGACTTCGTCTTCACCCTGCGCGGCGTGGCCGCCAACGACATGGTCATGCTCCGCACCAACGACGGGCAGTTCAACTCGGTCAAGGAGGGCGCGGAGGAGCGCGAGGTGCTCAAGCCGATCAGCCTGGAGATGTTCAAGGCGGTCAAGGACGACAACCTCGCCGAGTTCATCGCGGCCAACCCCAGCGTGATCTCCACCAAGAAGTGACCGGGGCGACGCTACAAACGCCCCTGGACGGGTAGCCCGGACTCAGGCCGGACGTGGGAGATGCCCACGCGGCAGGGTCCGGGAGGCTGCCACGAACAGATCCGAACGAGTGGGTCGGGAGCAGCCGGAACACTCGGAACAGAACGTCGATTCGTCGTCTTCGGGCGAATCGGGGCGCCGCCGTACGAAGCGGACACGCCGTACCGCCCGTTGGCCCAAGGTCCTACTCGGCATCGGCATCGGCCTGGTGCTGATCGCCGTCGCCGCCGGACTCGGCCTGCGTGGCGTGACCCAGCGGTACGACAACAGCGTGGCCAAGGAGTTGCTGCTCGACCCGGCCGCCCGGCGGGACCGTGCGGCCAGCAACGGCCCGCTCAACTACCTGCTCGTGGGCTCGGACCGGCGGGCCGCCACGGAACAGTCGGACCAGCGCGCGGACACGATCCTGATCGCGCACATTCCGGCCGGCCTGAACCGGGCGTACCTGATCTCCGTACCCCGGGATCTGCTGGTGGAAATCCCGCCGTCGCCGGCGAACGCCTACCCCGGCGGCTCCGACAAGATCAACTCTGCGTTCCACTACGGCGGCGGTGGACAGCCTGGCGCCCGACTGCTCTCGGCGACCCTGACCCAGGTCACCGGGCTGCGGTTCGACGGCGCGGCACTGATCGACTTCTCCGGCTTCCGCAAGGTGATCGACCTGCTCGGCGGGGTGAAGATGTGCGTCGACACCCCGGTACGGTCGATCCACACCAACACCCAGTTCAACCCCGGCTGCCAGGACATGAACGGCGCGACGGCGCTGGACTACGCCCGCCAGCGCTACGACCTGCCGGCCGGCGACTTCGACCGACAGCGGCACCAGCAGCAACTGTTACGGGCGATCATGGACAAGGCCAGCGCGAGCGACCTGCGGACGAATCCGCTGAAACTCGACCAGGTGATCCGGGCTGTAGGCGCCTCGCTGACCGTGGACACCAACGGCAAGCCGACCCAGGACATCCTGTTCGACCTGCGCGGGCTGCGCCCCGAGGCGATGAAGGGCATCCAGATCCCGTCCCGCTCGGAGATGATCGGCGACACGTCGTACGTGGTGCTGGACGACAGCGCGACCGGTCTGTTCCAGTCACTGCACGGGCCCGATCTGGACGCATGGGCACAAGCCAACCCAAAATGGGTGAACAAGTTGTAGCGGCGCACCACCGCCCGGCCGCACCGGCCCGACCGTCCGGCTCTAGGCTTGATGCCGTGAACGGATCAAGAATTCCCACCGTGACGGTGTCCGAGGTCGGCGACGAGGCGTACCTGCTCGACGTACGCGAGCCCGACGAGTGGGAGGCCGGCCACGCGCCCGGCGCCCACCACCTGCCGATGATGGAGGTGCCGGCCCGCCTCGCCGAGCTCCCCACCGACCAGGACGTGGTCGTGGTCTGCCGATCCGGCGGCCGGTCCGGCCAGGTGGTCTCCTACCTGCTCGGCAACGGCTGGGACAACGTACGCAACCTCGAGGGTGGCATGCAGGAATGGGCCGCGTCCGGCCGACCGGTACAGAGCGAGAACGGGCAGCCGGCCCGAGTGATCTGAGCATGACCGGTCCACTGGTGTTCGCACACCGCGGTTCCTCCGCGGTGCTGCCCGAGCACACCCTGGCCGCGTACCTGCGGGCGCTCGACGAGGGCGCCGACGGGCTGGAGTGCGACGTCCGGCTGACCCGCGACGGGCACCTGGTCTGCGTACACGACCGGCGGCTGGACCGGACCAGCAACGGCACCGGGCTGGTCAGCACCCGTACCCTCGCCGAACTGGACCAGCTCGACTTCGGCTCGTGGCACAGCGGCACGGCCGGCGAGGACCTGCCGACCGACGTACCGGCCGACCCGTCCCGTACCCGGTTGCTCACCCTCGACGGGCTGCTGCGCGCGGTCCGCGCCGCCGGCCGCCCGGTCGAGCTGCTGATCGAGACCAAACACCCCACCCGGTACGGCGCCGACGTCGAGCGCCGGCTGGTCGACCTGCTCCGCCAACACGGGCTGGTCGACAAGAACCCGGACGAAACCGTACGGGTCACCGTCATGTCGTTCTCACCGCTGGCCGTACGCCGGATCCGCGAACTGGCTCCGCAACTGCCCACCGTGCTGCTGCTGGAGGTGCTGCCACCCTGGATGCGGCTGGGGCGGCTGCCCTTCGGCGCCCAGATCGCCGGCCCCGGCATCGGGTTGCTCCGGGCCCGTCCCCGGCTGGTGCCCGCGTTACGCGCCGCCGGCAACCGCGTCTACGTCTGGACGGTCAACGAACCCGACGACCTGGATCTGGTCCTCGACTCCGGGGTGGACGGCATCATCACCGACCGTCCGGCGCTGATCCTCGACCGGCTGGGCCGCTGACGGGCCGACCGGGACTGCCCAAAGCCGACCGGAGAGGGCAGACTCGGGGCATGCCGGACCGCCCCGATTACCCCGCGCTCGTTGCCGGCCACACCGTCGTCATCGAAATGATCAATTCCGGTGACGCCGCGCTGCCGGTCCTCGGTCACCTGCTCCGGGTCGCCCAGCGGACGGTAGGCGCGGCCGGTATGGCCTTTGTGGAGTACGGCCCCACCCGGGGCAGGATCATCGCCGCCACCGGCGCCGCGGAGTGGGCGCTCGGCCGGCCGGTGCCGCTCGGCGACCCGGGCACCGAACGACTTCGGTTCGGTGCGCGGGTGCAGGACATGCGGGTCGACGCGCTCTCCTGGGAACTGGCCCACCAGCCCGACCGGTCGGACCTGCGCCGGATGGTGGTGGCCCGGGCGGAGATCGGCGGCGTGATGATCGGGAGCCTGCACGCCCTCTATCCCGACGGCGACGACGACTGCGGCCCGGAACACCGGACCGTGCTGGCGTACGTCGCCTCCTGCGTCGCGCACATGTACGGCGACCAGGCGGGTCTGCCCGTACACGGTGACGGGCCGGTGGTCGCCGCGCTCGCCGACGGGCTCGCCATCGCCGACCGGGACGGCTTCGTCCGGCTCTGGAACCCGGCGGCGGAACAGATCGTCGGACGGACCGCGGCCCAGGTGCTCAACCAGCCGCTGCCGTTCCCGCTGCCGCCGCCGGGACAGGTGCTCGACCACCGACTGCCGGACGGGCGCTGGATCAAGATCACCTCAGGCGAGCTGCCCGGCACGGTCGCGTCCCGGGTGGTCACCTTCCGGGACGTCACCGACCAGTTCCGGCAGGACCACGACACCGACCTGTTCGTCGCGGTCACCAGCCACGAACTCCGTACGCCGGTGACGGTCATCAAGGGGTACGCGGACACACTCACCGACCACTGGGACTCGCTCTCCGAACCGGACCGACGCCAGGCGGCACGGGTGATCGGGCAACGGGCCGGTGAACTCGCCCGCCTGGTCGACCGGCTGCTCTCGGCGGCCAACGACGCGGGCCCGGTCGGCGGCGCTTCCCCCGTACCGTTCGACCTGGTCGAGGCGCTGCGCGCCGCGGTCGCGGACCTGCCGGCGCACCTTCGCCGACGGCTGGTCCTCGCGCTGCCGGTGGACCTGCCCAAGGCGCTCGGCGACCGGGCCAGCCTGGCGACCGTGCTGACCGAACTCGCCACCAACTCCGACAAGTACTCACCCGCCGACTCCCCGGTGGAGTTGCGCGCCGAGTCCGACCAGCACACGGTGGCGTTCCGGGTCAGCGATCGCGGCGTCGGCATCCGTCCCGAGCATGTGGAGCGTGCGTTCGACCGGTTCTGGCAGGGCGAGTCCGGCGACCGTCGGCGCTACCCCGGCGCCGGCCTCGGCCTCTACCTGGTCCGCCGGATCGTCGAACGACAGAATGGATGGGTTTCCCTGCGACCTCGGGCCGGGGGCGGTACGGTCGCAGAGGTGCGGCTCCCCAGAGGGTGATCCGCGCCGATGGATTCCGGCGGTGCTCCGAGGAGGCACGTCCGTGGTTACGGGGATCGCTGAACGCTCGTGGTGTGTGGTCGTGCCGCACCAGGCGAGCGGTGCACGGACGGCCCGGCAGCGGCTGGCGACCGAACTGTCCGGGGTCATCCCGGCGGAGTTGCTCGCCGACGTCGTCGCCGTCCTGGCCGAACTCGTCGGCAACGCGGTCCGGCACGCCGAGCCGCTGCCCGGCGGGGTGATCCGAGTTGCCTGGCGCCTGCGCCACGGCCCCGGCACCGACGTGGTCGGGATCCGGGTCACCGACGGCGGTGCGACCACCTCGCCCCGGATCCGTACGGTCGGGCTGGAGGCCATCGACGGCCGTGGGCTGCACATCGTGACCGCGCTCACCACCCAGTGGGGCGTCGAACGGGACGGCCTCGGGCAGAGCGTCTGGGCCGAACTCGCCGCCCCCGCCGCAGACCGCCTCGTCGCCCTGCGCTGACCGCCCCGTCGGCCCGCGCCGACCGGGTTCTCGCCCTGCGCCGGACCGCTCCGCTGAGCGTCGACCGGCCGGCAGGGCACCGAGCGCCCCGGAGCGCGGGTCCGATCCTCTAGGCTGTCTCGCCGTGAGCAAGCGTCGAAAGCAAACCCGGTCCGCGGCCGTTGCCGGTTCGAACAGCACGCAGGACGGCGGCCAGCGGCCGGCGAAGGAGAAGCGGGAGAAGGTCCGCGACGTCTTCGTCCCCCGGCCGTTCGAGGGGCTCGCCGACGAGGCGGAGTGGATCGCCCTGCGCGAACTCGTACCGGCCGCCTCGGCGCCGTTGCAGCTCACCCCCGACCTCGTCGAGCAGTACGGCGACCGCCCGGTGATGCTCTCCACCGTGCTGCCGATGGCGTGGCCGGCGATGACCAAGCCGGACGGGCGGGTCTTCATCGGCCTGCAGCGCCACGACCAGTCCGGTGACGTCTCCCGGGACCTCGCCGTCGCGCTGCTCGCCGCCCTGGAGACCGAGCCGGGCAAGCAGGTGTCGGTGCCGCCGCTGCCCGGTGTCGGCCCCCGGCTGCAGGACCTGCTGGTCACCGAACGGCTCGACATCACCACGCACGAGGGCTTCGACTTCTGGCTGGACCCGGACGCCGCCGACGACCCGACCGTGCAGGCCTCGCTGGAGCGGGCGAACGCGTCCATCTACCCGACCGTACGGCTCGCCGCCGCGCCGGCCGCGTACTGGTGCCGGGTGCCGGAGAAGAGCCACGTGCGTTGGGTGCTGCCCGACGACGAGGACAACGCGCTCGACGCGCTGTCCCGGCTGGGCGCCGCGGGTGAGCTGACGCTCGGCGAGGGCACCCGGTTCGCCGGCATGTTCCGGGCACACGGCCGACTCGTACCGGTCTGGGACCTGCCCCGCGCGCCCGAGGCGGACGAGTGGGAGGCCCCGCTGGCCGACTTCGCCAAGCGGTACGCCGCAGCGCTCGCCGACTCGTCGCCGCTGGACGGTGCCGCCCGCCGCGCCCGCCAGGGCCTGGTCGGCCGCCAACTGACCCTGCGCTGACCCTGGCTCCCGCGCTCGGCTGCCCGCTGACCCTGGCTTCCGCGCTCGGCTGACCCTGGCCTCGCGCTCAGCGGGGTGTGTCGCGGACCAGCGGGCAGGACATGCAGCGCGGGCCGCCACGTCCCGAGCCGAGTTCGGAGCCGGCGATCCGGACCACCTCGATGCCGGCCCGTTCCAGCTGCGCGTTCGTCTCCACGTTGCGTTCGTACGCGACGCAGAGCCGGGGAGCCAGGGCGAGGGTGTTGTTGCCGTCGTCCCACTGCTCGCGTTCGGCGGTGACCGGGTCGAGCCCGGTGTCGATGACCCGCAGCGTGTCCAGGTCCATCGCGTCGGCCGCCGCCCGCAGGAACGGCGCCGGCCCGTCGACCTGTGGCTCACCGTCGGGCCCGTCGACCACGGTGTACGCCATCAGGGTGTCGGCGACGTTCGCGTACATCAGCACGGTGTCGACGTCGACCATCGTGCAGACGGTGTCGAGGTGCATGGTGGCGCGTTCCTGCGCGATCGGCACCACCAGGATGGTGTGCGCCAGGTCGGCGGCGAAGACCCGGCGGGCCAGCCGTTCGGCACCGGCCGGTGTGGTCCGTTCACCGACGCCGATCGCGATCACGCCCGGTGCGAGCAGCAGCACATCGCCGCCCTCGATCCGTTCCAGGCCCGGTTGGTAGACGAACGGCGTGCCGCCGAACCGGGGGTGGTGTCGGTAGATCGCGTCGGTCAGCGAGGTCTCCCGCTGCCTGGCGGGCATAGTGAGGCTCGTCACTGCGGCGTGGTCCCGGATCCAGGTGGATGAATCTCGGGTGAAGAGAAGATTGGGCAACGGGTCGATGACGAAGTCGTGTCGGTCGAGCAAGGTGTAGACCAACCCGCCGGGCCGGTCCCAACTCGTACGGAGTTCCTCGTGCGCGAGGCCGGCGATGAGCACCGTGGCGAGCGCGGCCGGGTCGAGGTAGGTCAGATGGTCCGCCACCCGCCGCCGCAGCGTCTCACCGAGCCGAGGGTCGCCGAGCACCTGCTCGGTCACCTCGGCCCTGGCATCCGGCAGGGCAAGCGTCTCGGCCAGCAGGTTTCCCAGGTACAACACCTCGACGCCACGGGACGCGAGCGCGGCGGCGAAGGCGTCGTGCTCCTCCTGGGCCCGTCCAACCCATGGGATGGCGTCGAAGAGCAGCGAGCCGTTGTTGCGCGGGGTTAGCCGGGCGAGTTCGCCGCCGGGCCGGTGCAGCAGCACCGTACGAAGACGACCTACCTCGCTGTCGACGTAGTGTGTCACCATCGAAGCGTAGGGCAGGACTTGTCACCATCCGGGAAAACGGGCTGGGGGTGAATATGGCATTCATCCATACTCACTCAGCGGTTCGTCTTGCAGAACCACCGGTGTGGCCACGTACGGTAGTGAAGACATAACCCGAGGGACCTTTTGCCGGAGGTCACGATGACTGTGTTTCCTGCGCGTCGCGCGGTACCCACCGCCCGAGCCCTACCCGCCCCGCCGCCGACCGGGCCGTCCGGGACGCTCGAAGCCGTCCGACCCACCCCATTGGACTGGGCCCGCCGTCGCCGTGCCGAACGCGAAGCCCGCCGGGTCGAGGGGGCCGCCGCACGCGCGCTCAACCAGCTCGACCACCTCGGTCCCTCCTGGCACGTGATCGACGTTCCACGGGCGGAACTGGCCGGGGGCCACCCGATCGCCCTCGACCGCGGCGCTCGCGACGACCGGGCCAGCTTCCTCGCCATCGGACCCAGCGGACTGTTCGCGGTCACCATCGCCGACCACGGCCGGGCCCGCGTCATGATCGCCGGTGACGTGGTCCAGATCAACGGCAAGCGACCGAACTACGTCGCCGAGGCACGCCGGGACGCCAAGCGGGCGAGCAAGGCGCTCTCCACCGCGGTCGGCCTGAGTGTGCCCGTCACCCCGGTGCTCACCTTCGTCGGTTCCGGCGTGATCAGTGTCTACGGCCTACCGAAGGAGTGTCTGGTCGCGACCCACCGCGAACTGGACCGCCTCCTGGTGGCCGGTGGCACCCGGATCAGCGCCGCCACCGCGGAAAAACTCTCCCGGGTCGCGCAGGCGCCTTCCACCTGGTTGAACGGCCCGTACCGCTCCGCCGCCGACTACCGTTGGTACGAGGACGGCCGAACGGCCGCTGACAAGCGGGCCAGCCACCGGTAACGTCACCAGCCAACGTCACCTATCGGGGCGGGAGTCCGCTTTCGCCCCCGTGGCATCGCTCGGCCCTGCCCTGGACCGCGCGCTGTCATGGCTCGCCGTCGCGACGGCCCCACCGGGGGTAAGCACCGAACCGTCGCGGTCGGCTAGCGTGGGTCCGACTGGTGAAGTTGCATAGGAGGCGCGGTGGCCCACGTCGAACTCTCACTCACCGAGGCGTTCGTGCCACAGGCCACCGGGACCTCGGCGGATCACGAGTCCGACAGCTTCGCCAACTGGTCCGCCAGCGTCTCCCTGGCCGCCGAGGCTTGTCTCCTCATCGACCTGCGTACGACGATCACCGCCATCTCCGACTCGTGCTGCACCCTGCTCGGCCTCAGCGCCCCGGCGGAGGTGGTGGGCCATCCGCTGCTCGACGGCGAACTGCGGTTGCTCGACTTCACCGCCGCCAGGGGCGAGTTGAACGAGCAGGAGGTCGACAAGATTCCGCCGCTGCTCGCGCTCAGCTCCGGCCGACTCACCCGCGGCCTGCTTCGGGTGCAGGCCGGCACCAGCCCGACAACCGATGCGACGGTGGACGCGATCTCGACGCCGCTGCTGGTCGCGGGGGCGGTCGCCGGCTCCCTCACCTTCTTCGCCAAGGTCTGAACCAACCGACCCACTGTGTCGCTCGCCGCACGGTAAGGAGTTGGGAGGTAGACCAGGCTCCCCGTAAGGTGCCCTCATGTTGGATATCGCTCTGCTTCCGGAGGAGTACGCGGTGTGCCGGCTGCCGGCCGGCTCGTCGCTCCCCGCCGGCCTGCTGAGTGCTACGCCAGACTCCGGCGTGCTGTCGGTGACCTGGACCGCCGACGAGGTGTCGATCATCTGTCGGTCGGACCGGGCACCGATCGAGGCCACCGTCGAAACGCCGTGGCGCTGCCTGCAGGTGGCCGGCCCGCTCGACATGGCCCTGACCGGGATCCTCGCCTCGCTGGTCGTACCGCTCGCCGACGCGCGGGTCAACATCTTCGCGTTCTCGACGTACGACACCGACTACCTGATGGTGCCGGCGGTCCGACTCGCCGAGGCACTGGCGACGCTGACCCACGCCGGGCACCGCGTCTCCGGCTGAGCGCCCATACCGGACGTCACGTCTCCGGCTGACATCTATCTAGCGCCCGTCGCAGGCAATAGCATGAGGCCCGGTCAACTGATCGGCTTCTCCGCCCCGGCGCAAGGAATCGGCCCGTGCTCCGCGCACCATCCTCACGTACCACCGTGGCCCGCCGGCTCGTCGCCAGCGGTCTGCTCGTCGGTGCTCTCGCCCTGGCCGGCTGCGGCACCCCACCGGAGTTGCGCAAGCCGCCCGGCAGCGAACTGCCCTCGCCGGCCACCGCACATCCCACCCCGACCGGCAGCCCGGTCACACCGGGGACCCGCGCCCCGACGCCCGGCGCCTGGCCGACCCCGACGCCGCTGTTCGGCGAGGACACCGCCGTCGCATGCCAGGGCAAACCAACCGCCGACCAGGTGGTCTCCCTGCTCCGCCGCTCGTCCAGCGGCATCCCGCGCGGGGTCCAGCTCACCGTGCCGGCGCCGGGTCCGCTCTGCGCCGGGGACTGGCAGTACACCGTGGTCCAGGTCGGCGACCGGGGCCCGTGGCAGGTGGTGTCGAAGGGACCGGCCACCGCACTGACCCTGGTCACCGCCGGCACCGACGTGTGCAGCATCCCGGTGCGTACGGGCGCACCCGCCGGGATCAAGACCGCTGCCTGCGAAACCCCGCCCCCGGTTGCCGGCGGGTACACCACGCCCCCGCCCACCACGGGTGCGTAGGCTGGACCGCATGCCCGGTGTACCACCGACCCGGTTCGTCTACCTCGGCCCCGAAGGCACCTTCGCCGAGCAGGCACTACGCACCCTGCCGGCAGCCGTACGCGGCAGCCGTACGCCGGCCCGCAGCGTGCCGGAGGCACTCGACGCGGTCCGGCTCGACGACGCAGACGCGGCGCTGGTGCCGCTGGAGAACTCGATCGGCGGCGCGGTCGGGGTGACCTTCGACGAGATCGTCGACGGCGAGCCCCTGATGATCGCCCGCGAGGTGGTGCTGCCGGTCGAGTTCGTGCTGGCCGCCCGGCCGGGCCGGTCGCTGGACGAGATCCGTACCGTCGCCGCCCACCCGCAGGCGTCCACCCAGTGCCGCGGCTGGCTCCGGGAGCAGTTGCCGAACGCCAGCGTGTTGGACGTGCTCTCGAACGGGGCCGCCGCCGCCGCGGCCGCCGCCGGTGAACAGGACGCCGCCATCTGCGCGCCGATCGGGGTGACCCGGCAGCGGCTGGCCGTACTGGCCGAGAAGATCGCGGACCACGGCGACGCCGTCACCCGGTTCGTGCTGGTCACCCGGCCGAGCGCACCTCCGCCGCCGACCGGCGACGACGTGACCTCGTTGGCCGTCTTCATCGCCCACGACCGGGTCGGCGCGCTGCTCGCGGTGCTGATGGAACTCGCCGTACGCGGGGTGAACCTCACCCGGATCGAGTCCCGCCCGACGGGCGAGGCACTTGGCCGTTACGTCTTCTTCCTCGACTGCACCGGACACGTCGCCGACGACCGGGTCGGCGAGGCGCTGCGCGGACTGCGTCGGGTCTGCGCCGACGTACGGTTCCTCGGCTCGTACCCCCGGCACCGATGGGGGGTGGCGCCGCACGAACCGCCGGTGCCGGCGCCGCCGGGCCTCAGCGATGCCGACTACGCCGACGCGACCGCGTGGCTCAACCGGCTCCGGGCCGGCGAACTCGGCTGACCCCGTGGCGGGGTGACCGTACGGCCACCCCGCGCGCTCGTGCCGCCCGGTTCAGCTCAGCAGACCGCCGAGCAGCCCGCCCTGCTGTTCCTGCTGGCCGCTGCCCTGCAGCGGCGGCTCCTCCGACGGCTGCACGACCACGAAACCCTGCCCGGCGAAACTCATCGTGAACGCCTCCCCGGTACGCCGCCCGAGCAGGGTGCCGAGCCCGAGCTGCTCGGCCCGGTGGTAACCGGTCTGCAGGCTCGCCGACCAGCAGACGGCCGCCTGCGGGTCGACGTAGGTCGGCTGGTCCACGTTGAGCACCACCGGGGTGCCCTTGGTGGTGATCGCGATCCGGCCGTAGCCGGTGAACACGCAGTTGAACAGGCCGGACGACGAGGCCATGCCGGCGCCGCCGACCATCTTGATGTCGTACTGGAGGCTGGAGTCGAAGGCGAGCACGCTGGAGCCGTTGATCGACAACGCGTCGCCGGGCTCGAGGTCGATCAGGTGTACGTCACTGGCGTAGTCGGCGAGGAAGACATCGCCCCGGCCGGTGACCTTCATCAGCGGCACACCCTCGCCGGTGAGCTTCTGCTTGAGGAACTTGCCGAGGCCGCCGGAACCGAGTGCCTGGAACTGCACCTGTCCCTGGTACGCGACCATCGAGCCGACGCGGGCCATCGCCTCGCCGTTCAGCTCGATCTTCAGCATCTTGGAGTTCTGCAGCCGCAGGCCGGGCTGGTCGGACTCCTTCTCCAGGTTCTCCGCGGAGAACAGCGCGCTGCGCATGGGTGTTCCTCCTGGTAGGGGTTGTTGCCCGAGGGTAGGCACCGGGTGCAAACGGGGCCGGTCGCGCGTGAGGCGGGTCAGCCCCAGCCGAGGGCGTGCAGGCGCTCGTCGTCGATGCCGAAGTGGTGTGCGATCTCGTGTACGACGGTGACCGCGATCTCGTCGATCACCTCGTCGTCGTCCTGGCAGATGCGCAGGATCGGATAACGGTAGATGAAGATCCGGTCGGGCAGTACGCCCGCGTAGTCCCAGCCGCGGCTGGTCAGCGCGTGCCCCTCGTAGAGCCCGAGCAGCTCGGGCCCGCCCTCGGGCGAGTAGTCCTCGACCAGGATCACCACGTTGCTCATCAGGCGGAGCAGCTCCGCGGGCACCTCGTCGAGTGCCTCGCCGACCAGCTCTTCGAAACGCTCGCGGCTCATCTCGACCGGCACGCTCACCATTGTGCCCGATCGGCGGAGCACCCACCGGTCGTCGAGCACCCGGTACGGGTGAGCGCGGTGCCCCGGCAGCCGTACCCGTCGGTCTGCCGACGCGTACGGGCGTGCCGTGAACACCGCGCTCGGCGGCTCGGACCAGCCGGTCGGATCAGGCGGAGAGGCGGGCGACCAGGGAGATCTCGGCGCCCGGAGAGAGCAGCCGGGAAATCGGGCAGTTGGCCTTGGCGCTCTCGGCCTGCTTCTGGAACTCGGCCTCGTCGATGCCCGGCACGTCGCCGACGGTCTCGAGGTCGATCCGGGTGACGGAGAATCCGCCGTCGGTCTTGTCCAGGTGGACCTTTGCCGTGGTCTCCACCGAGGTCGGGGTGAACCCGGCGTCGGCCAGACCCTTGGAGAAGGCCATCGAGAAGCAGCCGGCGTGAGCCGCGCCGATCAGCTCCTCGGGGTTGGTCCCCTCGCCCTCCTGGAACCGGGACTTGAATGAGTAGTTCCCCTCGATCCCGCCGTTGCCGGTGCGGATCGTGCCGGAACCTTCGGTCAGGTTGCCCTGCCAGCGGGCGGACGCAGTACGGATAGGCATGACCACGACGCTAGTGCAAACCGGCCGGCGATGCGACGAAGCGGGGCGGGACCATGGACACAGCGCAGGTGGCGTTCCTGGGCGAGGTCAGGAAGCTGTGTCATGATGCGGCGAGGACCGCGCTTACCCGGAAAGGGCACGGCCATGTCCCAGGAGTACCCGATTCCCCGGCAGGACGTACGGTCGGAAGGCGTCGCCATGGTCGAATGGGGCGACCAGGACGAACCGCAGCGACCCCGCCGCCGTGGTGACCTGTTGGCCCGCCTCACGCGGGACCCCCGGCTGGTGCCGGTGGTCGCCGGGATCGGCGCGGTTGCCGTCTTCGCCTCGCTGGTCGGCGAGTGGACGGTCATGCGGGTGCCCAACTTCGGCCCGGACGGGGGCGGGACCGTCGGCCGGACCCCGATCGGCGTCACCGACTCGACCAACTTCGGCGCCGCGTACCTGTTCGGCGTCTTCGGCATCGTCGGCTGCCTGGCACTGGTGATCTTCGGGACGACCGCCGTACGGCGCAACGTCCGGGTGGTCGGCCTGGCCATCACCGGTACGGTGCTCGCGATACTCGTCGCCGCGTCGCTGACCCTGGACAACATCGCCCGGCTCGGACTCGGCGAGGACACCGGCCTGCGCATCGAATACGGCCGCGGCCTGGTCATGGCGTACGTCGGCACGGCGCTGCTCGGGGCAGCCCTGTACCTCGCCGGTCGGCTGCTCGTACCCGAGGCGACGTCGCCCGGCCCACCCGCCACCGAAGCGGACGGCCCCGAACAGGCGGAGCCCGAGCCCGTCTTCTCCTGGCGTCGCCAACCGGGCACGGGTACGCCCGACGACGAGTTGGACGACGTGCCGCGGGACCTGACCGTCGGCCCGACCACCCCGTTCGCCTCACCCGAACCGCCGGAAGCCCGCTGAGGCCGGTCGCCGAAACCCGGCCACCCGTCCGGCCCGTCCCGGCCGCCAGGTGCGGGTTTGCGCCCGACCCGTCCCGGCCGCCAGGTGCGGGTTTGCGCCCGACCCGTCCGGCCGCCAGGTGCGGGTTCGCGCCGCCGGTCCCGCCGGGCAGATATCGCGGTGAAGCCTGACGGCCCTTCCCGGTAGGCTCACTTCCCGTGATTGACCTGCGTCTGCTTCGCGACGAACCGGAAACCGTCCGTGCCAGCCAGCGTGCCCGTGGCGAGTCCGAGTCGGTCGTCGACGACCTGCTCCGCGCCGACGAGCAGCGCCGGGCCGCAGTCGGGCGGTTCGAGGCACTCCGGGCCGAGCAGAAACAACTCGGCAAGCAGATGCCCAAGGCCACCGGGGACGAGCGGACCGCGCTGCTGGCGCGTACGAAGGAGCTCTCGGGCGAGGTGAAGGCGGCCGAAACCGCCACCTCGGAGGCGGACGCGGCGCTGCGCCGGGCCCAGCTCGCGGTTCCGAACGTGGTCGAGTCGGGCGCCCCGCCCGGCGGCGAGGACGACTATGTCGTGCTGCGCGAGGTCGGCGAGCGACCGGCGATCGACAACCCGAAGGACCACCTCGAAATCGGAGAGGCGCTGCGGGCGATCGACATGGAACGCGGCGCCAAGGTCTCGGGCAGCCGGTTCTACTTCCTCACCGGGGTCGGCGCGCTGCTCCAACTCGGCCTGCTCCAGCTCGCCATCGCCCAGGCCGTCGAGTACGGCTTCACCCCGGCCATCACCCCGGCGCTGGTGAAGCCGGAGTCGATGGAGGGCACCGGCTTCCTCGGCGCACACGCCAGCGAGGTCTACCGGCTGGACGCGGACGACATCTTCCTGGTCGGCACCAGTGAGGTGCCGCTGGCCGCGTACCACTCGGAGGAGATCCTGAAGCTGGACGACGAGCCGCAGCGCTACGCCGGCTGGTCGTCGTGTTTCCGCCGCGAGGCCGGCTCGTACGGCAAGGACACCCGGGGGATCATGCGGGTGCACCAGTTCGACAAGGTGGAGATGTTCTCCTACTGCCGCCCCGAGCAGGCGCACGAGGAGCACCTGCGGCTGCTGGCCTGGGAAGAGGAGATGCTGGCCAAGGTCGAGATCCCGTACCGGGTGATCGACGTGGCGGCCGGCGACCTCGGGTCGAGTGCGGCCCGCAAGTACGACTGCGAGGCGTGGGTGCCGTCGCAGGGGCGCTACCGGGAGGTCACCTCGACCTCGAACTGCACCACCTTCCAGTCGCGGCGACTGAACATCCGCTACCGGGACGCGGACGGCAAGCCGCAGTTCGCCGCCACACTCAACGGCACGCTCGCGACCACCCGCTGGCTGGTACCGATCCTGGAAAACCACCAGCAACCGGACGGTTCGGTACGCGTACCCAAGGCACTCCAGCCCTACCTCGGCGGACGGGACGTCCTCGAACCGCGCTGACCTGGCCGGACCTGCGGGGTGTGTCGATGGTCGGCCCGGCCATCGGCACACCAGCCGCTGGTACGGGAGTATTAGCGCGGAAGTCATGGGCACGTAGCACACCGCGAGATACGGTTGCTCCCCCGTCGCCACGGACAGACCCCTGGAACCGGACAAACGTCACCAGTTCCACCGGGTCGGCGGAGGAGGCGGGGCGAGGAGGAATCATGCCGCGACCCGGACTACCCAAGCTGGTGGCCACCGACCTGGACGGCACCCTGGTACGCAGCGACGAGACCGTGTCGGCCTTCACCCACGAGGTGCTCGACCGGGTGCGCGCCGCCGGCATCCCGGTGGTCGGCGCCACCGGACGTGGACCGCGCCTGGCCGAGTTGACCCGCAACGACATCCGGGCCGCCGACTTCCTGGTGATGGCTGGCGGCGGTTGGGTGGTCGACCAGACCGACCCGCTCGGTCCGGTGGTGCTGCGCGACGAGCGGCTGTCCGGTGTCGTGCTGGCCACCCTGCTCGCCACCCTGGAGGCCGAGGTCGGTCCGCTGACGGTGATGGTGGAGGCGCTCGAGGCCACCGACGCGCCGCTCTGGGGAGACTACGACCCCACCTGGCCGTACCCGGAGAGGTTCGAGGCCCGGTCCCGACTCGACTGCTGCGCCACCGACGTCATCAAGGCCTTCGCCCGTAAGCCGGGTCACGACGTGGACGCGCTGCTCGACGCGGCACGCCGGATCGTGCCACCGGAACAGGCCACGGTCACCCAGGCCGGGCAGGGCTTCATCGAGATCACCCCGCCCGGCGTGGACAAGGCCACCGGGCTGGCCGTGGTGGCCGACACCCTCGGGGTCGACCCGGCCGAGGTGCTGGTCTTCGGCGACATGCCCAACGACCTGCCGATGTTCGAGTGGGCCGGCTGGGGCCGGGTCGCCGTGTCCAACGCGCACCCGACGGTCCGGTCGACCGCCGACGAGATCACCCTGCGTAACGACGAGGACGGGGTCGCGGTCTACCTCGATCGACTACTGTCGCACTGATGGATCAACCGCCCCGACTGATCGCCACCGACCTGGACGGCACCCTGCTGCGCGGGGACCGGACGGTCAGCGTACGGACCGCCGACGCGCTCGAACTCGCGGCGGCGGCGGGAGCGCGGGTCGTACTGGTCACCGGCCGACCCATCCGCTGGCTGCGAGGGGTGTACGACCAGCTCCGGGAGGCCGTACCGGCGATCTGCGCCAACGGGGCCGTGGTGTACGACCCGGTCGAGGACCTGGTGCTGCGCGCCGACCCACTCGCACCGGACCTGCTCGCCGAGGTGGCGCGCCGGCTTCGGGCCGAGGTACCCGGGGTACGCCTCGCGGTCGAGATCACCGACGGCCGGCAGATGCGGCACGAGGTCGACTGGCCGCTGCGGTGGGACGGTGACATGAGGGAGATCCGGAGCATCGAGTCGCCGGAGGAACTCTTCTCGGTGCCGGCGGTGAAGCTGCTCGCCCGCGCCGGTACCCAGGATCCGGACGTCTTCGTCAAGGTGGTGGCGGGGGCCGTGGCGGGACTGGCCGAGGCGACCCATTCGTCGTCCTCCGGGCTGGTGGAGATCTCCGCGGCCGGGGTGACCAAGGCGGCTGGCTTGGCCTGGTTCTGCGCCCGGCACGGGGTGACCGCCGATCAGGTGGTGGCGTTCGGTGACATGCCGAACGATCTGCCGATGCTGGCTTGGGCGGGCCGGGCAGTGGCGGTGGCCAACGCGCACCCTTCTGTGGTGGCGGTGGCTGATGTGGTTGTCGGGTCGAATGATGCTGACGGGGTGGCTGTGTACCTGGAGTCGCTGTTTCGGTAGTGGGCGCGGTGGGGGTTGGGGGCGGCGTGCCCCACTCTGGGCGGTCAAGCTTGATCCCGACGTGGGGCACGCCGCCCCCAACCCCTCGCTGGTCGCTCTGGTTGGGCCGGTGGCGGCGCCACCGGGGGTGGATCCACAGCCGGGGGAGCGCGGAACCCTCTGGGCGGTAGCGGGGATCGGTCCTCGTGGCGTTGCGAGCGGCCCTGGGTGGGTGGGGGCTGCTGGCTTTCAGAGGTATTGGCCGGTGTTGGGGGCTTCGCCGGGGGTGCCGGGGATCAGGCCGGTGGGTTGGGGGCCGCTCGGTAGGGCAGGGCGGCCGCCGCGCATCTGTTCCAGTTGGAGGCGGGCGGCCATCTGCTGGGCCACCAGGGCGGCCTGGATGCCGTGGAAGAGCCCTTCGAGCCAGCCGACAAGCTGGGCCTGGGCGACCCGCAGTTCGCTCTCGCTGGGGGTGGTGCCCTCCTCGAACGGCAGGGAGAGCCGTTCCAGTTCTTCCCGGAGTTCGGGGGCGAGCCCGTCCTCGAGTTCGACGATCGACCGCTGGTGGATCTCGCGGAGGCGCTGCCGGCTCGCCTCGTCCAGCGGGGCGGCCTTGACCTCCTCCAGCAGTTGCTTGATCATGCTGCCGATCCGCATCACCTTGGCCGGCTGCTCGATCAGGCTGCCCGGGTCCTCGCCCTGCGCGTTCCCGCCGACCGGTACGGTGCCGACCGGCTGACCGTCGGGCCCGACCACCACCACGGTGCCGGGACGGCCCGCCTCCGGGCGAGTGGACTCGTCATTCTCGTTCGCGGGACGCGCGGCATCGGTCATGAACTCATTTTCGCGCAGTGCGGGCGCCGCCCGCTCGCGGGGACCGGGATACGGTCGGGCCGTGCTTCCCGACCCCCGCGCGGTGCTCACCCGAACCGCCCCCGTAGCCGATGCCACGGTTCGTTATGGCGACGGCCCTGATCAGCTCGCCGACGTACGCCTGCCGGCCGCGCTCGACGGGTCGGCGCGGCCGTTGGTGGTGGTGATCCACGGCGGGTTCTGGCGGGACGAGTACGACCGCGCGCACGTCTCGCCGCTGGCGGCTGACCTGGCCGCTCGGGGGTACCCGGTGGCGCAGTTGGAGTTCCGGCGTACCGGGCAGGCGGGTGGTGGTTGGCCGGGGACGCTCGACGACGTGGCGGCGGGCGTGCTGGCGTTGCCGGAGTTGGTGGCCGAGGTGCTGGCCGTGGCCGGTCGTCCGGCGGCGGTGGGGGCGCCGGTTCTGCTGGGGCACTCGGCCGGGGGTCAGCTCGCCCTGTACTGCGCGCGGAGGCTGCCGGAGCGGGTGGGTGGGGTGCTGGCGCTGGCGCCGGTGAGCGACCTGGCTGAGGCGTACCGTCTCGATCTTGACGGGGGTGCGGTGGCGGCGCTGCTCGGCGGCGGCCCGGAGGAGTTCCCGGAGCGGTACGCGGCCGCCGACCCACGCCAACACGTGCCGCTTCAGTCACCTACGGTAGTTATCCATGGCGGGCTCGACCGGCAGGTTCCGCCCCTGATGAGTCGGCGGTACGCGGCGGCCGCCGGGACGAATTGCCAGTTGATCGAGCTTCCTGATTGCGAGCATTTCGGTCTCATCGATCCTGAATCGGCCGCCTGGCCGACGGTGACCGCGGCACTGCGCTCTCTCCACCGGTGACGTCTCATTCCCTGAACGGATGATCGAGCGCCATTGACGCAGCGTCGCCAAACCGGTAGAACGCGGAGGGGCTTCGGCCGCCCATTCATGTTCGGGAGGAACGATCTGTGTCGCAAATGGACCGCAGGCAGGCACTCAAGCTCTTCGCCGCACTGGGCGGCACCGGGCTGGCCGCCGCGTGCAGCACCGACACCGGAACTGAGGCGGCGGACGGTCCGGTGAGCGATCAACCGGTCCGGATCGGCCTGATCGCCCCGCAGACCGGCGGCTACAAGCCCATTGGTGACGAGATCGCGAAGGGCTTCCAGCTCTTCCTCGAACTCAACGAGGGCCGGCTCGGCGGACATCCGGTGGAGTTGATCCAGGCCGACGAGGGCGAGACGGCTCAGACCGGCAAGGCCGCCCTGGACAGCCTGCTCAAGCAGAACGTGCTCGCGCTGACCGGGGTGGTGAACTCCTCGGTCATGCTCGGCATCCGGGACGGGGTCGAGCAGGCCAAGGTGCCGCTGGTCGGCTCGAACGCCTCGCCGGCCACGCTGCAGAGCGTCGTCTACATCTGGCGCACGTCGTACGTCAACGACGAGCCCGGCCGCGCGCTGGCGCCGTACGTGGCACAGCAGGTGCCGCGCGGGAAGAAGATCACCATCATCGCGCCGGACGGGCAGAGCGGCCGGGACGCGGTGGCCGGCTTCCAGCAGGCGTTCGGTGCCGCCGATGCGCGGATCTCCGGTTCGGTGCTCTGGACGGAGTTCTCCACCAATCCCGGCAAGGGCGCCTTCTCTGCCAAGATCGAACAACTGCGGGACCGCAATCCGGACGCAATCTTCTGCTTCTATGCGGGAGCCGCCGCCGTCGAGTTCATCCGGCAGTTGCGCGGTTCCGGCTACCGGAACCCGATCTATGCGCCGGGCTTCCTCACCGAGGGATCCGTACTCAGTGAGCTGAAGGCGGACGAGGCAGAGGGAATCGTCACCGCCCTGAACTACTCGGCGGACCTCAACAACTCGGCCAATCGACGGTTCGCGTCCGCGTTCCGCAAGGCGCACGGCGCCTCGCCGACCACGTACGCGATGGCCTCCTACGATGCCGCGCAGGTGTTGAACAAGGCGATCCGGATCGCGGGAGTGAAACCGACCCCGCAGCAGGTCAACCTGGCGCTGGGCAACGTGGGTCAGATCGACAGCCCGCGCGGGCCGTGGCAGTTCAACCAGCCCCGTACGCCGCAGCAGAAGTGGTACCTGCGCAAGGTCCAGCGCGACGGGCAGTTGCTCTCCAACGTGCTGATCAACGAGCTGGCGACCCTGGGTTAGCCGGGCCGACCGGTGGTCGGGTGGGGGCGCGCGGGATCAACCCCCCACCCGACCGGTCCGGGTCAGTGGCGCAGTTCGGCGATGCAGCACTTGACGCTGCCGCCGCCCTTCTTCAGCTCGCCCAGCTCGACCGGCACGGGTACGTAACCGGCCGCCGCGATCTTGCTGGCCAGGCCGGTCGCCTCGCTGTTCAGGATCACGTGCCGGCCGTCGCCGACCAGGTTGAGCCCGAAGGCCAGGGCGTCGGTCTCGTCGGCGAGCACCGCGTCGGGGAAGAGCTGGGCGAGCACCTGCTGGGTGGCGGTCGAGAACGCGCCGGGGAAGTAGGCGACGTTCCGGTCGTCGAGTGCGGCGAGCGCGGTGTCCAGGTGGTAGAACCGGGGGTCGACCAGCCGCAACGAGATCACGGGGCGGCCCAGCACCTCCTGCGCCTCGGTGTGCGCGGCGACCTCGGTACGGAAGCCGTACCCGGCGAGGATCGTGCCGCCGTACGCCTCCGGCAGGTACGCGAAGTCGCCCTCGCCCTCGTTCGTCACGGTCGGCGCCACGTACCGCCAGCCCTGGGCCTGGTAGAACGCCCGGTGGGAGGCGGCCTCGGCGGTGCGCTGCTCGTACCTGAACCGGGCCCCGTAGGCGGTGCCGTCGACCACGAAGGCCCCGTTGGCCGCGAAGACCATGTCCGGCAGGCCGGGCTCGGGGTCGAGTACGTGCACCGTGTGGCCGAGGCCGACCAGGGTCTCCCGCATGCGCTCCCACTGCTTGAGCGCCAGTTCGACGTCGACCGGTGCGGTGGGATCCATCCACGGGTTGATCACGTACTGCACCGCGAAGTACTCCGGTGCACACAAGAGAAATGTCCGCTTTCGCGGGATCCGCCGCTGGTTCACGGATACCAAGAGTAGGTACGCTGGAGCAACGTAAACAGCCGGATTTGTTGCTTCTCAGAGGCGGAACGTTGCAGATAGACGAGATAGATCAGCGAATCATTGCGTCGCTGGTCGCGGACGCACGCCAGTCGTACGCGGAGATCGGCAGCCGGGTCTCACTCTCCGCACCCGCGGTCAAGCGCCGGGTGGACCGGTTGCGTGCCGGTGGGGTCATCCGGGCATTCACCACCGTCGTCGACCCGGCGGCGGTCGGCTGGACCACCGAGGCCTTCGTCGAGCTGTTCTGCACCGGCCGGACCACCCCGGCACAGCTCACCGTCGCCACCCGGCGCCACCCCGAGGTGGTCGGCGCGTACACCGTCTCGGGCGAGGCGGACGCGCTGGTCCACCTGCGCGCCGCCGACATCACGCACCTGGAGCAGGCGCTCGAACGGCTGCGGGCGGAGCCGTTCGTGACCTCGACCCGGAGCATGATCGTGCTGTCCCGCCTGGTCGACTCACCGACCGTGGTCCCGGCCCCGGCAGTCGGCTGACCGGGGCGGGCGGACCACCGACGGGCGACGCTCAGCGCAGGCCGGGAGCGGCGTCGCTGCCACCCCAGCTCAGACCCCCGAGACCGGCCGCGCGGTGGAAGCCGGGATGCTCGCGTACGTCCGCACAGACCTCCTCGTCGGGGCCGACGGCGCCACAGAAGAGCGGTTCGATGTGGTTCCAGGTGTCGGCCCGGGAGAGCAGCGGCGCGTGTACGCCCACCTCCGGCCGGAGCACGCTGAGCCCTTCGGCGTAGCTCACCGCGTGCGCGCGGGCCTCGTCCAGGGTCGCCGCGGGGAAGGTGAGATGCAGCGTGTACCGGGTGTGCATGGCCTGCTCGGGCCAGCTCGGACCGGACTGCCGGGGAAACTGTGGAGGGCGCTTGAGCGCGTGTGCCACCGCCGCCCGTACCGGCTCGGAGACGTCGGCCCCGTCAAGTACGGCAAACAGGTCCGCCTCACGCTCCGGTTGGGCATAGTGGGGCTTATGCCAGTGTGGCGAGCGGTTGTCAATCACCAATACCTCCCGTACGCGCGCCTTAGCGTCCTTTGTCGATATTCTTCGTGAAACACAGTGACGAAGCAGTCACGAAGAGCATGCATGGGATTTCTCTCGGATGCAACGCCGCAAATCGGGCCAGGCCGCTGAGCCCTCCCTGATCACGTAGCGGGCAATCGCCAGCCGGGGCGGAACGCAAGCGGCGCTCGCTACGTCGTACCGGCCATGACCCGAAGGCGTTTCGTACGTCCCACCACCGTCATCGCCGGCTGCGCGCTGGTCGGCACGCTCGCACTGGTCGCCGCGAGCGGAACGGCTCCGACCACCACCCGCACCCCCACCCGCGATCCCGGTGTGCCGGCCACCGGCTGGCAGCTCGTCGCCTTCGACTCCTGTGCAGACGCGCTGACCCGGCTCAAGTCGGCCGCGAAGGCGTACGTCGGGCCGTGGGGCTTCGATGGTGTGGCGCTGACCGACGCGATGGCCGCCGGCCGCGGACAGCGGGCAGCCGTCGCAGGTGCCGTGCCGCCGGCCGCGGCCGGCGCACCGGGCGCCGACACGGCAGCCGACACCTCGTCGGGTTACTCCGGCACCAACACCCACGAGGTCGGCGTGGACGAGCCCGACCTGGTCAAGACCGACGGCCGGCGGATCGTCACGGTCGTCGGCGGGGTGCTGCACGTGGTCGACCCGGCCACCCGGCAGCGGACCGGACGGCTGGAACTGTTCACAGGGGACGATCCCGGCCGGTGGAGCGAGAGCAACCTGCTGCTGCACGGCGACCGGGCGCTGGTGCTGGTCCGGGACGGCTGGGGTGGCGGGATGCCGATGCCGGCCATCCGGCGCCCCGGCATCGTGGCCGGACCCGACGGCGTGCCACCGGCATCGGACGCGGTCAGCGGCCCCCGGTTGATCCTGGTCGACCTGGCCGGATCACCCCGGATCCTCGCCGAATACCGCACCGACGGCAGCCTGGTCGACGCCCGACAGGTCGGTGCCACGGTACGGATCGTGGTGCGGTCCGGACCACGCCTGAGCTTCCCGTACAAGGAATCCGGCAGCGACGCGCAGCGGATCGAGACCAACCGCGAGATCATCGACGGGTCGACCGAGCGGTCCTGGCTGCCCCGGTACGAGATCACCACCGACGGCACCACCCGCGCCGGTCAGGTCGGCTGCGACCGGTTGGTCCGACCGGCCAGCTACTCCGGCACCTCGATGGTGACCCTACTCAGCTTCGACCTCGGCGCGGCGACCCTGGACGAGGGGGACCCGCTGACCGTGGTCGCCGACGGCGAAACCGTCTACAGCACCGGTGCCCGGCTCTACCTCACCAACGACCAGCGGTGGCTGATGCCGGGCGGACGGGCTGGCGGCGGTTTCGTTCCGCGACCCCGGTCCGAGACAACCGAGATCTACCAGTTCGACACCAGCGGGACCGGCACGCCCCGGTACCTCGCCGCCACCACCGTTCCCGGCTGGCTGATCAATCAGTACGCGCTGTCCGAGTGGGACGGTCACCTCCGGGTCGCCACCACCACCGGGCAGTCCAGGGGTACGGACGCGCAGTCGAGTTCGGCGGTGTACGTACTGCGTGCGGACGGTAAGGAGCTGACCGAAACCGGGCGGGTGACCGGGCTGGGCAAGGGCGAGCGGATCTATGCCGTACGGTTCGTCGCCGGCACCGGGTACGTGGTCACGTTCCGCCAGACCGATCCGCTGTACACGGTGGACCTGACCCGTCCGGCCGCCCCTCGGGTGGTCGGCGAGCTGAAGATCAGCGGGTACTCGGCGTACCTGCATCCGGTGGACGGGAACCGGCTGCTCGGCATCGGCCAGGAGGCCACCGACCAGGGCCGTACGCAGGGCACCCAGCTTTCCCTGTTCGACGTCTCCGACCTCGCCCGGCCGAACCGGCTCGCCCAGCACCACGTCCGGCAGGGCAATTCGGAGGCCGAGCACGACCCGCACGCGTTCCTCTACTGGCCGGCGGACCGGCTGGTGGTGGTCCCGCTGACCGCGTACGACAACACCCGGACCGGGGTCGGGAAACCGCCGACCCAGGGTGCCTTGGCGCTACGGGTGACCGATTCCGGGTTCACCCAGCTCGGTCTGGTCGAGCACACCCGCGAGGCAGGGCCGGAGAAGACCGGGATGATCCGCCGGTCGCTGGTGGTGAACGGGGTGCTCTGGACCGTCTCGGACGTCGGCCTGAAGGCCCACGAGCTGTCCACGATGGACACAGCGGGCTGGGTGGAGCTGTCCTAGTCGGGTACGGGTCGCGGTAGCGGCGCCGGTCGACCGTCGGGTTCGGCAGTCGACCGGCGTGGTCACCGTCGCAGGATCAGAGGTACATCCCGGTACGGTGCTCGCCCGTCGCCCGGTTCGTCGGCTTGTCGCCCTCACCGAAGAAGCGCTTGCCGCCGAACTCGCCGTGCAGGCGGTCGTCGAGTTCGTCCGCGAGCCCGGTCATCACCTGTACGGCGAGCATCAGATGGGTCGCCTGGAAGTTGCGGCCGAAGACCGGGATGGACGCCCATACCGTCTCGTTGGCGCAGTAGAGCCGGCCGATCGGCATCCGGTTGGTCAGCTCGGAGAGCTTCACGTAGAGCTGCTGGGTCGGCTCGATCTCGGTCAGGATCGGGGAGAAGACGTCGACCAGCGGCGGGTTGTCCCGTACCCGGACGAACACCATGGCCGAGCCGGCTCGGATGTTGATGTCGCCGTCGGAGTCGACCTGGAGCTGCTCGGTGTTCGACTTCATCATCGCGGAGACCACGGTACGGACCCGCTCTTCGAGCGGGATGACCTCGTCGCCGACCGCCTGGGCGGCCCGTGCGGCGGCGAGCGCCTCGTCCAGGTCCACCTCGGTGTCTTCCCCGGACTCGCTGTCGTCGTCCGGGGTGAGCGCGGGACGGGCCGTACCGAGCGGTTGGACCGGGAACGGCACGTCGTCGGCGTCCTGGGCCAGGTAGACCAGGAACGCCGGGTGCGGCGCACCGTAGACGTCGCGCAGCGTACGGACCACCGTGGTGGCCAGCCGGCTCGCTTCCGCCGTACCGCTGCGCAGGCCGAAGTGCGGGCCGGAGCCCTCGATCACACCGGGCGGCGACCAGCCGAGCGCGACCATCTCCGCGACCGCCCCCCGGTTGAGCCGGAAGCCCTCGGGAAGTGCCGCGTTACCGACCGCGCGGGCACCGATCCGACCTTCGGCGCCGGTCTCGATGCTGACCGAGTAGATGGCGTCACCGGTGCCGGAGGCGGTGGGATCGAGGGTGACCTCGATCCGGGCACCGGCCGGCAGTTCCCGCAGGGCGACCGCCAGCGCGCGAGCGAACTCCTGCCAGGCCTCGGTCACCTTCGCCTGCAGGTCGGCGGTGCTGGGCTCGTCGAGCAGGATGGAATCGTGGTGAGCGGGCCAGGCGTCACCGGCCAGGGCAGGCTCGGCCGCAGCAGGCTCGATCGCCTCGGACCCGGTCGCCTCGGACCCGGTCGCCGAGGGGTGCTCCGCGTTCATGATCGCCTCCGTCCGTCAGGCACACACCCTACCCAGCGCGACGGTCGGTGGGCACGGCGCCGACCCGCATCGGACACTCTCCGGAGCTGAGCCGGGACTCATGCCCTCAGGCGGCGTCGTCGGACGCGGCGGGACCGTCCGGCGGCGGCCAGGAACGAGCGAGCACGGCCAGCCGTCCGGCCGCCTCTGCCGGGTCCGCGCCACGCCCGACCGCGATCCCCAACAGGTACGCGGTGACCGGCGCCCCCGGACGCAGCACCTGGTGGGCGACGTCCCGGGCCAGGTCGAGCACCACCGGTACGTCCGCCACCGACGGATCCAGCCCCAGTTCGGCGCAGGCTGTGGCCACCCAGTCGTCGAGCGTTCCCATCAACCCGCCTCCACGATCCGGTGCAGGTGACTGGTCTGGTCGAGCACCGTCATCGCGTCCACTCCTCGGCCCGGCGTACGTCGTCGTCAGTGTCGCAATCGAACCACGGCGGCGGCCCCGATCCGGCCCACGAAACCTCGATCACGGCCAGCTCCCCCACCAGCGCCCGGATCGACGCACCTTCGAGCGTCCCGCCGCGCTGCCGAGCGAGCCGGTCCAGGGCACCGGCCAGTGCGGTCGTACGCCACACCCCGCAGAGCAGTTGCCGCCGGCCGGTGTCGTCGCGGTAGAGCACGCCGTCGGCGGTCGACCCGACAAGCCGCTCGACCAGCAACCCGACCGCCTCGGCGGTCAGCAACGGCAGGTCGGCGGCGAGCAGTGCGACGTACTCCGGCGCAGGCGGGGTGCCACCGGGCCGGGCGCTTTCGCGGCGGAAAGTGGTGGCGGGTTCCGGTGCACCGATGACGGCCAGTCCGGCGGCGGTCGCGGCGACCGGGCCGCCACCGGGCGGGTCCTCACGGGTGACGAGCACTCCGGGCGGCAGGTCGGCGGCCGGGCCGACCACGACCCGTGGCGCTGCCGTGGCGACCGCCGCGAGCACCCGGTCCCGCATCGACCGGCCGTTGACCGGCACGGCCGGTTTGTCCACCCCGCCCATCCGCCGGGCCGCGCCGCCGGTCAGCACCACCGCCGCCAGTCCCACCATCGCCCCACCGTAACCGCATCCGCTCGGGTCGGCTCTGTGGCGGCTCAGACGTGACGAACGCCCGCAGGCCCGGCCCGCCCGCAGAGTTCTCAGGACCCGCTCAGCCGGCGTCGCCCTGGCACCGCCACCAAGCCCGGTCCGCGTCAGTCGGCGTCGCGGCGGGACGGTTGCCAGTCCCGGCGTCGCACCCTGGATCGGCGCGGGCGGACGGCCCGTTCGGCGAGTCCGGGCGTACCGGGTCGGCGGGGTTTTCCCGTCCTGCGGCCACGTCGTCCGCGACGAGCCGGCGACGCCCAGCTCTCGTCCAGCGCGGACGGTGGCAGACCACCGTCGAGTACGTCACCCATCAGCTGTGCCATCGAGTAACCGGGATCGTCGGCCAGTGCCCGCTCCACCGCCGCCGAGGCGAGTGCCCCGTTTCCGACCCGCCAGGCGGCGAAGGCGAGCAGTCCGCCCGGTGCCGCCGCCAGGCCCGGCTCGGCCCGACGAAGTACGTCACCCCAGAGCGCCACCTCCCAGTCCTGCGCCCCGATCCGCTCCCAGGCGTGGTCGCGTACGTCCAGGTGAGTCAGGAGCACGGTGAGCCAGGCCAACTCGTCGTCGGACAACGTGCCACCGGCCCGGTACCGGTCCTCGGTCAGCCGCACCGCCGACGTACCCGCCGTACGGATGGCCGCCATCCCAGTCGGATCGGTGTCCGGGGCGGCTGCCAGCAGGGCGAGCAGCCGCTCTCGGGCACGTACGGTGGCCCGGCTCATCAACTCACGGGCCGCGCCCTCGACCGGGGCGACCTGACCGGTCAGCGCGGCCCGGTCGGGGAGCGCCACGTGGCCGGCGAAGATGGCCGCGGCGGCAACGGCACTGGTGGCCGGATCGAACGGGGTGCCCTCCGGCGGGCAGCACCTCGGTTCGTCGCACCGGTACGACCAGTAGCGGCCGTCGGTCACCCGGAGCGCGTCGAAAATCATCAGCCCGACCCGCTGGACCGCGGTTTCCATCTCGTCCACGGCCGGCGTGACCCGCTGCGCCGGCCCGTACCCGATGATGGTGACCGCGTGCGCGCCCTGCCGGCGGATCACCGCAGCCAGGTATTCGGCGGCCTGGCGCAGTTCCGGACTGCCCGGGTCGGGCAGGTCACCACGGGCGACGAAGACGATCCGGGTGTCCCGCATGGCGAGCAGCACCAGGCTGTCGGCGGGATGGAACCCGAGCAGGTAGGGGACCGCGGAGATCAGATCGGCGGTCGATCGTACGGTGAGCTGCGGTGGATCGGTCGAGGTCATGCCGGCAGCCTCGCGCGCGTGCCGGAGTGATCGGAAGACCCCCGGTTCCGACCTGTGGACGACACGCGGGGTTATCCACAGGCACCCGGCGTAGTTTCCCTGCTAAGACCGAATGTTCGACCGGCGGCTCGACCGTTAGCCAGGCTGGCGGACATCCCTGGCCGGACGGGCTGGAGCGCCTACAGCGGCAGGACGTAGGCGTTCACAAAGAAGTGCTCGACGTTTGCCCAGTGCAAGTGTCCGGCCTTCGCCTCGTCGCCCTCCCGGCCGAGCACGACATGCAGGTGAACCTCGCCGTCTTTCACCTCACCGGTTCCGGTCAGCTCGAACGGCTCGGCATACTCCGTGAGGATGTCCTTGGCGTAGTCGTCCGCTGTCATGGTCGAGATGCAGCACCCCTCCACGGCCCCGATGAGTGACACGACCGCACCATTCGCGACGCCCCGGGCCTGTAGCTCGGCCCTCAAGGTCGACATAACTTCCTGCCCAGGCTGTACGGAAATGAGGATCATCGGGGCCTCTCCGAGGTCGTGGTAACGGGGTCCGCACCGGCCAGCAGCGCCGCCATACCCCGTAGGTTCTCAGGTGCACTCTCGACCCGTAGGGCGTCGGCGACGGCCGCCCTCACCGGCTCTCGGCTGGCGGCACCCACCCTGTAGAGAAACACCGCGCTACACCATCGTGCCGCCGCATCACGGGGGTTTCGCAGCTCCTCGGCGAGCCGGGCCGCTGCGTCCGAGGGCATCGCGCCCGAGCCCCGCGCAAGCTGGCCTGCGACCGCCCATGGCAGCGACAGAACCCGGCTCGCAACTGCAGTCAGGTACAACGCCCGCATGTCGTCATCGGCGCGCAGCGCTTTTATCACTCTGTCGGCTATCTCCGGCGCTTCGATCTTCGCGAGGATGCCTGCCGCGTTCACCCGCAGCAGATCGGTACTGCCCATAGCCATCCACCGGCTCAGGGTCGCCTCGCTCGCCGGGTCATGCTCAACGAACTCACGAATTACGAGGTCGGTCGCGTGGCTGGTCTGGGCCGTTTCGAGTCGCCCGCTGGCGCCCGACGAGATCCCGTCGAAGACCCGGCACGCTAGGTGAAAGTCAAGCAACCCGGGGTGGGGAAAGCGGACCGCACCGGCCACCGTACGAACGAGCTGACGCCGCCGGATGAGGTGGACCGTAGCCGGCCCTAGCTCCACCGGTATCAGGTTCTCATGTAACTCGCGCCCATCACCGCGCCAAATCTGCCACGCGATCCACTGGGCACACTCATCGAGGTCGACAATCGGCGCCGGGTCGGGCACGGCCACTCCGGCGATGGCAGCGCCTGTCAGCGCGAGGAAGTCCTTCCGTCTCACGTCGTCCACGGTAGGCGACGAAGACCCATCGCGTGCCCGCCGTATTGCCCGCCCGTACAGGCCGACTGTGGCCGGTGTGACGGGGCGCTTCCCTGTCTCGATCCGCGATAAGTGGCTGGTAGATAGCCCGCCGAGGCGCGCAACCTCCGCCAATGTGAGGTCGGCCGCCCGCCGCGCCTGCCGTAGCTCTGCCCCTGTATTCATTCCCGCTCCGGTTTGCCGCAACTTTCTTGCCGCACGCGAGCAGCGCCTATCTCACCCTGCGAACCGCAATCCTGACAGAAGGTCAACCCCGACCACCGCAAACGGTATGAGAGGAGCGACGGCATGTCGATGCTGAGACGGCGCAAACCCGCTACCCGAGGGCACCGCCGCGTCTGGCGCGGCTTCCGCCGGTACTGCATATGCGGCCTGCGCTGGCCGTGCATCGACCGGAAGACGCGACCGCAGGGCGTAAGTCGGCTCTACGGCGTCGCCCAGTTGCCTCGCCCGGCCTGCACTTCCGAGCCGACAACGAACGTGGGGCCGTTGCTGACGCTCGGCCAGCGCATGGCATATCGCGTGCCTAGAAACGGAGGCCGCCATGCCAGGTAGGTCATTTGTGCGCGTCGGCGACCTCATCAACGCCGAGCGGGCCGACTACCGCCGGAGCAGCGCGCCCGCCCACCAGGACACCATGGGGGACCTTCACCTGCGGGTGACGCACATGCCGATGGACGCCGGGGCGTTTGACACGGAGTGGCTCACCGTTCGCGGCATCGAGAAGCCGGCAGGCCAGCCCGAGCAGCCCGAGGCGGTATTCGTGATTCGGCGCAGCGTGCTACTTGATCCAGAATCAGCCACGCCACGAGGGCCGCTGTGGTGATGGATGCTCGCCCGCTAGCAGACAGGGCCGTCGCCCACCACATCCCGACTCCAAAACTGTGGATTTGCCGGATCGACGCGTACCCATGGCCCTGCGCCGACGCCCGTCTGAACCTGCTCGCGGGCTTCAACGGCCGGACGCTCGCCCTGAATCTCTACCTCGGCGCCCAGTTCGTAGAGGCGCTGGCCGATCTTTCGGCGATCGACCCGGCTAAGGGTGACCCGCCAGACCCCCGCGTTCTATTCGAACGCTTTATCGGTTGGGCGAGCACCCGGCGATCCTGATGAGCGAACTTCGGAAAATCACGGTCAACCTGACCCCTCGCGCAGTGGGCGCGCTCGACTACCTGGGAGACATCAACCCGAGCAAGACCGATGCTGTGAACTGGGCGCTTGTGCTTGCTGCGAAGCTGGCGGAAATCGCTCCTGTCGGGGACTTCGTGATCCTCCTCCCCGACGGCTCCCGGCACCGGTTCGTCCAACTGTCCTGACCCCTCACATTGACCGGCCCACCTCGGGGCGTGTTGTCCTCCCCCGTGGACGACGCCCCTGAGGTGGGTCTTCGACTTCGCGGGGCCGGTTTTGCGTCGGCGTGTTCGTGCCCCCACGAGGTGAAAATCTCGTTAGATCGTGCAAGCTTCGCAGTCTCTGCACGCGACGTGGGATGGCGTAGCCTCAGCCGATGCCGTCCGAACGATGGATCGCCGAACTGGGCCTGTCCGAAGCCCTCGACAGACTCCAGCACAGGATCGCCGAGGGCACAGGTAGCGAACACCTGATTCCGTTCGCCGAGGCACTTCAATGGGTCTACTCGCTACACGAGTACCACCGCCTCACACACCCCGATTTTTTCAACCAGGCGGCGGCCCATCCGGCTGGCGAGACTCTAGGGGCGATCGTCTATGCGCGAGGTCTGTTGACTCATAGGATGGCTGACGTCACGAGACTGATCGGTAGTCGTCCTTTCCGCCTTGACATCAGTCGCTTGGGTGGTGGGGACACGCTCGGCGGGAGCGGCATCCAGGTGTACTGGGCCAACTTGGCGGCACTACCGGCGCCCGGAAGGCCCGAGAGGCACAGCCGAGATGTCTTCTACGACAGACACCTGTCCGGTGTTCCCCTGCTCGAACCGTTCGGCCCCGTACACGATTGGTTGACGGGCCGGCCGGAGCCGTCGCGAGGGGCCTGACGGCACCGGCCCTCCCACCAGCGTTCGCCCGGCGTCGGCCGTCTACGGTCGTTCCCCCTCACCCGTATCGACCCCGACTAGAGCACGCCTGGTCCGACTGGCTGTCCGGGAGAGGGGCGTTCGTCGGTACTACGGTCAATCGGCGGTACGTTGCGCGGATGGACCTGGTCTACCTCCGGGCGCACCCGCAGCACCTGCCCACCTTCCTGGCCCACCAGCGGATCAGGGAGACGCCGGTGGCCGGTGGCGACATCTGCGACGCCCGTCGGCTCACCCTCGACGACGGCAACTCGGTCTTCGCCAAAAGCTGGCCCGAGAACGGCTCGACGCCCGTACCCGAAGGGTTCTTCGCCGCCGAGGCGGCCGGGCTGCGGTGGTTGCGGGAAGCGGACGCGGTGCCGGTGCCGGAGGTGATCGCCGAGCTGCCGGAGTTGCTCGCACTGGAGTGGGTCGAGCCCGGCCCGCCGACCCCGGCGGCGGCCACCCGGTTCGGCCGGGAACTGGCCGCCCTGCACCGGGCCGGTGCGCCCGCCTTCGGCGCCGAATGGAGCGGCTTCATCGGCGCGCTGCCGCAGTCGAACACCCCGTCGTCCGGGCCGTGGCCGGCTTGGTTCGCCGAGCATCGGCTGGCGCCGTACCTGCGCCTGTCGGTCGACAACGGCGCCCTCGGACCGGCCGAGGTCGCGCTGGTCGAGCGGGTGATGAAAAACATCGACGGGTACGGCGGAGCCGAACCACCCGCCCGGATCCACGGCGACCTGTGGCCCGGCAACCTGCTCTGGGGTGCCGACGGACGCGCCTGGCTGGTCGACCCGGCGGCGCACGGTGGGCACCGGGAAACCGACCTGGCCCAGCTCGCACTCTTCGGCGGTGCTGCCGAACTCCCCCGGATCCTCGACGGTTACCAGGAGATCTGGCCGCTGGCCGACGGTTGGCGGGAGCGGGTGCCGGTGCACCAACTCCACCTGCTGCTGGTGCACACCGCGCTGTTCGGTGCCGGTTACCGTACGGCGGTAAGCGCGGCGGCTGGCTCCGCACTACATGGTTGACGGTATACCGTCGAACGATGGGCATACCGGTTATCCAATCGACCGCCATCGGCCCGGCGAGCGCATCCGGACCGGAGACAGCGACCGGCCCGGCGACCGCGTCCGTACGACCACCGCTGCGCACCCTCGTCGACCGGTACCAACGGGTGGCCACCGACCTGCGCGTCTCCCTGACCGACCGGTGCAACCTGCGCTGCACCTACTGCATGCCCGAAGAAGGACTGCCCTGGCTGCCGCAGAGCCGGCTGCTGACCGACGACGAGATCGGTCGCCTGGTCCGGGTGGCCGTCCAACGCCTCGGCGTGACCGAGGTCCGGTTCACCGGCGGTGAGCCGCTGATCCGCCCCGGACTGCCCGCCATCGTCGCCGCCGCCGCCCGCCTGGAGCCACGGCCGACACTGTCACTGACCACGAACGGCATCGGGCTGGAACGGCTCGCCGTCCCGTTGCGTACGGCCGGCCTGGACCGGGTGAACGTCTCGCTGGACACCATCGACGCGGAACGGTTCCACACCCTGACCCGGCGCAACCGGCTGCCGGACGTGCTGGCCGGGCTGGCCGCCGCGGCGACCGCCGGACTCACCCCGGTGAAAATCAACTCGGTGCTGATGCGCGGCGTCAACGACCGGGACGCGCCCGCGCTGCTGCGCTTCGCCCTCGACCACGGCTACGAACTGCGGTTCATCGAACAGATGCCGTTGGACGCCCAGCACGGGTGGGACCGCTCGCAGATGGTGACCGCCGCGGAGATCCTCGCCGCGCTGCGGGCCGAGTTCACCCTGCTCCCGGATCCGGTCGAGCGAGGTGGGGCACCGGCGGAAACCTGGCTGGTCGACGGGTTCACCGGCCTGGACGGACGGCCGGCGCGGGTCGGCGTCATCGGCAGCGTCACCCGGCCGTTCTGCGGTGACTGCGACCGGACCCGACTCACCGCCGACGGTCAGGTACGCGCCTGCCTCTTCGCCACCGAGGAGTCCGACCTGCGCGAGGCCCTGCGGGGCGGGGCGGACGACGAGGAAATCGCCCGGCGCTGGCGTACGGCGATGTGGGGCAAACGGGCCGGGCACGACATCGACGATCCGTCGTTCCTCCAACCGGCCCGGCCCATGTCCGCGATCGGAGGATGACCATGACCACCCCCGAGAACCCACCCGCGATCACGGTTCGCTACTTCGCGGCGGCACGGGCGGCGGCCGGGATCAGCGAGGAGTCCGCCCCGGGCGGGCTCACGCTCGACACCCTGGCCGACACGCTCGGCATCCGGCACGGCGAGCGGCTGGCGAGCGTACTGAAGGTGGCCAGTTTCCTGGTCGACGGTGTGGTGCAGCGTGACCGCCGGCAGCCGCTGCCGGCGGGCGGCACGGTCGACGTACTGCCGCCGTTCGCGGGCGGCTGAGCGGGGTCTGCCGCGTCGGTGCCCGCCGTCGCTCGTTCGTCACACGTGAGAGCGGGCTACGGGAGGCGACGGTGGGGTGATGGCGACTGACCGCGCCGCCGACCTCGTACGGGAGCCGGACGAGCCGCAACGCGCCACGTTCATCGAACTCCTCTTCGACGTGGTGTTCGCGTTCGCGCTGACCCGGGTGTCCCAGCAACTGTTGGACAGCATCGACGCGGGTCGCCGGATCGAGTGGATTCCCGTCGCCGAGACCCTGGTGCTGTCGCTGGCGGTGTGGAACATCTGGGTCTTCACCTGCTGGATCACCAGCAGGTTCAACCGGCTGTCCGGGGCGATCCACGTCACCATCTCCGCGCTGATCCTCGGCAGCCTGCTGATGGCGGTCGGTCTGCCCGGGGCGTTCGACGACCGGGGAATGCTGTTCGCCGGAGCGTACGCGGGGTCGCAGCTCGGGCGGCCGTTGATCATCATCTTCGCACTCGGTAACCATCCGAGGCGGCGCAACCAGGTCCGGATCCTGTGGTGGGCGGTCGGATCCGGGCTGTTCTGGATCGTCGGGGCGCTGCTACCGGCTCCGCTCCGGCTGGTCCTCTGGACGGTCGGCGTCGCGATCGACTACCTGGGTATCCTGCTCGGCTGGCCGGTGCCGGGGCTCGGTCGCGAACGCAACGCGCGGTGGCGACTGGCCGGCGAGCACCTCGCCGAGCGGTACCAGCAGTTCTTCATCCTGGCGCTCGGCGAGTCGATCCTGTTCACCGGGCTGACGTACGGCGACGGCCAGCTCACCTTCGGCCGTACGCTCGCGTTCCTGTTCGCACTCGGCAGCACCCTGCTGCTCTGGCACATCTACTTCTACCAGGCCGGCAAGGCACTGCCCGAGGCGATGGGACGGGCCGACCACCCCGGTCGGCTCGGCCGATCGTCCAACTACACCCAGTACGCGCTCGTGGCCGCCGTACTCGTCACCGCGGTTGCCAACGAGCTGGCGATCAACAACCCGTTCGGGGATCCACGCCTGGCCTTCGTCGCCGTCACCCTGGGCGGACCCGCGCTCTTCCTGGCCGCGCGGCTGCGGTTCGAGTGGGAGGTGTTCGGGCAGCGCAGTCTCGCCCTGGTCATCGGGCCGGTGCTGCTCTGTGCGCTGATCCCGGTGATGCTCCACCCACCGAAACTGGTCGCGAGTTTCACCGCCGCCGGGGTGCTGGCCTCGGTGGCCGCCGTCGAACTGGTACGCCGCAAGCGGGTCGGCCGCGCGGAACCGGCCCCACCGTTCTGAACCGATGACCGCATCGTCCTGTCCCGGACACCGCATCGTCCTGACCGAACACCGCATCGCGGATCTCACGCTTGTGCGTGGCGCCACGCGCGGGCGGACCAGCCCATGACAGTATGCGGCGTGCTTCCGTTCAGCGCTGCACCTTCCGGCGGCCCCGCCTCGACCGCCGGCTCCTTCGTCGCGGACCTGCACATCCACTCGAAATACTCGCGCGCCTGTAGCCGGGACCTGACGCTGCCGAACCTCGGCTGGTGGGCCAAGCGCAAGGGCATCAGCGTGCTCGGCACCGGCGACTTCACCCACCCCGCCTGGTACGACCACCTGCGCGAGACGCTGCGCCCGGCCGAACCGGGCCTCTACCGGCTCAGCCCGGACGCGGAACGCGACATCGCCCGCCGCCTGCCGCCCCGGCTGTCCAGCGTGGCCGAGGCCAACCCGGTCCGTTACCAGCTCAGCGTCGAGATCTCCACCATCTACAAGCGGGACGACCGGACCCGCAAGGTGCACCACCTGATCTACCTGCCCGACCTGGACGCGGTCGCGCGGTTCAACACCGTACTGGGGCGGATCGGGAACATCGGTTCCGACGGGCGGCCGATCCTCGGGCTCGACTCCCGCGACCTGCTGGAGATCGTGCTCGAAGCGAGCCCCGACGGTTACCTGGTCCCGGCACACATCTGGACGCCGTGGTTCTCCGCGCTCGGCTCCAAGTCCGGCTTCGACGCGATCGCCGACTGCTACGCCGACCTGGCCGAACACATCTTCGCGGTGGAGACCGGCCTCTCCTCCGACCCGGCGATGAACTGGCGGGTTTCCAGCCTCGACCGCTACCGCCTGGTCTCGAACTCGGACGCGCACTCGCCGGCAGCCCTTGCCCGTGAGGCCACCGTCTTCGCCACCGACGTGGACTACTACGCGATCCGGTCGGCGATGCGTACCGGCGACGGGCTGGCGGGGACCATCGAGTTCTTCCCCGAGGAGGGGAAGTACCACGCGGACGGTCACCGGCTCTGCGGTGTCAACTGGGCACCGGAGCGGACCCGGCAGGCCGGCGGCCTCTGCCCGGAGTGCGGCAAGCCGCTCACCGTCGGGGTGCTGAGCCGGGTCGAGGACCTCGCCGACCGGCCGGAGGGACACGTACCGGCGCGCGCGCCTCGGGTGAGCCACCTGGTCCAACTCGCCGAGATCCTGGGCGAGATCAACGGGGTCGGTCCGAAGTCGAAGACGGTCGAGGGGCAGCTCAACAACCTGGTCGCCGCGCTCGGCGCCGAACTCGACATCCTCACCGCCGTGCCCCTGGACGACCTGCGGCAGGCCGGTGGGGAACGGATCGCCGAGGCGATCGGCCGGCTCCGCCGCGGCGAGGTACGCCGGATCCCCGGCTACGACGGCGAGTACGGCGTGATCAGCCTCTTCGAACCAGGGGAACTGCGCGGAGCGGGTGCGGCCGGCGAGCCGGAGGCGCTCTTCGACGTACCCGTTTCGGTGCCCCGACCTCGGCCGGCGGCGGAGGCGGCGGCGAAGCCTCGGGCCAAGCCCGCCGCGAAGGCCGCCGCCGAACCGAAGCGCCGACCGGCCCGGCCCGTGCCCGCCCCGGCACCGCCGATCGCCCCGCCGCCCTCACCGCACGAACCGTTCGAACCGATGCTCGCCGGGATGGAGGAGGTCGGCACCGGCCTGCTCGACCGGCTCGACGCGATGCAGCGGGTGGCCGCCTCAGCGCCCGGCGGGCCACTGCTCATCGTCGCCGGTCCCGGCACCGGGAAGACCCGTACGCTGACCCACCGGATCGCGTACCTCTGCGCGGAGCTGAACGTCTTCCCGGAGCACTGCCTGGCGATCACGTTCACCCGGCGGTCCGCGGAGGAGTTACAGGCCCGGCTCGACGGCCTGCTCGGCCCGGTGGCCGAGGACATCACCGTCGGCACCTTCCACTCGCTCGGCCTGTCGATCCTGCGCGAGCATCCGGCCGCCGCCGGCCTGCCGGAGAACTTCCGGATCGCCGACGACACCGAGCGGACCGCCGCGCGCGCCGAGGCCGGCGAGGACGAGGCGACGTACGTCAAGCTGCTGCGCGGCCAGGACCTGGTCGACCTGGACGAGTTGGTGACCCTGCCGGTACGGCTGCTGCGCGACGATCCGGAGCTGGTCCGGCAGTACCGCGACCGCTGGCGCTGGATCTTCGTCGACGAGTACCAGGACGTCGACGAGGTCCAGTACGAGCTGCTGCGGCTGCTCGCACCGCCGGACGGCAACCTCTGCGCGATCGGCGACCCGGACCAGGCGATCTACTCGTTCCGCGGTGCGGACGTGGCGTACTTCCTGCGGTTCTCGGAGGACTTCGTCGACGCCCGGCTGGTCCGGCTCACCCGCAACTACCGCTCGTCGGCACCGATCCTGGCCGCCGCGGTCCAGGCCATCGCACCGACGTCGCTGGTCCGGGGCCGTCGGCTGGATCCGGCCCGGCTGGATCCGGAGGCACCGCTGGTCGGCCGCTACCCGGCCGCCTCGGTCGCGGACGAGGCGAACTTCGTCGTACGCACCGTCGACGACCTGGTCGGTGGGCTGTCGCACCGGTCGTTGGACTCGGGCCGGATCGACGGTCGCAACTCGACCGTCTCCTTCTCCGACATCGCGGTCCTCTACCGCACCGACGCCCAGGCCGCCTCGATCGTGGACGCGCTGGTCCGGGCCGGGGTGCCGGTGCAGAAGCGCTCGCACAACCGGCTGCGTGACCGCCCCGGCGTGGCGGTGATCGCCCGCGAGCTGCGGCACGCCGACGGACTCGGCGGCTCGCTGGCGGCCCGGGTACGGCTCGCCGGGCAGGTGCTCGCCGAGCGGTTCGCGATGCCCACCCTGGACGCGCCCGGCGGCGTCGGCCCGGAGGAGATCCGCAACGCGGTCGACCTGCTCACCCCGTTGGCCCAGCGCTGCGGCGACGACCTGCCGCTGTTCCTGTCGCAGCTCGCCACCGGTGCCGAGGTCGACGCGCTGGACCCGCGCGCCGAGGCGGTCACCCTGCTGACCCTGCACGCCGCCAAGGGGCTGGAGTTCCCGGTGGTGTTCCTGGTCGGCTGCGAGGACGGGCTGCTGCCGCTGCGCTTCCCCGGTCGTCCGCCGACCGACGACGACGTGGCCGAGGAGCGCCGTCTGTTCTTCGTCGGGCTCACCCGCGCCCAGGACCGGCTCTACGTCAGCCACGTGGCCCGCCGCGTACGGCACGGTCAGGAGCGGGACTGCGTGCCGACCCCGTTCCTGGACACGATCGACCCGGGTCTGTTCGAGCGGTTCGGCGACACCGAGCCGCGCCGCCCCAAGGACCGCCAACTCCGCCTCCTCTGAGCGGCCCCCGGCCGTGAGCTTCGAGGAGGTCCGTCGTCAGCGTTCGAGGAGGCCCGTCGTCAGCCCTCGAAGAGGATGGCGAGCAGGGCGCCGGTGAGCAGGGCGGGGCCGAAGGGGAGCGGCGTGCCCCGGCTGGCGCGCCGGGTCAGCAGCAGGGCGAGCGCCACGGTGCCGTTGATCAGGTGCGGTAGGACCAGCCCGAGCAGCAGTGTCGGCCAGCCGTACCAGCCCAGCGGCAGGCCGAGTACGGCGGCCAGTTTCACGTCGCCGAAGCCGAGCCTGGCACCGGGTAGGAGCGCGAGCAGCACGTAGGCCACGCCGCTGGCGAGCGCGGCGAGCAGGGCGCGTACCAGTGGGTCCGGGGTGCCGAGGACCAGCGCGGCGCCGGTGAGCCCGAGCAGGGCGGCCACGGCGGCGAGCGCCACCAGCGGGTCGGGCAGCCGCAGGCAGGTCAGGTCGACGAAGGCCAGCGGCAGGCCGACCGCGGCCACCGCGAGCACCGCCGGCAGCGCCGGGTCGATCCCGGTGTCCGTGCCGAGAGCGGCGGTGAGCAGGCCGAACACGGCCGCGCCGAGGGCGGCGGTGAGCGGACCGAAGACGGCCGCATCAAGAGCGGCGAGATATCCGGTACGGGAACCCAGACGCGCGCCGCAGCCCGGGCAGCGCGCGTCGGGGCGTATCCAGCCGGGCAGGCCGCGCGGGAACGGGCGGGTGCAGACCGCGCAGGCCGACCGCGGCGGCGATCCCGACTCGACGGCGAGCCGGTGGACCAGCCACGGTGTGCTCGCCCCGACCACCGCCCCGAGTGCGATGGCGGCGAGCGCGGCGAACATGCGCTCGGATGTTAACGCCGGACCGCCACGGTGGGCGACCCCCGAGTCGACTGGGTGACACTCCCCCGCCGTCGGAGCGCTTCCGGAGGGTACGGATCCGGCAAAGCCGACCGACTCGGCGAGTTGGCGCGGTTGGGGGAGGTGAGCCGGTCGGGGCGTCACGATACGGTGACCTGAGCATCGCCGTCGCCCGCGGGTGGCCAGCCTCTTTCTCTCGTGCCAGGAGGACAGTCCATGTCTAACTACGGACCGCCCGGCGGGCCGTACCCGGGCCAGCCGCCGTACCCCGGCCAGGAGCCGGAGCCATGGCCCGGCCAGCAGCAGGGGCCGCGAGGCCAGCAGGGGCCGGGACAGCCGTACCCCGACCAGCAGAGGCCGTATCCGGGGCAGCAGGGGCCGTGGCCGGGGCAGCAGCAGGACGACCCGTACCGCCGGCCGCCGGCCGAGCCGTACCGGCAGCCCGGCGGACAGCAGCCGGGTCCTGGGTACCCGCAGGAGCCGTACCGTCAGCCGCAGGAGCCGTACCGGCAGCCGCGCGACCCGTACGCGCAACCGCACGACCCGTACGCCCAGCCGGCCGATCCGTGGGGCGGTGGCCAGGAGCAGTGGGGTGGCGGTCCGACGTCGGCCCCGCCGGGCGGCCCCGGCTCGCCCAGCGGCTACCAGGGCTACCGCGACCAGGGTTACCGCGACCAGGGTTACCCGCCGGGTTATCCCGCGCCGGGACCGGACCCGGAGTGGACCACCGCCAGCCCGGTGCCGCCGAAGCGGGGCAACCGGGGGATGACCGCGGTGCTGGTCACCCTGGTGGTGCTGGTCCTCGGCGTCGGCGGGGCGGCGTTCTGGTGGCTCGGCCGTGACGACGGCGGGTCGGACACGGTGCCGACCGCGGGTGCGACCACACCGGCCGCGGACCCGAGCGCCCAGGCGCCGGCCGACCCGAGTGCCGACCCGGCGCAGGGTGCCCCGGCACCGGAGTCGTCGACCGACGCGCGGCTGGTCAAGGAGGGCCAGTGCGTGAAGAACGAGGGCGACGCGAGCGGCAAGCCGAAGCTGGCCATCACCCAGTGCGCGCCGAAGACGTACGAGGTGCTGCGGCGTTTCGACGGGGCCACCGACGGTGAGAACGACGCGAAGACGAAGTGCGCGCCGGTCGAGGGCTACACCGAGTGGTACTTCTTCAACAGCGAACTCGACGTGCTCGACTTCGTGCTCTGTCTCAAGTCGCGCTGACCCGGCCGGGGGCCACGCACGAGGTACGCCGATTGTGGAAACTAGGACTGTCTAGCGGAATTGCTAGACAGTCCTAGTTTATTCACGAGACGACACGCCGTAGCGCGATCTACCTGTTTCTAGCCCAGCGGCTAGACGTGCCGATACGGTGCAATGCGTGGATCCGGTCCGCAACCCGTACGCTCCCGGCGCCGGCCAGCGCCCGCCCGAACTCGCCGGCCGGGGGCGGGAACTCGACGTCTTCGACATCGTGCTCGAACGAGTCGCCCGAGGACGACCGGAACGCAGTCTGATGCTCACCGGCCTGCGCGGCGTCGGCAAGACCGTACTGCTCAACACCCTGCGCTCACAGGCCATCGGCCGGCTCTGGGGCACCGGCAAGATCGAGGCCAGGCCGGACCAGTCACTGCGCCGACCGGTCGCCGCCGCGCTGCACATGGCCGTACGCGAACTCGCCCCGCACCATCGCGCACCGGACCGGATCGACGGCTTCCTCGGCGTACTCAAAGCGTTTGCCCTGCGCGGCGGACCGGCCGCCGGCAGCGGTCGCGGAGCCGCCGCCACCAAGCTGCGCGACCGCTGGCAGCCCGGCATCGACGTGCCCGCCGCCAGCGGTCGGGCCGACTCCGGCGACATCGAGATCGACCTGGTCGAACTGCTCACCGACGCGGCCAGCGTCGCCACCGACGTCGGCACCGGCATCGCCGTCTTCATCGACGAGATGCAGGACGTGAACCCCGAGGACGTCTCCGCGCTCTGCGCCGCCTGCCACGAGCTGTCGCAAATCGGCGCGCCGCTGATCGTGGTCGGCGCCGGACTGCCGCACCTGCCCGCCGTGCTGTCGGCGGCCAAGTCCTACTCGGAGCGGCTCTTCCGCTACCAGCGCATCGACCGGCTCGACCGGATCGCCGCCGACCAGGCCCTCTGCGCCCCGGCCGAACGGGAGGACGTCGAGTACGAACAGAAGGCGCTCGACCTGCTCTACGAGAAGTCCGGCGGCTACCCCTACTTCGTCCAGGCGTACGGGAAGGCGACCTGGGACCACGCGCCCCGCTCGCCGGTCACCGCCGCCGACGTACGGGTCGCCGCGCCGGAGGCGGAGGCGGAACTGGCGGTCGGCTTCTTCGGCTCCCGGTTCGAGCGGGCGACTCCGGCCGAACGCGAGTACATGCGGGCGATGGCCACGTTGTCCCTGGTCGCCGGGGAGGAAACCGGAGTCGAGCGGGACGACATGGACGCGGCCGTGCCAACCGCCGAGATCGCCCGAGCGCTCGGCCGCAAACCGGCGAGCCTCTCCCCGGCCCGGGACGCGCTGATCAAGAAGGGGCTCATCTACTCGGGCGAGCGGGGCACGGTGGCGTTCACCGTGCCGCACTTCGGCCGCTACCTGCGTACGCAACCGGCCTGAGCACGGCTGCGCACAACCATCGATCAGACCCGGGACCAGGGCAGGGGGTAGTTGACCTCGCCGCTGAGCACCGCGCCGTCACCGCTGACCGACGGCGGCAGCAGCAGCGCCTGCCAGGGCGCACCCAGCCCGGACCAGGGGCTCGTCAGCTCGTACCTGGAAGCCGGCACGAAGCCGAACCGGCGGTAGTACGCCGGGTCGCCGAGCACCACCACCAGCCGCTCACCGAGCTCGGTGGCAGCGGCGAGCGCGGCCTGCACCACGTCCGTGCCGTAACCCACCCCGCGCCGCTTCGGCAGCACCGCCACCGGCCCCAGCGCCAGCGCGGGCACCGCGCCGGGCTGCACCACCACCCGGGTGAGCAGGGCGTACCCCACCACGTCACCATCGACCTCGGCCACCATGGACAGCTCCGGCAGCCACGCGTCACTGTCCCGGAGTGCCTCGACCAGTCGCACCTCGGCCGGCACCGGGCGGTCCGGGGCGGCGAAGGCGGCGGCCACCACCCGGCGGATCGCCGGTTCGTCGGCGGGCCCCTCGGGTCGCAGCCGTACAGTCGTCACGCCTGGCGACGCTACCGGTACGTAGCCCCCGTCTGCATTACGATTCGCCGACCAAATACCTGATCAAGGCTGGTCACAGCCCTGACGGGCAGTCGCGGGCGGCGTACGGCCAGTCCGGCAGTTGCGGGGGTAAAGGGGGCGCCGAGCGGGTAAGACTGGTCTCATGAGACCCGTACGCACCGTCGCCCGGACCCTGCTGAGCGGCATCTTCGTGGTCAGCGGCGCACAGGCGGTCGCCACCCCCAAGCCGTTCATGGCTCGGGCGCAGCGCGTGACGGACCGGGTTGCCCCGCTGATGGCCCGTACCAGCCCCCGGTTGCCGACCGACCCGGAGACGCTGGTCCGGGTCAACGGGACGGTCCAACTCGTCGGCGGGCTGATGCTCGCCACCGGCTACTTCCCCCGTACGGCAGCGGCCGTGCTGGCCGGCACCCTCGTACCGACCACGCTGGCCGGGCACTCGTACTGGCGGGAGGACGATCCCACGCAGCGCCGTCGCCAGCGCACCGAGCTGCTGAAGAACCTGGGCCTGTTCGGCGGTCTGCTGCTCGCCGCGGTCGACAACGAGGGCCGGCCCGGTTTGCGTTGGCGCGCCGGACACGCGATCGTCGACAGCCGGCGGTCGGTGAGCCGTACCGTGCGACACGCCCGGCGCGGTACGCGGATCGCGGCGCGGTCCGCGCGGGCCGCGCGCCGGCTTCCGGGGTGAGCTGCGACAACCGTTTGAGCTGGGTCGATATCGGGGCGTGTCCCCTCCGGTACGGCGGAAACGGCGAATCACCTTAAACAGTCGCCCCGCGTTAACGTGGTGGAAATGTCGCGAACTAGTGTGGGATCGGACACGGTCGCATAACGCAGTAGGCAATCGGATGGTGCTCCGCTCTAGGCTCCCAACAGGACCTGGGCGCGATTTCGGAAGTTCGACAACTTGTACGGGGGTGGCCACACCATGCCGGCGACCGTCGGGAGACGGCTGGACCGACTAGCCCCAGTCCGCCGTGTCACACGTGGGATCGATCGTCGAACCGTCGCCCGGCTCGGCATCATCGCCGCGACCTGGTACGCAGCCTGGCTGTCCATCGACGCATTCGGACGCCCGTACAACTTCTTCGACATGAAGATCTACCACGGTGCGATCGTCTGGTGGGCCAGCGGCAACGACCTCTACAGCTTCATCGCGCCGATGACCACGCTCGGCTTCACCTACCCACCGTTCGCGGCCCTGATCATGCTGCCGATGGCCTGGTTCCCGGTCGGCGCCGCGGGCTGGCTCAACGTGTTCGCCAGCCTCGCCGCGCTCACCGTCGTCCTCACCGCACTGTTGCGGCCGACCGTCGAACGGCTCGGCTGGTCGCTCTGGTTCGTCGTCGGCATCGCCGTACCACTCGCGGTGGCGATCGAACCGGTACGCGAGACCCTCGGCTACGGCCAGGTCAACCTGCTGCTGTTCGGGCTCATCATGGCCGACCTGGTGGCCCTGCGCTGGCGGGCCCGGCGTGGGATCCGTACCGGCTGGACGGACCGGCCGCTGCGCCGGTTCTTCTTCAGCGGTGCCTGGGCCGGTGTCGGCATCGGACTGGCCACCTCGGTCAAGCTCACCCCGGCGCTGTTCATCCTGTACTTCCTGCTGACCCGGCAGTGGCGTGCCGCGATGACCGCGATCGGCACCACCATCGGCGTAACGCTGGCGACCTTCGCGATCGCCGGTCGCGAGTCGATGAGCTACTTCACCAGCGTGATCTGGCAGACCGAGCGGGTCGGTGCGGCGGACATGACGCCGAACCAGTCGCTGGCCGGCGTGCTCGCCCGCCTCTACGACTCGATCGAGACGCCGGGCCTGCTCTGGCTCTCGTTCGCCCTGGTCATCCTCGCGATCGGACTCTCCCGGGCGGGCAACGCGCACGCCGACGGTGACGAGTTGACCGCGTTCACCCTGGTCGGGCTGACCGCCAACGTGATCAGCCCGGTCTCCTGGTCGCACCACCTCGTCTGGGTGGTCCCGGCGGTCATCGTGCTCGCGGACACCGCCCTGCGCCGCCGCCGCGCCAGCCGCGGCCTGCTGCACCGGATCGGCCCGCCGCCGTCACAGACAAACCTGATCGGCGTCGCCGGCCTCCGCTCACCGATCTGGTTCCCGACCCTGACCGGGCTCCGGCACGCGGTCGCCGCCGTCGGCCTCTACCTGCTGTTCCTGATCTCACCGATCTGGCCGTACGAGCACAAGCTGCCCGAGGTGTCGCACTACCAGGACGGGCTCTTCGGTGCGCTGATGGAGAACTCGCTCGCGCTGGCGCTGATCGTGCTGGTGGCGACGCTGCCCTGGCGCCCCGGCGCCGAACCGGCGTTCTACTCCGAACGGCGCCGGGCGGGATCCGTCCCGCTGCACCACGGCCAGCACTGACCGTCGCAGCGAGAAGCTGCCCCGCTCAGGGGCAGTTGACCCACTCCTCGGTACCGTCGGCGAACACCTGCCGCTTCCAGACCGGCAACTGCGCCTTGACCTCGTCGACCAGCCGGGCGCAGGCGGCGAACGCAGCCGCCCGGTGCGCGGTGCTCACCGCGGCGACCAGCGCCACGTCGCCGATCTCCAGCGGACCGACCCGGTGGGACACGGCAACCGCGTGTACGTCGGGGTCGGCGGCTATCTCGGCGGCAACCGCCCGCAGCACGTCGATCGCGCTCGGGTGGCCCTCGTACTCCAGGCGGGTGACCGCACGACCGTGATCGTGGTCGCGGACCACGCCCTGGAAGGAGACCACCGCACCGGCCCGGCGGTCGGCGACCGCGGCCTCGTGCGCGGCCAGGTCGAGTGGTTCGGTGGTGACCGCCACCTCGGTGACGCCCTCGGCAGTCGGCGCGCTCACGCAACCCACCTCCCGTTCCCGGCCAGCGGGCCGGTAGTCATGATCTCACTCCGGCAAGCAACGGCAACGGTACAACCGGAACCCGGGTACCCGCCTCGCCGTTGCTGCCCGGCTCGATCACCGCGAAGCCGTCGGCCTGCGCCAATCCCCGCAGCATCGCCGATCCGACGTGCCGGACCGGGGTGGCGGTACCGAGCACCGGGTCGACCCGGACCAGGGCCAGGTGGGTGTAGTCCCCGCGACCGGCGACCGGTTCGGCCAGCGTGACGTACGGCAGCAGCGGCGCCGGGCGCCCCTGCAGGCCGGCCAGCAGGGGGGCGACCAGCGATACCAGGGCGACGATGGCGGACTGCGGATTGCCGGGGAGTCCGGCGACGTACCGGTTGCGCCCGTCCGGGCCGGTGATCCGGGCCAGCAGCATCGGGAATCCGGGACGGACCGCCACGGTGTTGACCACGTATTCGGCGCCGAGTTCGGCCAGTGCGGGGTGCAGGTGGTCGACCGGCCCGTGCATGGTCCCGCCGGTGGTGCAGATCAGGTCGACGCCGGCCAGCGCCTGCCGCAGCGCGGCCACGTGCGCCGGCAGGGTGTCGGCGACCGGTCCGATCACGGCCGCGGGCGCGACAGTGGCACCGTAGCGCCGCAACCAGGCCGGTACGGCCGGACCGAGGCTGTCGCGTACGCGACCGGCCTGGGGCGGGCCGTCGGTGAGCAACTCGTCGCCGAAGACCAGCACGGCGGCTCGGGGTGCCGGGTGCACCCGCAGCCGGTCGTAGCCGCAGGAGGCGGCCAGCCCGACCACGCCCGGTCCGACCGGGCTGCCGGCGGGCAGCAGTTCCTCCCCGGCGTACGCCTCCTCGCCCGGAACCCGCCACTCCCGGGCGGTACGCGGTGTGCCCGCGACCCGGCCGTCGGCGGTCCGGGTGGACTCCTCGATCCGCAGCACCTCGCTCGCCCCGGCCGGCAACATGGCCCCAGTCGCGATCTCCATGGTGGTGCCGTCCTCGGTCAGCGGCGGCGGGGTTCCGCCGGCCAGTACCCGCCCGACGACCCGCCACGGCCCGTTGCCCCGGACCGCCCAGCCATCCACGCTGGAGGTCGGGAACGCCGGCAGGTCGGTCAGTGTGGTGAGGGGTTCGGCCAGGGTCAGCCCGTCCGCCTCGACGAGCGGGACTTCGACGGACGCCACGGCGTCCGCCCGGCCGGCCGCGTAGACCCGGGCGCGGGCCTCGGCCCAGCCGACCGGTGGGCGCTCGGCGCCCCGATCGGTGGCGACAGCGGGTTCGACGCTCATCGGGCCGGCCTCGACCGGCGGAATCTCGCACTCACCGATCGAGCCTATCGCCGTACGCGGTCGGCTTGGTCCGGGTCGGGACTCCGGGGCCGGTCCGGGAGGTGCCTGCGGATTCAGGCCGGCTGCGGGTGGTCGCCGCCGCGCAACTGGTCCACGGTGTGCGCGAGGATCGGCCCGAGTACGGCGAGCCCGTCCTTGGCGCCGCCGGTGGATCCGGGCAGGTTGACCACCAGCATCCGGCCGGCCACCCCGGCGAGCCCCCGGGAGAGGGCGGCGGTTGGCACGGCGGCCCGGCTGTGCGCCCGGATCGCCTCGGCGATGCCGGGGATCTCGTAGTCGAGCACCGCCCGGGTGACCTCGGGTGTCCGGTCGGTCGGTGTGACCCCGGTGCCTCCGCTGGTGAGGACGACGTCGACCCCGTCGGCGAGGGCCTGGCGCAGTGCGGCACCGACCGGTTCACCGTCGGGCACGACCACCGGTTCGTCCACCTGACAGCCGAGTTCACGCAGGCCGGTGACGAGTCGGGGGCCACTGGTGTCGGCGTACACCCCGGCGGCGGCCCGGTTGGAGGCGACCACGACCCGTGCGCGGATCACGGGCGGTCCGCCGGTCGGTCCCAGTCCCCGGTCTTGCCGCCCTCTTTGCGCAGCACCCGTACGTGTTCGAGGGAGGCGGCGGGGTCGACGGCCTTGACCATGTCGATCAGGGCTAGTCCGGCGGTGGCGACCGCGGTCAGCGCCTCCATCTCCACGCCGGTCCGGTCGGCGGTCCGTACGGTCGCGGTGATCTCGACGGTCGAGCCGTCGGGTGTCAGGTCGACGATCACCCCGTGCAGCGCGATCGGGTGACAGAGCGGGATCAGGTCGGGGGTCCGCTTGGCGCCCATGATGCCGGCCAGCCGTCCCACCGCCAGGGCGTCACCCTTCGGCAGTCCGTCCTGGCGCAGCAACCGGACGACCTCGTCGGTGGTCTGGAGCCGGCCGGCGGCAATGGCCCGGCGACCGGTCACCGGTTTGCCGGACACGTCGACCATCCGGGCCGCACCGGCCCGGTCGACGTGGGTGAGATGTTCCGAGGTGGTCACGTACGCGAGCCTATCGACCGTCGCCGTCCAATCGCGAGGACCGCGCCGCGCACCCGGACCGCGGTGATCGGGTACGGCGATCGAAGCTGATCGACCGCTACTACGCGCGTTCCCGATCGCGCCGTTCGTGGTCGTCCCGGGCTGGAATTGACTAGTCCGTGGAATCGAGAGAACATCCGCCGATGGCACCCGCGCGGGATGTCCGGAGCGGTACGGCGGTCGACCTGGGGACGGATCGGTGCCGGTCGGACCAGGCCTGATCTACCCAGCCACAGCGTGGTGGCAGGCGAATGCGGTCAGTGGGCTACACCAGCGCCGAGTGTCAACGGGTGTACGGAGTCACGATTCTCGGGCCCCAATCCACAAATAGGAAATATGACGCCGATCAGGCGGACGCATAAGCATTCAGTTTCCATATCGGGACGCAAAGTAGCAAACTAGGTGAGGATTAGCGGATACTGCGCATATCGACACCTAACGGTATATTACTGACGCGTCGTCTCATACGATTCTCACGTCGAACAAGAGCGATCGAAGCGCCGGACCCCCTCCCGCTTCATCGGTACGACGAGAGAGGACGTGCGGAGATGCGCACCACCGACTGGCTCTGAGCAGAGGTATCCGACAACAACTACGAGTCGTAGGCTGGCGAGACATACCGTCACGAGAGAAACACCGAGTGGCGACAAAGGACTGGTATGACTCGGACTGATCAGGACGACACTGGGACCGATCGGCGGCTAGTGCTGCTTGTCGGTCTCGTCGTCATTTGTGCGGGTATAGCCGCAGCGATCAGCATCCGCGAGATACTCGGCCACGGCCTTCCGACCTTCAATGACCTCGGCACCGCCGCCAAACTGACCTTCCTGGTCGTGGTGGGCGCGACGGTGAGCGTCCGGATACGAATTCGGTCGACTCCACACGGCATCTCCTGGACCGAGGTCGCGATCCTCACCGGCCTCGCGCTCGCACCCGCCCCCTGGGTCATCCTCTGCACCGGACTCGGCGTCGGCATCGCGCGGGCAATCGTGCGACTGGCACCGTTGAAACTCGCTTTCGGCGTGGCGAAGGACATGCTGCTCGCCACGGCGGCCGGCGCGGTCGTGCTGCTCCTCGACTGGTCCTGGTCGGCCGATCGGCCGCTGCCAGAGCGAATCGTGCCGCTGGTCGCCGCCTACCTCGTGGTCGTCGTGCTCGACGAGGCGTTGACCCTGCCCGTGATCTCGCTCGCCAGCCGGGTCAGCCTCCGCAGGCTCTTCTCCGGCCACTGGGACCTCCGGTTGGCCAGCGTCGTCGCCCGCCTGCTGGTGATCCTGGCCATCATGCTGATCCTGCAGGCCGACACGAGCCTGCTGCTGATCATCCCGCCGCTCGTACTCAGCCTGCACCTGGCGTACTCGTCCCGGCTGCGCAGCCGGGACGAACGTCACGCTTGGCAGCGGCTGGCGCGGGCCACCGACGCGCTCAACGACGTGGACCTCGGGCAGGTGCTCCGCACCGCCGTCGACAGTGCGGCGGAACTGTTCGGCGCCGACCGGGTCGAGGTCGTACGACACGACGGCGGACGGACCGTCCGGGGCGACGGCGGCAAGATCAGTTCCGACGACAACGGCTGCGAGCCACTACCCACGAGCGGCACCACCGTCACCACCCCACTGCAGGGCCACGACGGCATCGAAATCGGAGTGCTCCGGCTCTGGTTCGCCGGCCCGGTCCAGCTCTCCGAACGCGAGTGGTACACGCTGCGTACGTTCGCCTCCGCGCTCTGCACCGCGATCCGCAACGCGACCGCGTACGCGGAACTGACCCGGGTCGCCGACGAACACGCGCACGCCGCTTCGCACGACGTACTCACCGGCCTGGCCAACCGGCGCTACCTGCTGGAGCGGGGCACCGAGCAACTGAGCCTGCGGCACGCCGACGGGGTCGCCGCGGTGCTGCTGATCGACCTGAACCACTTCAAGGAGGTCAACGACACCCTCGGCCACCCGTCCGGTGACCGGGTGCTGATCGAGGTGGCCGACCGACTGCGGGCCGTCGCCGGCCCCGAGGACCTGGTCGCCCGGCTCGGCGGCGACGAGTTCGCCATCCTGATCACCGGACTGCCCGCGCCCGCGGTCGCCACCCACCGGGCCGAGAAACTGCTGGCCGTGCTCCACGAGCCGATCGAGCTGGACGGGATGCGGATCAGCGTCGAAGCCAGCGGCGGGATCGCGGTCGCACCCAACACCGGCGGCATGTCCGAACTGCTGCGCCGCGCCGACGTGGCGATGTACCAGGCCAAACGGAGCGGCCAGCGGCTCGCCGGCTACGTACCGAGCCGGGACACCGCCGACCTCGGACGGCTCACCCTCAGCGGTGAACTGTCCCGCGCGGTGGCCGAGCGGGAGTTCACCGTCGAATTCCAACCGATCGTCGACCTCGGCACCGGCGTCGTCGTGGCCGCCGAAGCGCTGGCCCGCTGGCAGCACCCGACCCACGGCACCATCGACCCGCTGCGGTTCCTGGACGCCGTCGAACGGTCCGGCCTGCTGCCGGCGTTCGCCGCCGCCGTACTCGACCAGTCGATCGTCGCGGCCGGTGACTGGCACGCGGCCGGGTTCGACCTGCCGGTGGCGGTGAACGTGTCACCGCGCAGCCTGCTCGACGCCAGCTTCCCCGAGGTCGTGCTGGCCCGGCTGCACGCCCACGACCTGCCACCCGAGCGCCTGGTCCTGGAACTCACCGAGAACCTCACCCTCAGCCAGCTCGAGGTGGTAGACCGGGTGCTCGGGCAACTACGCGACGCCGGGGTCCGGCTCGCCCTCGACGACTTCGGCACCGGCTACTCCTCGCTGTCGGTGCTGTCCCGGATCCCCGTACACGAATTGAAGATCGACCGGACCTTCGTGATGGCGATGGAAACCTCGGCCGAGGCGGTCGCGGTGATCCGATCCACCGTCGACCTCGGCCGCAGCCTCGACCTCCAGGTCATCGCCGAGGGCGTGGAGAGCGAACCGCAGCGGCTGGCGCTCTGGGAACTGGGCTGCACCGCCGGACAGGGCCACCTCTTCGCCCGCCCGATGCCCGCCCCCCGGATGCTGGCCGCGCTGCACCGCGGAGCCGAAGGCCGCCCTGGCGCACTCGCGCCACCGCTGCACGACGAGGGCGCGGTGATCCGGCTGTCACCCGGACGGCGCACCGGCACCCGACAGACAGACCGTCTGCCACACTTGCCCGCGTGATCTCCCCGGACCCGCGCGGCCGCGTCCACCGGTTCTGGCGCCGACTGGACGGCGCCGCCGACGGCCTCGCCGCGGACCTGGGGCTCTACGCCGCCTCGGCCGTCTTCGCCGCCGTCACCGCCGCCACCTCCACCCTCCTGCCGCACCGGGCCTGGGGGACCGTGGCAACCGCCGGCTACCTGCTGGCCGCGCTCGCCGTCACCGGCCAGCTCGTCGCCCGCCGCCGGGGCGCGACCCGGCTGGCCGGCACCGCCGCCCGCGCCGTACTCACCGCAGTGACCTGGGTGACCACCGCGCTGTTACCGATGGTGTGGCAGTGCGTCGAGCGGGCCGGTGGACGTACCGACCGGGCACAGGAGGAGGTCGTCGTGATCGAGCACGCCGGCATCCGCCTGCTCGACCACGGCACGCCCTACCTGGGACCGGACGCGATCAGGGCACTGCCGGCCGGCGACCAACTGCTCGGCTACACCCCGTACCAGCCGGGCATGGCGCTGTTCGGGCTGCCCAGGGCGATCGCCGGCAACGGTTGGTGGACCGACGCCCGGATCTGGTTCGCCCTGGTCACCGCGATCGCACTGGTCGTCGCGGTGACGACGCTGCGGCGTACCGGAAACGGTCCCACCCGGGCCGCCACCGGCCCGGAACGGCTCGACGGACCCCCGGCCCGCGACTCGGCCCTGGTACGCGCCGTGCAGCTCGCCACCGTGCTGCCCATCTGCGCACTGACCCTCGCCACCGGCGGAGACGACCTGCCGGTCCTGGCGCTGTGTCTGCTCGCCCTCGCCTTCGGCGCCAACCACCGGTTCGGTGCCGCCGGGGTGGCGATCGGACTCGCCGGCGCGCTGAAGCTCTTCGCCTGGCCGGTCGCCCTGGTGCTGATCGGCTACGCCGCGACCAGGGGCTGGCGGACCGCCGCACGGCTGGCCGCCGGTGCGATCGGCCTGCCCGTCGCCGCGCTGATCCCGGTCCAACTGGTCGACTCGTCGGCGCTGGTGGAGAACGTGCTCCGGTTTCCCCTCGGCCACGGCGTGGTGAGCAGCCCGGCCCAGTCACCCTTCCCCGGTTACCTGATCGCCGCCGCGTTGCCCGCCGGCCGGGTGATCGCCGCCGCGCTGCTCGTCGGGGTCGGGCTGCTGATCGCCGTACGACTCGTCCGCCGTCCACCGCGCACGGCCGGCTCGGCCGCCCTGATCTGCGGGTACGGACTGCTCGCCGCGATCGCGCTGATGCCCTCGACCCGGTTCGGCTACCTGCTCTATCCGATCGCGTTCCTGGCCTGGGCACCCGCCCTGTGGCTCGCCCGACCCGGCTCCGGTCCCGCCGCCGCCGACCGGACCCCGCCCGCGGCGGCCAGCACAAGGTGACCCGACCGAGCGGGCCCGGTACGCCATGACCGGCACCGGATCAGACGGCACCGACCGGCTGCCCGTGGACGTGCTCGCCGTCGTGGCGGCCGGCGGCGCACTCGGCGCAGCCGCCCGGTACGGCGTCGCCACCGCCTGGCCGACCCCCTCGGGTCACTTCCCCTGGACCACGCTGATCATCAACCTCACCGGATGTGCCCTGCTCGGCATCCTGATGGCGTACGTCACCGGCCGGATCGCCCCGCACCGGCTGGTCCGCCCGTTCCTCGGCACCGGAGTCCTCGGCGGCTACACCACGTTCTCCACGTACGCGGTCGAGACCCGGGGACTGCTCGCCGCCGACCGACCCCTGCTCGCCTGCGGGTACGTGCTCGGCACGCTGGCCGGCGCGCTCACCGCTGTCTGGCTCGGCGGTCGACTGCTCAGCCGGATCAGGCCGGCGCGATGAACCTGCTGCTCGTACTGGCCGGTGGGGCGGTCGGGGCGTCCTGCCGTTTCCTGGTCGACCGGATGACCAGCCGCCGGCTCGGCGAGACCCTGCCCTGGGGCACGCTGACCGTCAACGTGGCCGGCTCACTCGTGCTCGGGCTGCTCGCCGGGCTCGGCAGTGCCCTGCCCGGCTGGGTCGGCGTACTCGTCGGCACCGGGTTCTGCGGCGCGCTGACCACGTACTCGACGTTCAGCTACGAGACCGTACGACTGACCGGCGACCGGGCGTACGGGCGGCTGCGAGCGCTGCTCTACGTCACCGCGACCCTGGTCGCCGGACTCGGGGCGGCAGCGCTCGGCTGGTGGCTCGGCCAGACGCTCTGAGCGGGTTTCTACGGCGACCGTCGGGCGGGTTGCGCCGACGAGGCGTACACCTGAGGCATGACCATCTACCGGGACCGGGCCGACGCGGGCCGGGCCCTCGCGGACCGGTTGGCCGGGCTTGCCGGGCGGACCGACCTCACCGTGCTCGGACTGGTCCGGGGCGGGGTACCGGTCGCCGCCGCGGTGGCCGAGCGGCTGGCCGCACCACTGGACGTGCTGGTGGTCCGCAAGCTCGGCCTGCCCCAGGCTCCCGAGGTGGCCTTCGGGGCACTCGGGCCGGGCGGCGTCCGGGTGCTCAATCCCGAGCTGGCCGAGCGGCTCGACCCGGATCGGATAGCGGAGGTCGTGCACCGGGAGACGGTGGAGCTGGAACGCCGGGAACAGCTCTACCGGGCGGGCCGGCCACCGCTGTCGCTCGACGGCCGTACCGCCGTGATCGTGGACGACGGACTCGCCACCGGCGCCACCGCGCGGGCCTCGGTGGCGGTCGCCCGCCAGCTCGGCGCGCAGCGGGTCGTGGTGGCGGTGCCGGTCGGTTCGGTGCAGGCGTACACGGCCCTCGCCGAAGTCGCCGACGAGGTGGTCTGCCTGCAGCGGCCGGAGGACTTCGGCGCGGTCAGCCGCTTCTACGAGGACTTCCACGAGGTGCCCGACGAGGAAGTCACGGCCACGCTCAGTGGGTGATGCTGACTTCACCCGGTACCTTCGAGTGATGCATCTGACATGTCCGAAGTGCCAGGGCGACATGCGCCAGTACGAGCGCAGCGGCGTCACCGTAGACCAATGCAGCGAATGCCGTGGAATTTTCCTTGACCGCGGCGAGCTGGAGAAGCTTTTCGAGGCCGAGTCGAACTGGCAGCAGCAGCAGGGTGGCGCGCCGCGCCAGCCTTCCGCCGCGCCGGCCGGCGGTTACGCACCGCCGCCGCCTCCGCCGGGCGCCGGTTACCCGCCGCCCCCGCCCGCACCGGGACAGCACCAGCCCGGTTACCCCGCCCCCGGCCACGCCCCGCCGCCGCCGGTCACCCACGGCTACCCGCCGGCGCCGGTGTACGGACAGCACCAGGGGCAGCACCAGGGCTACCACGGGCACTACCGGCACAAGAAGCGCAAGAGCTTCCTGAACGAGCTCTTCGACTGACCGTCGGTAACGATTCGCCCGGTTGAACCAGTGAGGTGTCGGCCGGGACCGGGGAGCGATCCCGACGGTCCCGGGCGGCACCTCGTCGGGTTCGTGGGCGGTCTTCGGACCGTCCGGACCGTGCCCTGCGTCGCGGCGAGGGTCCCGTTCAGACGATCGCCATGTCGACGAAGCGGGACAGGTGCAGCTGCGCCGCGACCGTCACCGTGTCGGTGGGCCCGTTACGGTGTTTCGCAACTATGAAGTCCGCCTCACCTGCGCGCGGCGACTCCTTGTCGTAGTAGTCGTCGCGGTGCAGCAGGATGACCACGTCCGCATCCTGCTCAATTGACCCAGACTCACGCAAGTCAGACAGTTGGGGTCGCTTGTCCGTACGTTGCTCCGGTCCACGGTTCAGCTGGCTGACCGCGATGACCGGGCACTCGACCTCCTTGGCCAGCAGCTTCAGCCCTCGGGAAAGCTCCGCGACCTCCTGCTGGCGGCTCTCCGTCTTCTTCGGCGAACTCATCAGCTGGAGATAGTCGACCACGATCATCTTCAGGTCGTGCCGCTGCTTGAGCCGGCGCGCCTTGGCCCGGATCTCCATCAGGTTCATGTTCGGGGTGTCGTCGACGAACAGCGGGGCCTCGCTGATCTCGCCCATGCAGCGGGCCAGCTTGGTCCAGTCGTCGTCAGAGAGCTGCCCACTGCGCAGCACGTGCAGCGGTACGCGCGCCTCGGCCGAGAGCAACCGCATGACGATCTCGACCTTGCTCATTTCGAGCGAGAAGATCGCCGCCGCCTGGTTCGCCCGAATCGCAGCGTTTCTGGCGAAATCCATGGATGCGGTTGACTTACCCAGACCAGGCCGACCGGCGACGATGATCAACTGGCCGGGGTGCAGGCCGTTGAGCAGGCGGTCCAGGTCACTGAAGCCGGTGGGGACACCGGTCATCATCCCGCCGGACGCACCGACCGCCTCGATCTCGTCGAGCGTGGGTTGCAGCATGTCGGCGAGCACCGCGAAGTCCTCGTTCACCCGCCGCTCGGTGACGTCGTACACCGCCTGCTGGGCCAGGTCGACCACGTCGTCGACGTCGCGCCCGCCACCGGCCGCCGAGCCGTATCCAAGCTGGACGATCCTGGTGCCCGCCTCGACCAGCCGGCGCAGCACCGCGCGCTCGCCGACGATCCGGGCGTAGTAACCGGCGTTCGCGGCGGTCGGCACGCTGGCGATGAGCGTGTGCAGGTACGGCGCCCCACCGATCCGGCCCAGGTCACCGGAGTCGGCCAGCGCCGCTGCCACGGTGATCGAGTCCGCCGGCTCTCCCCGCCCGTACAGGTCGAGGATGATGTCGTAGATCGTGCCGTGTACGGGACGGTAGAAGTCGTTGGTCTTGAGGATCTCCACCACGTCGGCGATGGCGTCCTTGGACAGCAGCATCCCACCGAGCACGCACTGCTCAGCCGCGATGTCCTGCGGCGGGGTCTTGTCGAACTGACCGTCGCGCTGGGCCGGTGGCCCTCCGGCGGACGGCCCCGTCGACCTGGCCTCCGCGCGTATGTCATCGCTGACCGACACCGACTCCCCCCTCCGCTGGACCGGCTGTCTCTGAGCGATACCGCCGAGGTACGACAAGTTTTCGCTTGCTCTCCGACCGGCCGGGCTGGCCGGAGGACATCGCGTCAGGGGCGGGGATCCGCTTGGTAACCATACGAAAGTCGAGGTCAGGACCCCAAACGTGGCGGTGGACGAGCCTCGGGACAACCTGTGGACAGTGGGCACCAGGGTGTGCGCGGCCCTGTGCACAGGCTGTGCATAACGGCTGGGGAAGGTAACCTGTACCAGCCGTGACTTGGGCGTACTCCGTCCCCACGGTGTGGAGGAAAGAAAAACCCAGAAGATCCGTCCGAGCTGGCAGGATTATGCCGACATCGACAGATCCGTCTGGACGGTCGATTGCTATTCGATCTCAGAAAGGTCACGCTCCGACCGTGGACTATCGGGACTGGGGGCGCGGTGAGCTCACCCGCCCCGTGCGGCGCCCAGCCGACGCCTGGGTCGATGATGGCGATCCACGCCCCGGTGACCCCTACTCGCACACCGGTGACGGTTACGAACCCACCGGTCGCCGCCGTGGCGCACACCGCAGTGACCCGGAGCGGTACACCCCGAGCTGGGCGCTGGAGTCCCCCACCAGGGCGCAGGACGACTACGGCCGTACCGATGACGACGCCCGCTACCGGGACGATCCGGAGCCGGGTCGGCGCTGGGCGGACGACAACCGCAGCACCGCACGTGACACCGCCAGCACCGCACGTGACACCGGCTCGGCGCGTACGACCGGGTCCGGCACGGACAGTTCGGCGACGGACTACTGGACCGCTCCGACCGGTTGGCAGGGCACCGAACCCACGGGTGGCAGACGACGGAGGGCCGAGCCGGACGACCGGCCGGCGGGGCGCGCGGGTCGACACGCGGACAACACCGACGACCTGGCCGGCGACAGCGTCACCGACCGTCGGGACGGCGACGGGTACGACCGCCAGCGGCGCGGCCGCTCCGAGCGTACGCAGCCGACCGCCAGCACCTGGAGCGACTCCGGGGTGGGCACGGACGACACCCGTACCGGTGGTCCACGGGCCGGCGGCACCCGGCGTCGCGCCGATCGCCGCAGCCGGGACTGGTCGGACGACGCGGCGCCCGTAGCCGGTCGGGACGGCTCCGCCGGCACGAGCCGGTGGAGTTCCGGCAGCGACACCACGATCGGCGCAGAGCAGCGGCGGAATCGGTCGACCGGGGAGTCCCGGTCGGGGCGTTCGGCGGACGCCGCCCGCTGGGAGCGGTTCGACGACACCGGCGTCTGGGACCGGGACGACCTGGACGCACAGCTCGACGCGACGGATCGCACCGACCCGACGAGCCGATCCAGTCGCTCGACCCGTGGCGGCACGTCGGCGGAAACGCGGCGCGCAGACCGGGCCGACCGGTCGGGGCGAGCCGAACCCACGGGCCGAGCGGACCGCGCAGACCGGGCCGCTGCAGACCGCGCAGACCGGGCCGCTGCAGACCGCGCGAGCCGGGCCGCGTCCACGGGCCGAGCTGGCCGCTCGGACCGGAGCGACCGGCCGGGGCGGACGGAACCCACCGACCGCGCGGGCCGAGCAGACCCCACGGACCGGACGGGCCGCACGGAACGGACGAGGCGGGCAGACCGAGCCGGGCGGGCGGACCTGCGGGCGGTGCCCGAGCCGGACGACCGGGTACGGCCGACGCGGTCCGAGCCGCCGGAGCCGGTGACGGACGAGCCCTCGACGGGTCGACGTAGCCGCGACAGGTTCACCGAAACCGGCCAGTGGAACCGGGTGACCGACACCGGTGAGCGACGGCGAGGGGCCGAGTCGCGGCACCGGGCCGACGACACCGGCCAATGGGACCGGTTCGACGACACCGGCGCCTGGGACCGGTTCGACATCGACAACCCGGATCCCGAGGACGGCACCGGGGTCTGGAGTTCGTTCAGCGACACCGGCCGGTGGGATCGGGCCACGGACACCGGCCAGTGGGACCGGTTCACCGACACCGGCGTCTGGGACCGCAGCGAGTTGGCCGCGCTGGAAGAGCCGGACCGGCGGGACTCCGGTGGGACACCGGCCTGGCGCGATCGCGACGCCTTCTGGTCGGGTACCCGCCTCGCTGGCGACGACCCACGCTGGATGGAGACACCCACCTCCGCGCCGCGATCACCCGCGGTGGCCTACCCGCGTCCGCCGAGGACCAGGCCGCTCAGCACTCCGGTGGCACCGACGACAGGGGCCCGGCTCGCGCCCACCGCGCCGGTCGAGCGGCGTACCGGCCGAGGTGGGCGGGGCACCGAGACCACCCGGGGTACGCGCAGCGCCGAGACTGCGCAACCAGGGCTGGGCAGCCTTCCGGGCCGGAGCAATCGGCCCGTACGCAGGATCGAAGAGGACCTCCTCGACGCCGAACCTTCCAGCAGCCATCTCGCCGCGGTGCTCTACACCGCCGCCTGGTACGCCGTACCGGTGCTGGTGTTCTTCGTGTGGCTGGTGACCCTGGACAACAGCGTGCCGGCCGGTTGCGTGACCGATCCGACCGGCGGCGGGTGTGATTCGGAGCGAGCGCAGGCGCTGGCTTCGATCCTCGGTGCTGCCCCGCGCTTCGGTGCCGCCCTGATGGGCAGTCTGGTGGTGGCGCTGTTGCTGCGTTGGGTGAGCCGAGCCTGGCGACCGGCGAGCCTCGGGCTCGCCTCGGCGGTTGTCGGCGGCGGGCTCTCCACGGTGCTGTACAGCGTGGTCACCGGTCAGCAACTCGGCTGACCCCGGGCCGCGGCGTGCCGGGTCCCGATTTCGGTGATGCAACGAGTGAAGGCCGCACCCTCGGGTGCGGCCTTCACTCGTCAGTTCCGAACTAGCGGCTCTGCACCACGTTCAGGTCGAACTTGGCGGTGACCTCCGGGTGCAGCTTGACCCGCACCGGGTACGCACCGACCGACTTGATGTGGCCGGGCAGCTCCAGCCGGCGCCGGTCGAGGACCGGGCCGCCAGCGGCCTTGACCGCGTCGACGACCTCGGCCGGGGTGACCGAGCCGAAGAGGCGACCGCCTTCGCCGGCACGCGCCTTGAGGCTGACCTTGAGGCCCTCGAGCTGGCCGGCAACCTCGGTGGCGTGGCCGAGGTCGCGGATCTCACGGGCCGAGCGGGCCCGCTTGATGACCGAGACCTGCTTCTCCGCACCCTTGGTCCACACGATGGCGAAGCCCTGCGGCAGCAGGTAGTTACGGCCGTAGCCGTCCTTCACCTCGATGACATCGCCCGGGGAACCGAGACCGGACACTTCCTGCGTCAGGATGACCTTCATATCGGCGTCTCCTCTCAGCGGGCCGTGGCCGTGTACGGCAGGAGCGCCATCTCACGGGCGTTCTTGACCGCACGGGCGATCTGGCGCTGCTGCTGGGAGGTAACCCCGGTCACCCGCCGAGCGCGGATCTTGCCGCGGTCGGAGATGAACTTCCGCAGCAACGCGGTGTCCTTGTAGTCGATGTAGGTGATCCCGTCCTTGTCGAGCGGGTTCACCTTCTTCTTCGGCTTGCGCAGTGCCGCAGCCTTTGCCATTGCTCTTGCTCCTGGTTTGCGATCTCGAGCGCTCGGCGGCGCCATCAGAACGGAGGCTCTTCGTCGAAGTTTCCGCCGCCCGAACCGGAAGCCGAGGAGGACGGGGCTGCCGTGGCCCACGGGTCGTCGAAGTTGCCTCCGCCGCCCTGCTGGCCACCACCGCCACCGCCACCGCCGGAGGCGCCGAAGCCGCCACCGCCGCCACCGGAGCGCGACATCTTCTGCACCTTCGCCGTGGCGTACCGCAGCGACGGGCCGATCTCGTCGACCTCCAGCTCGATGACGGTGCGCTTCTCACCCTCGCGGGTCTCGTACGACCGCTGGCGCAGCCGGCCCGAGACGATCACGCGGGCACCCCGCTGCAGCGACTCGGCGACATGCTCCGCTGCCTGCCGCCATACGGTGCAGGCGAGGAAGAGCGGGTCGCCGTCCTTCCACTCGTTCGTGGCCCGGTCCATGAACCGGGGCGTCGAGGCGACCCGGAACTTGGCAACCGCCGCGCCGGACGGGGTGAAACGCAACTCGGGGTCATCAGTCAGGTTGCCGATGACCGTGATGGTGGTATCTCCTGCCATGACCAACTCCTCGCGCACTCATAACACTCCGCCGTAAGGCTGCCAGAGCAGTACGACAGAGCGCTTGAGGCTGATCCGGGCGTGCCGGGAAAGAACGCGCGTCAGCGCGTTTCCGGCCGGATGACCTTGGTGCGCAGCACGGACTCGTTGAGTCGCAGCTGACGGTCCAGCTCAGCCACCGCCGCAGGCGATGCCTGCAGATCGATGACGGCGTAGATGCCCTCGGCCTTCTTGTTGATCTCGAACGAGAGGCGCCGGCGGCCCCACACGTCGAGCTTCTCCACCGAGCCACCCGCGGTGCGGATCACGTTGAGGTACGTGTCGAGCGACGGGGCGACGGTGCGCTCCTCGAGGCTTGGATCGAGGATGACCATGATCTCGTAATGACGCAAGACGTGCTCACCTCCTATGGGCTAACGGCCACGGTCCTTCCGTGGCAGGAGGTCGTGCGTCGTTGCCGCTAACCGGCGGGGGAACCCGTGGTTACGCAGACAACCTGACCAGGATACCCGGTGACGTACCGAGACGTTCACCGGGCGTACGGGGTGTTGACAGGGCCCCTTCCTACCGAAGATCGATAGGAAGGGGCCCTTCCTTGCAGAGCCGCGGGGCGCCCTGTCCGCATTCTTTGGGTGGGACCTGGGGAGGAACGACCACACCGATGAGGTTGGACAGGAGGCGCCCCGCGGAGCCTACTTAGTTGTCATCTTACGCCACAACAGTCCGTGTTGCTCGTTGAGCGACGATAGCCCGAATTGCCCCAACACTGACACCCAGCACGCAGATCGCCGCGATGAGCGCGAGCAGCCGGGTCAACCCCGCGTCCCGGACCGGCTCGGCCGGCACCATGGGCTGCTCCACCGGGCTGGCGGGGCGGGCCGACGGGAAGGCACTCCCCTCCGCCGCGCCGGGCCGCGCGGCGGAGGGGGGCCATGGATCAACGTCAGTCGTACGTCCGACCGCCGACGCCGTCGCGACCTGCCCGCCCACCGCGGCCGCCAGCGGCGGCGCGCCGGCGAACAACGCGGCCACAACCATGGTGGTGCGGCGGTGTCGGAGCAGCGACGGCACTTCTTCGTCCCTCGGGTCGGCAGCGATTCCGGCCCTGATCCGAGCGCCGGACCAGGAGTCTCACCACTGCTAACGACCGGTCCGGCGAGCGGTAACGCACCCCGCGGCGAGGCACCCTTCGGCGCCAGCCGACGGCCGCCGCGATGCCGGCACGGGCCCATGGGACGTAGGCTCGCCCTCATGCGTATCGGAGCCCACGTCGATTCTGCGGACCCGCTGGACGAGGCCACCCTCCGCAAGGCGGACACGGTGCAGTTCTTCCTCGCCGATCCGCAGGGCTGGAAAGCACCGGAACCCAGGGCGGACGCCGACCGGTTACGCGCCGCCGAGGTCGACGTCTACATCCACGCGCCGTACGTCATCAACGTGGCGACGTTGAACAACCGGATCCGGATCCCCAGTCGCAAACTGTTGGTCGAGCACGCCAACGCGGCGGCGACGGTGGGCGCCCGAGGGCTGATCGTGCACGGTGGTCACGTGAACAAGGGCGACGACATCGCCAAGGGATTCGACAACTGGCGCAAGACCTTCGCGTACGCGGCCGAGTCCGGCGGGTTCGCCACCCCGGTGCTGATCGAGAACACCGCCGGTGGCGACAACGCGTGTGCCCGCCGGTTCGACGCGCTCGCCCGGCTCTGGGACGCGGTCGGTGAGTACGGCGTCGGCTTCTGCCTGGACACCTGTCACGCCCACGCCGGCGGCGAGGACCTGCTCGACATCGTGGACCGGGTCAAGGCGATCACCGGCCGGATCGACCTGATCCACGCCAACGATTCGAAGGACGGATTCGACTCCGGCCGCGATCGGCACGACAATCTGGGGCAGGGAAAAATCGATCCCGACCTGGTGGTCGCCGTCATCCGCGCGGCCGGCGCCCCGGTCGTCGTGGAGACGCCGGGTGGGGCCGACGGCCAGGGCGCGGACATCGCATTCCTGCGCGACCGCGTGGGCCGGTAGGAAAAGCAGGCTGATGACAACGGACCAGTCGAACGCCACCGACGTGCCCGCCGACGCGGCCACTCAAGCGACCACCGGCACCGACGAGCCGGCGACCAACCCGGCCTGCCCCACCACCAACGGATCCGACCGCGACAAGCCCGCCAACGGGATCGACGCCGTGGGCAAGCCCGACCAGGCCGAGCCGGTGACCGGGTCCGACGTCACCAACGAGCCGCATGGGAACGGCAAACCCGACCCGAACGCCAAGACCGGAAGCCACGGCAAGGCGGACCCGAAGAGCAAGGCCGAGGCCAGCAAGGCGGACCCGAAGACCGCGCCCGAGGCCAGCAAGGCGGACCCGAAGAGCAAGGCCGACGCAGCGACGGCTGCCGAGCCGACGGTGATCGACCTCGGCGTGATCAAGCCGAACGCCCCGGCAACCGGAGCACGACCACCGTGGTGGCGACGGGCCTGGCCGTTGCGCCGGTCGACGGCGGACGCCGTACAGCTCAAGCCGGCCGCCGAGGCGAGCGAGTCGGAGGCGGAGCCGGTCGACCGGTGGTCGGCGTTCGCTCCGGCACCGGAGCCGGTACCGAGTCGGTTGAGCCGGATCACCCGGGTCCTGGTGCACGAGTGGACCCTGGCTGGTCTGGCCAGCCTGGTGCTCGCCGTCGTACTGACCTGGCCGACCTTGCGCTATCCCGCGCACACCATCCCGCAGGACATCTGGGACCCGACCCTGCAGGCGTGGCAGATGTCCTGGTCCGGGCACATCCTGCTGACCAATCCGGCGCTGCTCTGGCAGTCGAACGCGTTCTACCCGGAGTCCTGGAGCTTCGCCTTCTCCGACACCCTGCTCGGGTACGCCCCGGCCGGGATGATCGGTCACGGCCCGGTTGCCGCGCTGGTGCGTTACAACATCATCTTCGTGCTGGCGCACGCCCTCGCCACCGTCGGCGCGTACGCGCTGGTGCGCCAGCTCGGCGCGGGCCGGATCGGGGCGGCGGTCGCCGGGGTGGCGTTCGCGTACCCGCCGTGGCTGCTCTCCCAGGCCGGGCACCTGCACATCATCTCCAACGGCGGAATCCCGCTGGCGCTGGCGATGCTGGCCCGGGGACACGGCTGGTCGTTGCGGCACGGCTTCCGGCCCGAACGCAAGCACGCCGGCTGGGCACTCGGCGGCTGGCTGGTCGCCGCCTGGCAGCTCAGTCTCGGCTTCGGCATCGGCCTGCCGTTCGCGTACCTGCTCGCCGTGATCTTCATCGTCTCCGCGGTGACCTGGTTCGTACGGCGTACCTGGTTCTGGCCGGAACGGCGACCACTCGGCGTACGGCTGCTCCTGGCCGACTTCTGGGGCGCGGTGATCTTCGCGGGTATCGGCGTACTGCTCGCCATTCCGTACTTCCGGGTCGCCGAGCTGCACCCGAACGCCAAACGTACGGTCGGAGACCTCGCCCTCTACTCGCCACCGCCGAGTGGTTTCGTCGTCGCGCCGCAGGAGTCGCTGCTGTGGGGCAGGCTGCACGAAGCGGCACGGGCCGGGCTGCCGTGGGCGCCGGAGAACACGCTGCTGCCCGGCTTCGTGCTCTACGCGCTGGCCCTCGCCGGCCTGTTCTTCTCCATCTGGACCGTCCGGCAGCGCCTGCTGTTGCTGGGCGGGGTGCTCGTCAGCGGCATCCTGACGCTGGGCACGGAGTTCTTCGGCGGCCGGTTCACCTATCTCCCGCTCTTCGAGCACCTGCCCGGTTGGGACGGGCTGCGCACTCCCGGCCGGCTGATGATCTGGACCACGCTGCTGCTCGGGATACTCGCCGCCGGATCGGTGAGCGCGTTCGCCAAGCGGGCGCGGGACATCTCGGCGGCGGAACGGATCCCGCCGCGTCCCGGCCCGCTGTTGCGCCTGGCCACCCTGCTGCCACTGGTGCTGGTGCTGGCCGAGGGGCTGAACTCGACCCCCACCCCGATCGTGCCCGCCCAGCCGGCGGCGCTGCGTACGGTCGACGGCCCGGTCCTGGTGCTCCCGTCCGACCAGGGCACCGACCAGAACGTGATGCTCTGGTCGACGAGCCGTTTCCAGGACGTGGTGAACGGCGGCAGCGGATTCACCCCGGACTCGCTGGCCCAGGCACGCGAGCGTACGCGGGCGTTCCCCGACCAGGAGAGCGTCGACTACCTGCGCGGGCTCGGGGTGAAGACGGTCGTCCTGCTCAAGGATCGGGCGGTCGGTACGCCCTGGGAGGGCGCCGCCGACCAGCCGGTGAACCAGTTCGACATCCTGCGTGAGGACAGCGGCGACACCATCGTCTTCCACCTCGACGGAAGCTGACCCTGGGATCCGAGACTGGTGCTCGGCACGGCCCGAAACGAAAGCGGCCCGGTTCCCCCGAAAGATCGGGTGAACCGGGCCGCTTCGACTTCTGGCCCTCGCTGCTTCCGCTAGGCCACCGGCACCGGTTGACCGGGCGCGGGCGGTTCCGGGGAGGCGTCGGAGTTGTCCGCCCTGCGTCCCGTACGCCATCGGGTGAACCACGGTGCGTCCGCGGCACCGTCCAGGACCCCGCCGTCCGGGTCGTCGTCGTAGGTGGCGCGTACGGGGTCGAGTTCGGGGCGGAGCACCTCCCGCACGATCAGCCCGCAGAGCACCGCCACGGTGACCAACCGGAGGGTGGCGGCGAGCACGAAGACGCCCTCCGGGAAGACCTGTTTGCCGGAGGCGCCGAGCAGTTCGCCGTAGAAGGCGACGAAGTAGCAGACCTCGGCGAACTGCCAGGCCAGGAACGCGCCCCAGCGGGGCCGGGCGAGCACCAGCAGCGGCAGCAGCCAGAGCGTGTACTGCTGGGACCAGACCTTGCTGAAGATGAGGAACGCGGCGACCACAAGGAAGGCGAGTTGGGCCAGCCTCGGCCGGCGCGGCGCGAGCAGCGCCAGCAGGGCCACGCCGACGCAGGCCAGCCCGAACAGGACGTACGTCAGGTAGTTGAGGGTCGGGTCGACGTGGTTGCTGAGCCACTGGAACGGTCCCTGGTCACCGGGGTTGCCGCTGTTCCACTTCCCGTCCAGGTAGCGGCCGATGTACCAGAGCGTGCCCCAGTCGATCGGCCGCTCGGTGTTCAGTTCGAAGAATCGGTCCCAGCTCTCCCGGTAGGGGATCGCCACCGGCAGGTTGACCGCGACGACCGTGACGACGGCGGTGCCGGCGGCTATCAGCGCCTGTTTCAGCCGGTTCGCTCGGATGGCCAGCACGATCAGCGGGCCGAAGATGAACAGCGGGAAGAGCTTCGCCGCGCCGGCCAGGCCGAGCAGGATGCCGGCCGCGACGGGTCGGCGCCGGGCCCAGGCGTACATGCCGAAGGCGGCCAGGCCGATGGCGAGCAGGTCCCAGTTGACGGTGGCGGTGACCAGCAGCGCCGGTGACAGGGCGAACAGCGCCGCGTCCCAGGGTCGGCGGCGGCGCAGCGACAGCAGCATGGCCACGGTCGCGACCGCCAGGGCGCTGAGCACGATGGCGTTGACGTTGTAGAACCACATGCCCTGGTTGAGGCCGGGCCGGGACTCGCCGAGCGCGTGTACGGGCAGGCCCAGCGCGCCCATGAAGTAACCGGTCACCACCGGGTACTCGACCGGGTGGTCCGCGTAGGGCACCTTGCCCTCGTTGAGGCCCTCGGCGTAGTAGAGCGCGAGCACGTCGGTGTAGCAGAGCCGGGTGTACTGCACGTTGTTCTGCCACGCGCCGTCCTGGCAGGGCGACTTCTGCACCCAGTGCAGGGCAAGCGTGAGGCAGGTCAGCGCCAGCACGATCCGGGCGGCGCTCCAGAAGACGACGCCGCCGCGTCCACCGCCACGCGGTCGGCCGGCGGCGTGTGTGCCCATCGGTCCGCCGATCGCCTCGGCCAGTCCGCGGACGAAGCCGTCCGAGCGGGAGGGGTGGTCCACCTTTTCAGGCTCGTCGATGCCTGCCGTCGACTGCGCGCTCATGAACAGGCATCCTGCCGTACGCGACCGCGATCCGTCCCGCCCGGTCCGCCCGTGTCGGCGGCCGGGTACGGAAATGGGCCGGCGGCCGGGTGATCACCCGGCCGCCGGCCCGTCAGATCGATCAGTTCCGCGTACGCGGGGTGGGGCTCACGGTCCCGCCGCCACCGCCGCCACCGCCCTCGGGTCGACCCGGCTGGTTGGGTTGCCCCGGCTGGTTCGGCTGACCCGGTTGGTTGGGCTGGCCGGGCTGGTTCGGCTGACCTGGCTGGTTGGGCTGACCCGGCTGGTTGGGCTGGGTCGGGATGGTGCCCGGCGGGCAGAGGATCGGGATCGGGTTGTCGCAGGTTGCCGGCGGCGGAGGCGGCGCGATGCCGTTGCCGGCGTCCGGGTCACCGAAGTCCTTCGGCGGATCGGCGAACTTCTCCGTCTTCATGCCCTTGGACGCGGCGTTCATGAAGTCTTTCCAGATGTCGGCGGGTAGCCCGTTGCCGCCGATCGCCGCCTTGTTCTTGTCCTTGATCGCCTTCAGGTCACCGACGTTGCCCACCCAGACCGCGGTCGCGATCTGCGGGGTGGCACCGACCATCCAGGCGTGTGCGTTGTCGCTGCTGGTCGGGCTCAGTTCCCAGGTGCCGGTCTTGCCGGTCGCCGGGCGGTTGCCGGACAGGGTGTCCTTGTTCGCCTCGGGAATCTTTTCCAGCACCGCGTTGACGCTGTCGGCGACCTCGGTACGGATCTTCTGCTCCACCTTGATCTGTTCGCCGCCGACCTTCGTCCAGGCGCCGGTCTCCTTGTTCTTCTGCTCGACCTTCGCGATGAAGTGCGGCTTGCTGTACTTGCCCCGGGCGGCGAGCGTGGCCACGCCGGTGGCGTGGTCGAGCACGGTGATCGCGTACTGGCCGAAGCCGACGTAGGTGTCGAACGGGGAGTCCTTGCCGGAGCCCTTGACCAGGTCGTACGGCTTGTTGTCGTCGGTCCACATGGTGGTGACGCCGGCCGCCTTGGCCATTTCGACCACCTTGTCCACGCCGATCTTCTCGGTCACGTGGTAGAACGGCACGTTGTACGACTGGACCGTGGAGAACTCGAGCGAGCAGTTCTTGCCACACGTCGCGTTCCGACCGGCGTTCTGGACCTTCGGGCCGCCACCTGGGACCTGGAACGGCGTCGCGTCCCAGTGCGAGTCGACCGCGATCCCGGCTTCCAGTGCCGCCGCCAAGGTGTAGATCTTGAAGGTCGAGCCCGGCGGATGGCCACCGGTCAGGGTGCCTTCCATGTTCTTGCCGGCGTAGTCGTGACCGGTGCCGTTGTCACCACCGAAGTAGGCCAGCACCCGGCCGGTTCCCGGTTGGATCGCGACCGCGGCAGCCATCAGGTTCGCCGGCTGGTCGCTGAGCTCGGATCCCTTGGCCTTGCGCCAGGCGGCGGCCTCCAACGCCTTCTGCATCTTGCCGTCGATGGTGGTGGTGATCTTGTAGCCGCCGTCCCGGATCTCCTTGACACAGGTCTCGGCGCTCGAACAGATCTTCTTCTCCACCATTTCGTCGCGCACGTAGTTGACCACGTTGCCGACCGGGGTGTTGATGCCGCACTCGGTGGCGCAGGCGGTGTTGGGCGGGAAGACCTCGGGGTACTCGACCGGCCGCTTGTCAGCCGGCAGCCACTTCTTCTCCACCATGCCGTTGAGTACGTAGTTCCACCGGTCCTTGGCGGCCTCGAGGTTGTCCGCCGGGTCGTAACCCTTGTGCCCGGTCACCTCGTCCGGCTGCGGCTGCTTGATCACCGCTGCCAGCACCGCGCCCTGGGCGGGGGTCAGCTTGTCCACCGGCACGTGGAAGTACGCCTGCGCCGCCGCGTCGATCCCGTACGCGCCCCGACCGAAGTAGATCGTGTTCAGGTAGAACTTCATGATCTCGGGCTTGCTGTACTTCTCGTTCAGCTTGGACGCCAGCACCGCTTCTTTGATCTTCCGGCCGTAGCCGCCGCTGAGTTCCATCGCGTTGCGGGCGTACTGCTGGGTGATGGTCGACGCGCCCTGCTTGCTGCCGCCGGTGAAGTTGTTCCAGGCGGCCCGGGCGATACCCACGTAGTCGAGACCGCCGTGGGTGTAGAAGTTGCGGTCCTCGGCCGACGCGACCGCCTGCTCGACGTAGTCGGGGATCTGCTCGATCGTGACGAAGTTCCGGTTGTACTCGCCCATCTTCACCAGCTGGGTGGTGCCGTCGGCGGCGTAGATCGTGCTGGACAGCGGGAGCGCCAGGTCCTCCGGCAGCACCACCGTGGTGGAGTAGTACGTCGTGGCCACCACGCCACCACCGGCCAGCATGATCAGTACGGCGAAACCGGCGATGAGCCAGTTGATCCGCTTACGCATCTTGGCCTTGCGCAACGACTCGGGATCGGTGCCGCCCCGCCGGCCACGCCGCCCGGGACCGTCCGGCCCACCGGGGCCACCGGGTCCGTTCGGACCCCCGGGTCCACCGGGACCACCCGGACCGGCGGGTGAGATCGGACGTACGCTGGCCCGACCGGCGACCCCCGCACTGCCGGCCGCGCCGCCGACCGAAGCCGAGCCCACCGAAGCCGAGCCGACGCTGGCCCGTCCGACCCGCGCCCGACCGGCTCCGACGGACGCCGAGCCCACGGAGGCGGAACCGACGGAGGCCGAGCCCACCGAAGCCGAGCCCACCGAAGCGGACCCGACGGACGCGGAACCGACCGAAGCGGAGCCTCTCGACGCCGTACCTCTGGCACCGGGACCGGCGGAGGCGGATCCCGAGGCAGCCGGGCCTCCCGGGGGCGCGCTGCGCGGCCCGGAGCCGACCGAGGCGGAACCGACCGAGGCCCGTCCGCCGGCGGCCGGCCCTACCGAGGCGGAACCGACCGAAGCCGAGCCGCGTGGGGCGGATGCCGCTGCGCTGTGGCCGTTCGAGCCACCGTTGGCCGACCAACTCGCACCGGCGCCATCCGGCGCGGACGAGCGGTAGGTCGGGGAGACGTCCTGAGCCGGACGCCGGTACGGGTCGTCCGCCGTGGGTCCGGGTTCGCCGTTGGGCCCTGAACCATGGGCCTGACCGCGTGCGGAACTGGGGTCGCCGTACGAGTTCATCTGTCACACCCTGCCGGTCGCAGTGGGGCGCGCCAGCGCCACCACCGGGTTGCCGTGAGCTAGGACACGCTGCAAGCCTGACCGGGATTGCCCATTGCCTGCAGCCATTTCGGGAATAACCGGACTTATCCGGTTAGAAATCCGCCACTCGCCCTGACTGGTCAAGGAAACCGTGCTAGGGGCCGGGGGCGGTGGGTTCACCGTTGCGCCTCACGCCTTCGACGAGCTGTCGGGGTCCGGGAGCCCGTGGCGGCCATCGCCTCGCCGCCGCCAGCGTCACCCTGATCGGTCGCCAGACCGTCCCGTCCGAGCAGGTACTGCTCGACGAGGTGGTTCCAGTTGCAGGCCTGGCAGACCTCGACCACGTACACCTGGAATTCACGCACAGTCATGGCGAGCACAGGTAGCTCCGCCAACCTGCGTGCCTGACCGGCGGACTGCTTGAGCTCATCGCCGTAAATGTAGTGGACGTGCGTGAGATTCTCGCGCCGGCAGATCGGGCACCGCACCTCGGTCGGCTCGCCGTGGAAGTGAGCGGCGTTCTTCAGGTACGGAGACGCGTCACAGACCTCGTAGGTCCCGACCCGCCCGGCGTAGACCTCGCGCAGCACCGCCCGCTTCTGGAGCGAGTAGTCCACCACCCGGCGCTGCGTACGCATGCGGTGAAGGGTACGCGGTTCGGCCCGGCGAGGCGACCACCGTCACACCCTGTGACGACACGCATGCCGATCCGGGGTTTGCCCTCGCCGCGCCGGGGGGCTACGGTGCGATGTATCGGGCCGATACATCGGGTGGATTACCGGAGAGCAAGCGGGGAATGGAGGACTGGCATCTGATGCTCGAACTCGCCATTCTCGGCCTTCTCCAGGAGTCCCCCATGCACGGCTATGAGCTGCGCAAGGAGCTCACCGCCAAGCTCGGAGCCATCCGCGCGGCGATCAGCTACGGCTCGCTCTACCCGACGCTACGCCGGCTGCAGGCCGCCGGTTGGATCGTGGAGGCGGCCGAGACCTCGGTCACCACCGAGGTGGTCCCGGCACTGACCAGTCGCCGGGGCCGGGTGGTCTACAAAATCACCGCGGAAGGCAAGGAGCGGTTTGCCGAGCTCATCGCGCAAACCGGCCCGGAGACGTACGAGGACACCGGATTCGGGGTGCACTTCGCGTTCTTCGCCCGTACCGACCAGGCAACCCGGCTACGGATCCTGGAAGGTCGCCGACGCAAGATCGAGGAACGTCGCGAAGGTCTGCGCGACGTGCTGGGCCGAGCGGCCGAGCGCCTCGACGCGTACACACTCGAACTTCAGCGCCACGGGCTGGACGCCTGCGAACGCGAAGTCCGCTGGCTGGAGGAGCTCATCGCAAACGAGCGCTCCGGCCGGTCCCCGGCGGCACCCTCGGGTGCCGGCGGGACCCCATCAACCGAGATAAGCCCGTCTCCGCCTGGACGACAGCAGTCCAGCAATGAGCCGGAGCGGCCGTGATAAAGAAGGAGGCAAACGCGATGGGCTCCGTCCGCGTCGCCATCGTCGGTGTCGGAAACTGCGCCTCGTCCCTGGTACAGGGCGTGGAGTACTACCGCAATGCCGACCCAAACGACCGCGTGCCGGGTCTCATGCACGTTACCTTCGGCGACTACCACGTCTCCGACGTGGAATTCGTCGCGGCGTTCGACGTGGACGCCAAAAAGGTGGGCATGGACCTGGCCGAGGCAATCGTGGCCAGCGAGAACAACACGATCAAGCTGGCTGACGTGGCGCCGACCGGCGTCACCGTCCAGCGTGGTCCGACCCTTGACGGGCTGGGCCAGTACTACCGGGAGATCGTCCAGGAGTCCGACCGCGAGCCGGCCGACGTCGTGCAGGCACTGCGTGACGCCCGGGTCGACGTGGTCGTGTCCTACCTGCCGGTCGGCTCCGAGCAGGCGGACAAGTTCTACGCCCAGGCGGCCATCGACGCCGGCTGCGCGTTCGTGAACGCGCTCCCCGTGTTCATCGCCTCCGACCCGGCGTGGGCGCAGAAGTTCACCGACGCCGGCCTGCCGATCGTCGGCGACGACATCAAGAGCCAGGTCGGTGCGACGATCGTGCACCGCGCGCTGGCCAAGCTGTTCGAGGACCGCGGGGTCGAGCTGCTGCGCACGTACCAGCTCAACTTCGGCGGCAACATGGACTTCATGAACATGTTGGAGCGCACCCGCCTGGTCTCCAAGAAGATCTCGAAGACCCAGTCGGTCACCTCGCAGATCCCGCACGAGATCAACAAGGGCGACGTGCACATCGGCCCGTCGGACCACGTGCCGTGGCTGGACGACCGCAAGTGGGCGTACATCCGGCTCGAGGGTCGCTCGTTCGGCGACGTACCGCTGAACGCCGAGCTCAAGCTCGAGGTCTGGGACTCGCCGAACTCCGCCGGTGTCATCATCGACGCGGTTCGCGCGGCGAAGATCGCACTGGACCGGGGTATCGGTGGACCGATCCTCTCGGCCTCGTCCTACTTCATGAAGTCCCCGCCGGTGCAGTACTCCGACCACGACGCCCACCAGTCGGTCGAGGACTTCATCGCCGGCACCGTCGAGCGGTAGTCAGCCCGCGGTGAGCACCGAACGCTGAGCGACGATCAGCACACTTCGAGGGCCGGGTCCGCTGGACCCGGCCCTCGCTGGTTGTCCGCCCGTCCCGCGCTGGTCCGTCAGCTCAGCGCCCGGCCCGTTGCAACAGCTCAGCCCCAGGCCCGCTGCAGCGCGACACCGGCCTCGATCTCGAGCAGCTGCCGCTTGCGGGGCAGTCCGCCGCCGAAGCCGACCAGCTTGCCGCCCGCGCCGACGATCCGGTGACAGGGCACGATGACCGGGATCGGGTTGCGGTTGCAGGCAACCCCGACCGCGCGGGCCGCACCCGGATCACCCAACGCCGCGGCCACCTCCCCGTACGTGCGCATCTCCCCGTACGGAATCGTCGACATCTCCCGCCACACCGCCCGTTCGAAGTCCGAACCACGGCGTACGGAGAGCGGAACGGTGAAGTCGGTCAGCTCGCCGGCGAAGTACAGCCGGAGTTGTTCGACCGCCGCCCGACGCCACCGCCCGTCCTGTCCGGCTGGCGCCTCCGGTTCCGTCCCGGCGGGAACCGCGCCGTCGACCGGCCCGAAGTGCACGCCGCAGATCCCGGCGTCGTCGGCGGCAACGGACAGTTCACCGATCGGTGTGTCGAGCACGGTCCAGCGCATCGGACCATTATCCAAGGGGAGGTCAGGCCCGGTCGAGCTGCTCGGCGAGGCGGGCCGCGACGGCCCGCACCCCGCTCTCGCCGCCGGGATCGGGCAGGTTGAGCGTGGAAACCAGCGAACCCCGCCGTACCACCACGAAGTAGGAGACCGTCGCGGGCGCGTCGGCGGTCACGATCCGGCCCCGTACCAGCAGCGCCGCGTCGCCGGCGAAATCCGAGTCGAGCAGGCTGAACGAGACCTGCCCACCGTAGGCCGGGTAGCTTCCACAAGCCTCCAGCACCCGGCGTACGTCCTCCAGTGCCCGCCCGGCCCAGTCCGGCTCGTACGCCTCGACCACCTGGAGCGCGGCGGCCCGGGGTGATGCGCGCAGGTACTGGCGGGCGACGCTGTCGCGCCGGTGTCGCTGTGCCGGGAAGTCCGCGTCCCGGTACGCCGGGCAGTCCTCCTGGGCCCAGGGCCAGCGCGTTCCGTCCGCCGAGGTGGTGCCGGCGGTCCAGTCGCCGCCGAGGGCGTCCGCGCCCAGCAACGCCGGTTCGACCGCGGCCCGACCGCCCGCCGGCCCGCCCCCTGACGGTCTGTCGGCGCAGGCAGACAGGATCATCCCGGCCAGCGCGAGCAGTGTCACGACGAGCGTCGACACCGCCCGTACCCGTGTGATCGGCATCGTCGGCTTGCCCCGGTGGTTGGCCACGCCAGTAGGACGCGACCCCCCGCAGCCGGCGTTGCATCCACCGCGCCACCATCGCGCCCGGCTAGCCGTGCACCCGGCGGCCGAGGCCGGTCGGGGAGGTCGCCCGGACCGCGGTCCGGCAGCCCACTCAGCGGCTCGACCCGGACGGGGCCGGCGACCTGCGCAGCGACCGTTCCACATCACGGGCCAGGGGAGTTGCGGGGCTTGACGGATGGCCGGACCTGCGCGGGCCGGGCGTGCGATGCTGGCGCCAACCGGACTTTTCGGCCTACGGCTACGCCAGACCCGGTGGTTGCCCGGTCACACGTCCGGGGTACCCGTGAGTCGTGCGTCACGTCCGCTGATCCCACCAAGGGTGACGTGTCATCCTGGCTAAGGCGCTGTCTAAGGATGACACGTCACCCTAGTAAAGGAAGATCCAAACATGACCAAGGTAGCCATCATCCTCGGCAGCACCCGGCCGGGTCGTAACGGCGAGGCCGTCGCACGCTGGGTCTACGACCTCGCGAGCAAGCGCACCGACGCCGAATTCGAGTTGGTCGACATCGCGACCTTCAACCTGCCGCACCTCGACGAGGCGATCCCGCCGTCGATGGGCCAGTACGCCAACGAGCACACCAAGGAGTGGGCCTCGAAGATCGCGGAGTTCGACGCGTACATCTTCGTCACCCCGGAGTACAACCACTCCACGTCGGGCGCGCTGAAGAACGCGATCGACTACCTGTACGGCGAGTGGAACAACAAGGCGGCCGGCTTCGTCAGCTACGGCTCCCTCGGTGGCGCCCGCGCGGTCGAGCACCTCCGCCTGATCATGGCCGAGCTGCAGGTCGCGACCGTCCGCGCCCAGGTCGCGCTCTCCCTGCACAGCGACTTCGAGAACTACAGCGTGTTCAAGCCGGCCGCGATGCACGACGACGCGCTGAACACCGTGCTCGACCAGACGGTCGCCTGGGGCCGCGCGCTCGAGACGCTGCGCAAGTAATCGCCACACCCCGGTACGACTCGAACGGGGCGGTGTCCGGACCGGACGCCGCCCCGTTGCCGTCGGTACCGGCGGACGGCGGACGTGGCGCGGGTGGACCGCCGGCATGACCGCGCCGTCGGTACGCGCTCAGCCCGCGATGCCCTGGTCCCGCGCCCAGCGCTGCAACTCCGCCTCGGCCTGGTCCCGGTCCATCGGCCCGCGCTCCAGGCGCAGTTCCTTGAGGTACCGCCACGCCTGCCCGACCAACGGACCCGGCGGTACGCCGAGCAGCTCCATGATCGCGTTGCCGTCCAGGTCGGGCCGGACCCGAGCCAGGTCCTCCTCCGATTGGATCCGGGCGATCCGCTCCTCCAGCGCGTCGTAGTCCCCGGCGAGCTGCCGCGCCTTGCGCCGGTTACGGGTGGTGCAGTCCGACCGGGTCAGTTTGTGCAGCCGCGGCAGCAGCTCACCCGCGTCGGCGACGTACCGCCGGACTGCCGAGTCGGTCCACTCGCCCCGGCCGTACCCGTAGAACCGCAGGTGCAACCCGACCAGCGCGACCACCTGCGAGGTCACGTCCTTGGGGTAGCGCATCGCCTTCATCCGCTGCTTGGTCAGCTTGGCGCCGACCACCTCGTGGTGGTGGAAGCTGACCCGCCCGTCCGGGCCGACCGCCTTCGTCGCCGGCTTGCCCGCGTCGTGCATGAGCGCGGCCATCCGCAGGATGAAGTCGCAGCCGTTCTCCTCCAGCCGGACCGCGTTGCCGACCACGGTCAGGGTGTGCTCGTACACGTCCTTGTGCTGGGCGTGCTCGTCGATCTCCAGCTTCAGGCCGGACAGCTCGGGCAGGAAGCGGTCGGCCAGGCCGGTGTCGACCAGCAGCCGCAGGCCGGTGATCGGATCCGCGCCGCAGAGCAGCTTGGTGAACTCGTCCCGGATCCGCTCGGCGGTGATCCGGTCCAGGTCGGCCGCCATCGCGACCATCGCCGCGTGCACCTCCGGCTGCACGGTGAAGCCGAGCTGGGCCGCGAACCGGGCCGCGCGCAGCATGCGCAACGGATCGTCACCGAACGACTCCCGCGGCGTTCCCGGCGTACGGATCACCCGCGCGGCCAGGTCGGCGAGCCCGCCGTACGGGTCGGTGAACACGTGTCCGGGCAGGCTGACCGCCATCGCGTTGATGGTGAAGTCGCGCCGGCGCAGATCGTCGATCAGGTTCGTGCCGTACTGGACCACCGGGTTGCGGGTGATCTGGTCGTACGACTCGGCCCGGAAGGTGGTGATCTCCAGCCGCAGCCCCTCGCGCTGAGCGCCGATGGTGCCGAACTCGCGGCCGGTCTCCCAGGTAGCCTCGGCCCAGCCCCGGAGCAACCGCAGCGTGTCGTCCGGGTGGGCGTCGGTGCAGAAGTCGAGGTCGTCGCCGAGCCGGCCGAGCAGCGCGTCCCGGACCGAGCCGCCGACCAGGTGCAGTTCGTGACCGGCGCGGGCGAATCGGCGTCCCAGCTCGTCGGCGACGGGGGAAACCCGCAGCAGCTCGGCGACGGCGTTGCGTTGGACGGTGGTCAACCCGGCCTCGGAGGGCTGGGGCGCGGCTGGTCCAGCGGCGGGTGCTGCGGCTGGTCCGGCGGCGTCGGGAGCGGAGGTTTCGGACATGGGAACGCCAGCCTATCGGTCCGGCCCGGCTCAGATCCCGGCGGGCAGACCAGCCGGATCGGACTCGGCGCGGCGGACGATCGCACCGGTTGACTAAGGTCTGAGCAGTATCGGCCGGGCACGCCTGCCCGCCGTACCGGTTGGGGAGGCTCTCATGGGCGACGGGCTGTACCGCAGCGCGAACGCCATGCCGCACGGAGTCCCGCCGCCCGCGGACGGCGCGACCCTGATCTCGATCGAGTCCCTGGACCAGCCCATGGTCGAGACCACCGCGTCGGCCCCGGAGCCGCCGGGCGAGGGGAACGCCGCGGGTAACAGCGCGGTGATGGCGATCGGCAGCCTGGTGAGCCGTGGTACCGGCTTCCTGCGTACGGTCGCGCTCGGTTCGGCGCTTGGCTCGCTCGCTGTGGGCAACGCCTACACCACCGCCCAGATCTTCCCGGGCATGGTCTACGAGTTCCTGCTCGGCGGCATCCTGACCAGTGTGCTGATCCCGGTGCTGGTCCGGCGCCGCAAGGCCGACCCGGACCAGGGCCAGGCGTACGCCCAGCGCCTGCTCACCCTGGCGGTGTTCGCCCTGGGAGTGGCGGCGGTCATCGCGGTGGTTCTGGCCCCCGTGCTGACCGCGCTGTACGGCAGCGACCAGACCAGCGAGGACTTCCAGCGGCTGGTCACCCTGCTGTCGTATCTGATGCTGCCGATGATCTTCTTCACCGGCCTCTCCGCGTTGATCAGCGCCGTGCTCAACGTCCGGGGCCACTTCGCCGCCCCGATGTGGACGCCGATCCTGAACAACCTGGTGGTGATCGCCACCTTCGGGATCTACATCGCCGTCTTCGGGGCGAAGGTGATCCCGGCGGACGAGATGACGCCCGGCCGGATCGCACTGCTCGGTGGCGGCACCCTGCTCGGGGTGGTCGTCCAGGCCGCCGGGCTGGTGCCGGCCCTGCGCAAGGTCGGTTTCCGGTGGCGCTGGCGGTTCGACTTCCGCGCTCTGGGCCTGCGCGAACTGGCCCGCCTCGGCGGCTGGATGTTCTGTTACGTCGCGGTGAGCCAGATCGGCCTGGCCGTCCTGTTCAACCTGCTGAACCGGGCCGGAGACGCCGACGAGGCCGGGCCGCTGATCTACAACAACGTCTTCCTGCTGGTGATGATGGCGCACGGCATCGTGGCGGTGTCGATCCTCACCGCGCTGATGCCGAGGATGAGCGCGGCAGCAGCGGAGGGCCGGTACGCCGACGTCGTCGCCGACCTTTCCCGGGGAACCCGGGTGGTCACCGCGGTACTCGCCCCGATCGCGGTCTGCTACGCCGTGCTGGCCAACCCGATCGCGGTCGTGCTGTTCCGGTACGGCGCGTTCAGCGCCAAGAGCGCCACCGCGACCTCGGTGGTTCTGCTGGTCGGTGCGCTGGCGCTGATCCCGTTCGCGGTGAGCCAGCTCTTCACCTTCGCCTTCTACGCGCTGCCGGACACCAAGACCCCGGCACTGATCAACATTCCGGTGGTGGGGATCCGGATCGTGGTGCAGATCGGGCTCTTCGCCGCGTTCAGCGCCTCGTTCGCCGCCGCCGGGCTGATGCTCGGCAACGCTGTGTCGTACCTGGCGGCGGTGGTGATCACGGCGATGCTGCTGCGGCGCCGGATCGGCCGGCTCGGCCTCGGCGAGATCACGAAGACACTCGGCAAGGTGCTGGTCGCCGCGCTCGCCTCGGCCCTGGTCGGGTGGCTCGCCCTGCAACTGCTGCCGGGGGATTCGACGCCGAGCCGACTGGAGGCGATCATCCGACTGATCGTCGGTGGTGGTCTGATCGGCGCCAGTTATGTCGGGCTCGCCATGCTGCTGCGGATCAGCGAGATCAGCGAGGTGGTCCAGCTCGTACGACAGAAGGTTGGTCGCTGATCGTCACGACACGGCTGGGGACGAGCTGTGGATAACCGAGGGATGTCCGTGGATGAGCGAGGGCCTGGCTGTGGACAACCGCAGATCTTCGTCGACCACGGAACGGGCGGGCGGGCCACACCGGTGACCCTCGCGCAAGTAGTTGAAATCAACCGATAGATTAGGAATTGCCGGTGCCATCAAGGCGGATGACACCGGTCGTACTTGGACTGTTCGGCATACTCCCGGCACCGGGTCGGGTACGCCCGCAAGATGACATGTCGGGGATGAGTCCATCCCAGGTAAGGTCGCTCTCGACAGGTGCGGAGAGCGCCTACGCTATGGAATGGCGCCCAGCGTCCGGTCCACCGGCGATAGAGCGGAAAACCAATGCCCAGCAGCACGGGTCCATCGATCGCGACAATCATCGAGGGAGGACGGGTGACCCAGGTCGGCGAAGGTCAGGAGGCGGACGAGGTCACTCCGCCCGTTATGGCCTTCGGTGCCCCCGCCGTCGGTGAGGTCCTCGCCGAACGGTACGAGTTGGCCGAGCACATCAACGACGACAGCGCGGGCCGCCAGGTCTGGCGGGGTGTCGACGTGGTGCTTCGCCGGCCCGTGGCCGTGGTGCTCCGGTACCCCGGCGGCGACTCGGCGATGGAGATGCTCCAGGCCGCGGTGACCGCGAGCCGGGTGATCCATCCCAACCTGGTCGGCGTCTACGACGCCATCGACGAAGACGAGCGGGCGTACGTCGTACGCGAGTGGGTGGACGGCCACTCGCTGCGGGAACTGGTCGCCGACGGTCCCCTCGAACCGGCCCGCGCCACCAGCATCGCGCACGCCGTCGCCGGTGCCATCGCCGCCGTACACGCCACCGGAATGGTGCACGGCAACGTCCACCCCGGCACCGTGATGGTCGGTGACGACGGCCGGGTGGTGCTCGCCGACGCCCGCGCCGACGGCGCCGACACCATCGAGACCGATGCCCGAGCGGTCGGCGGCGTGCTCTACTTCGCCCTCACCGGGGCCTGGCCGCACATCGAGGCCAACCTCTCCGGCGGCCGGGGCCGCTCCGCCCTGCCGGACGGGGTCCGGGACGCCAACGGCGCCCTCGCCGCACCCCGTCAGGTACGGGCCGGCGTGCCGGCGTACCTCGACGACCTGACCATGGACCTGCTCGACCCGCAGCTCGCGGTCCCCTCGGTCGACGTGCTCGCCGCCGAACTCGGCCGGCTGAACGCCGCCGCCGAGGAGCAGTACCTGGACAACAGCGGCCCGCTGCGGTTCGCCACACACGACGAGGAGAGCGTCGGCGCTCCGACCGCACCCTCCGGTACGCGCAACATCGTCGCCGGGGTGGCCGGACTGCTGGTGATCGCCCTGATCGGCCTCTACTTCGGCATCAACGCGCTCTCCGACAAGGGCGGCACCAACGCCGCCTCGCCGAGCACCCCGCCCGGTGCCACCGCCCCGGCCGGCGGCACGGACGCGCCGACGACGCAGCCGCAGAAGATCCCGATCGACGGCAACAGCGTCCGGATCGTCAGCACCGGCACCGACCGGGGCCAGGAGCTGAACGGCGCTGCGGCCGTGGTCGACGGTGACGTCAACAAGGGCTGGGAGTCCGACTCCTACGAGGGCCCGAAGTTCGCCAGCCTGAAGTCGGGCATGGGCGTACTGATCGACCTGAAGGAGCCCCGGGCCATCAAGGACGTGCAGGTGGTCCTCGCCAATGCCGGCGCCACCGCCGAGCTGAAGACCGGGACGACGACCCTGCCGTCCAGCAAGGCGTCGGACACCCAACTCGTCGCCAGCTACACGATCCTCGGCGAGCCGTACGAGCGGGCCGGGGCGAACATGACCTTCAGCGCGTTCGACTCCACCCAGAAATACCAGTACCTGCTGTTCTGGGTCACCGACATCACCAAGAACGCCAAGAACGAATACCGGCTCGGCATCCAGGAAATCACGGTCCGGGCACCATGATCGACGGGCCGGCGCACTACATCCGTCCACCGGGACAGGCCGGGTCATGACCGGCCTCCCGGTGCCGGACGAGACGGGCGGCGCCCCGGCCGACACCGCAGGTGCCCCCGGCCGGCTCACCGAACTCAGCGACGCGGAACTGCTCCGCGCGCACGTCGACGGTGACCGGGACGCCTTCACGACCCTCTTCCACCGGCACCGGGACCGGCTGTGGGCGGTGGCGCTGCGTACCCTCTCCGACCGGGAGGACGCGGCCGACGCCCTACAGGACGCACTGCTCTCGGCCCACCGCGCCGCCGCCCGCTTCCGCGGCGACGCCGCGGTCACCACCTGGTTGCACCGCATCGTGGTCAACTCCTGCCTGGACCGGATTCGGCGCCGGCAGGCACACCCCACGGTTCCGTTGCCCGACGGCTCGCGGACCGACGAGACCGGCCGGTGGGCCGGCATCGAACCGGCCGCCCCGGCCCCCGACCACGACACCGCCCTCGTCGTCCAGCAGGCGCTGGCCAAGCTTCCGGCCGAGCAGCGGGCCGCGATCATCCTGGTCGACGTGCAGGGCTACCCGGTCGCCGAAGTCGCGATCATGCTCGGTGTCGCCGAGGGCACGGTGAAGAGCCGCTGCGCCCGGGGCCGGGCCCGGCTCGCCCTGATCCTGGGCCACCTGCGCCCCCGTGGACCGGCCGTACCGGCAACGAACAGGGCGGACAAGGACGTGCCGTCGGTCACCCGGGGGAACCCAGCGACCGGTGGCGGCGTCCGATCGGGGTCGAGTCATTCCGGGCGCGACGGCATGCAGGAGGAACAGTGACCGCGGGCCAGTCCAGCGAGGTCGACCTCGACCTGCTGGCCGACTATCTCGAGGGGGTCCTGACGGACACCCCGGAAGAGGCTGCGGTCGCCCGCCTGATCGAGGCGGACCCGGAGTGGGCGGCCGCGTACGCGGCACTGGCCCTGGCGTTCGACTCGGTCCAGCAGGACCTGGCCGGCTGGGCGGCCACCACCGAACCCATGCCGGCCGAGATCAGCGACCGGCTCACCGCCGCGCTCGCCGATGCCGGGCCGCTCGGCCAACCCACCATCCCGACCCAGTTCACCGAGCAGAACCCGGTGAGCGAGCAGGCCGAGCGCCGGCTCACCCTCGTACCCGGGTCGGACGACCGGGCGCACGGCGGCCGGGACCGCTCCACGCGGTCGGCCCGGCAGCGCCGGTCGCGCCTCGCCGGTCTGGTGGCGGTCGCCGCCGCGGTGATCGCGTTCGCGGGCTTCGGACTCAGCCGGCTCGGCCTGTCCGACAGCGCGTCCACCGACAGCGTGGCCAGGGCCCCGGCGATGGCCCCGTCGTTCGCACAGCCCGCCGCGCGGCAACTGGTCGCCACCGGCACCGACTACGCACCCGCCACCCTGCACGGCGCGGTCGCCAACCGGCTCCAGGGCACCGTCGAGGAGCGCAGCGGCACCGACGCCGCCAGCCCGCCCGACGCCAGCTCGCCGGGCACCCTCGGCGCCGCGCGGGAGCCGGGACAGGGCCCGCAGGCAGCCGGTCTGACCCGGCTGGCCGACCCGGACGCGCTCACCGCCTGCCTCGAAGCGATCGCCCGCGCCCACGGCCGCGGCCCGATCACGTTCGACCTGGTGGACTACGCCGCCTTCGAGGGCACTCCCGCGCTCGTGCTCGGCCTCGTCGACGGCACCGGCGCCCGTTGGGCCTGGGTCAGCGGCGCCGACTGCGGACTGCCCGGGTCGGGCCCGGACACCCGCTACCAGGCCCAGGTAGGGTGAATCGACTCCGCACGCCTGTTTGGCCGTCAGCGTGACGTGACCCACCGGATGGCCGGCTAGGGAATTTCCCCTTCGTAAGATGACGTTCTGCTCAACAGTTGCCGGTCGTCGGATCATCGGCCGGCCGCTGGCCGGCATCGATGGACCACGCCGGTTGGCGACACACAGACTCTCGGGAGACGGCAGTGGACGAGGTCCGCAACCTCATCATCATCGGCTCGGGGCCGGCCGGATACACGGCCGCCGTGTACGCCGCCCGGGCCAACCTCAAACCGCTGATCATCGAGGGTGTGCAGTCGGGTGGCGCCCTGATGACCACCACGGAGGTCGAGAACTTCCCCGGCTTCCCGGACGGGATCCTCGGGCCGGAGCTGATGGACTCGATGCGTAAGCAGGCCGAGCGGTTCGGCGCCGAGTTCCTCACCGACGACGTCAGCCGGGTCGAGCTGAACGACACCGGCGAGCCGGGTTCCGGCGCGGTCAGCACCGTGTACGTCGGCGAGACCGCGTACCGGGCCAAGGCGGTCATCCTCACCACCGGCTCCGCCTGGCGTCCCCTCGGCGTACCCGGCGAGCAGGAATACCTCGGCCACGGCGTGTCGTCGTGTGCCACCTGTGACGGCTTCTTCTTCCGGGGCCAGGAGATCGTGGTGGTCGGCGGCGGCGACTCCGCGATGGAGGAGGCCAGCTTCCTCACCAAGTTCGCGGCCAAGGTGACGATCGTGCACCGGCGGGACAGCTTCCGGGCCAGCAAGATCATGGCCGAGCGGGCGCTGAGCAACGAGAAGATCCAGGTGGAGTGGAACAGCCAGGTCGAGGAGGTCCTCGGCGCCGACGGCAAGGTCACCGGGGTACGGCTGCGCAACGTACACACCGGCGAGACCAAGGTGCTCGACGTCGCGGGTGTGTTCGTGGCGATCGGTCACGACCCTCGTAGCCAGCTCTTCCAGGGCCAGGTCGACATGGACGAGAACGGCTACGTACGGGTGAACGCGCCGGGCACCACGACCAACGTGCCGGGCGTCTTCGCCGCCGGCGACCTGGTCGACCACACCTACCGCCAGGCGATCACCGCCGCCGGCACCGGCTGCGCCGCGGCGCTGGACGCCGAACGCTTCCTCGCCACGTTGGAAGTCTGAGACAACCGAAAGCGCACGCCCGGAGGAGGGTCTTTTCATGGGAACAACCAAGGCGGTCACCGACAAGAATTTCGTCAGTGACGTGCTCCAGTCGGAGAAGCCGGTGCTCGTCGACTTCTGGGCCGAGTGGTGCGGACCGTGCCGGAAGGTCTCCCCGTTGCTGGAGGAGATCGCCCGCGAGATGGGCGACAAGGTCACCATCGTGAAGCTCAACATCGACGAGAACCCCGAGACCGCCATGGCCTACCGGGTGATGTCGGTACCGACCCTCACCATCTTCAAGGGTGGCCAGCCGGTGCAGTCGGTGGCCGGCGCCCGTCCCAAGAGCGACCTGGTCAAGCTGATCGAGGCCGCGCTCTAGGGCAGAAAACACGTACTCGTTCGCGCCCGTCACCGGACCACGGCGGCGGGCGCGTTCCGTTGCCCCGCAGACCCGTGCCCGACAGACCTGCCCCGCGGCGGTGTGAACGCCGATGTCGTCGGCATCCGGTCATCCCAGGGCGCTGGGCACCGGGCCACGGTACGCTCCGGAAGCGTTCTCAGGAGCAGACGGCAGCCGGCGAACAGGACACCGCCGGACGATCAGCCCGACTCGCCCCCGCCGGCAGGCCGACCGAACACAGCACCCGCAGAGGGAGGTCGTTTGTGCGTCCGGTCCGACGTGGTGACCGAGGTCCCGCGGTCACCGAGATCAGAGGCGTCCTCCTCGGCATCGAACTGCTCACCCCCGACGCGTCGGCCGAGACCGACGAGTTCGGGCCGGACATCGAGCACGCCGTACGCGCCTTCCAGCAGAGCCGTGGGCTGAGCGTCGACGGCCAGGTGGGCGCCGAGACGTGGCGCGCGCTCGACGCCGCCCGCTGGCGACTCGGCGCCCGCACCCTGTACCACGCGATTCCCGAACCGCTCACCGGCGAGGACGTACGCACGTTGCAGGAGCGGCTGCTCGAGATGGGCTACGACGTGGGCCGGGCGGACAGCATCTACGGCGCACAGACCGCCCGCGCGGTCGCACAATTCCAGCGGGAGGTCGGACTCTCACCGGACGGCACCTGCGGACCGCACACCATGCACGCGCTGCGCCGGCTCGGCCGCAAGGTGGTCGGTGGGCGACCGCAACTGCTCCGCGAATCCGACGCGATCCAGCAGTCCGGCCCCAACCTGATGGGCAAGGTCATCGTCATCGACCCCGGCCACGGCGGCTCCGACCAGGGCTTTGTCGTAGCCGACGGCGCGCTGCGCTGGACCGAGGCGGAAATCGCCTACGACCTCGCCAACCGACTGCGCGGGCGGCTGGTCGCCGCCGGTATGCGAGTGCACCTCACCCGGGGCCCGATGCCGAGCGCCGCACTGCCCGACCTGGCCCGCGCGGAACTCGCGAACGAACTCGGCGGCGACCTGTTCATCTCGCTGCACGTCGACGGCCACGCCAACCCCGAGGCGGACGGGGTGGCCACCTACCATTACGGCACCGACAACGGCGTCACCTCGACCGTCGGGGAACGGCTCGCCGGCCTGGTCCAGCGGGAGATCGTGGCCCGGACCGGCATGCGCAACTGCCAGGTGCACGCGAAGACCTGGGAACTGCTCCGGCTCACCCGGATGCCGGCCGTACGAGTCGAGGTCGGTTACCTCACCTCGCCCGTGGACCTGGCCCGGCTGACCAACCCCGGCTTCCGGGACCACGTGGTCGAGGCGATGGTCGCCGCCGTACAGCGGATGTACTTCCCGGTGGAGCAGGACGTACCGACGGGCTCGATCGACGTGAGCGAGCTGCGCGCGGCGGTGGCCGCCGGAGCGCTCAAGTAAGGCTCCGGCGCTGTCTCAGCCCGCCGTGGTGGTGGTACGGGTGGCCGGGCGGACCGGCCGGAGCAGGCTCTCCGGGCTCATCGAGCCGAGCAGCTTCTCCAACGCGTACTCGACGTCGGATTTCCAGGAGAGCGCGGTACGTAGCTCCAGCCGCAGCCGCGGGTAACGGTGGTGCTGGCGTACCGTCTTGAAGCCCACCGAAAGGAAGTAGTCGGCCGGGGCGACACAGCTCCCGGCCTCGTCACCGGCTTCGCCGAACTTCGCGTCCCCGAACGCCTCGATCGCCTTGATACCGCGTTTGGTCAGGTCACGGGCAACACCCTGGACCAGCATCCGGCCGAGCCCACCACCGGCGAAGGCGGCCACGACGTGCGCAGTGGTCAGCAACGCGGCGTCTGCGGAGACCGGCGAGGTGGGAAACGCCATCGACCGCGGCACGTACGCCGGTGGCGCGTACATGGCGAAGCCGGCCGGCATCCCGTCGACGTAGACGAGCTTGCCGCAGGAGCCCCACTCCAGCAGGGTCTGGGAGACCCAGGCTTCCTTCTCCAGGCCCGGATCACCCGCCGCGCAGGCCCGGTCGGCGGCCACCGGATCGAGCTCCCAGTAGACGCACTGCCGGCACGGGCGCGGCAGATCTTCGAGCGTATCGAGGGTGAGACTGACCAGACGTCGCGACATCGCCGTATCCCCAAAAATCCGGTCGGAGGCCTAAAGACCGCGAAAAATCGCCACAGCCGCGCCTTGCCCCCAACGAGCGATCGTACGCCGTAACTTCGCGGCATGGGAGAGGTCGGGCTGAGCAGTACGACCCGGATCGCGGGTCGGGCCGCCGACCGGTGTCCGGGATGTGGACCACGGGTCGGCTGTACGGCCGTAACGCTCGGCCGCGGATTACGATCGAATTAACGGTGCCGTGTGGCCTAGGGTTGCTCGGCACCCTGCGATCAGGGATGTCATGACCGACGATCAGTGCTGTCATGACCGAGCGCAGCGAGGGAGAGGCCATGACCGGCACGACGCTCGACGACTATACCGACCGCTATGCCCGCCGGGTGCGGGGCATGACGGCATCGGAAATCCGAGCGCTCTTCGCCGTCGCGAGCCGACCCGAGGTGGTGTCGCTCGCTGGCGGTGCCCCGTACATCGCCGCCCTGCCGCTCGACGCGGTCGGTGAGATGCTCGGCCGGCTCGGCGCCGAACAGGGCACCACCACCCTCCAGTACGGCATCGGCCAGGGCATGCTCGACCTGCGTGAACGCATCTGCGAGGTGATGGCGCTCTCCGGCATCGACGTCGGCTGCGGCGCGTCACCGGAGGACGTGGTGGTCACCGTCGGCGGCCAGCAGGCCCTCGACCTGGTCGCCAGGCTCTTCCTCGACCCCGGGGACGTGGTGCTCGCCGAAGGCCCCACCTACGTCGGCGCGCTCGGCGTCTTCCAGTCCGCCCAGGCCCAGGTCGTGCACGTGCCGATGGACGATGACGGGCTGATCCCGGAGGCGCTGGAACTGGCCATCGCCGACGTGGCCCGGACCGGCCGGCGGGCGAAGTTCCTGTACACCATTCCGACGTTCCAGAACCCCACCGGCGTGACCCTCACCGACGAGCGGCGGGAGCGGGTGCTCGACATCTGCGAGCGCGCCGGTCTACTGGTCGTCGAGGACGACCCGTACGGCCAGCTCGGCTTCGACGGGGACGCGCCGGCACCGCTGCGGGCCCGACGACGCGACGGCGTCTTCTACCTCAGCACCTTCTCCAAGACCTTCGCGCCGGGCCTGCGGGTGGGCTGGATCCTCGCCCCGCACGCCGTACGCGACAAGCTGGTGATCGCCAGCGAGGCGCAGATCCTCTGCCCGAGCGCGTTCGCCCAGTCGGCGGTCACCAGCTACCTGAGCACCATGCCCTGGCGGGAACAGCTCAAGACGTACCGCGAGGTCTACCGGGAGCGCCGGGACGCGATGCTCGACGCGCTCGGGGACCTGATGCCGGCGGGCACCACGTGGACCGAACCGGGCGGCGGGCTGTTCGTCTGGGCGACGCTCCCCGACGGCCTGGACTCGAAGGCGATGATGCCGAGGGCGATCGCCGCCCGGGTCGCGTACGTGCCGGGCACCGGCTTCTACGCCGACGGGACCGGCACCGGTCACATGCGACTCAACTTCTCCTTCCCGCCACCGGAGCGGATCCGCGAGGGTGTCCGCCGGCTGGCCAGCGTGATGGAGCAGGAGATGGCGATGCGGCAGGTGTTCGGCACGGTCAGCCGACCGCTGAACGGCCGCCGTGGGCAGGCCGGCGCGGACGCTCCGGGTCCCGACTTGGCATGATCTCGGCATGAGTACGCCGCCTGCCGACTCCGGTCCCCCCACGAACGAACCACTGTTCCCCACCGCGCACGCCATCACCGACATGCGCGTACTGGTGCTGGCCGGCGGCTTGTCCTACGAACGCGATGTGTCGTTGCGCTCGGGGCGCCGGGTGCTGGACGCGTTGCGCACCATCGGGGTGGAGGTGGAACTCCGCGACGCCGACGTGGCACTGCTGCCCGCGTTGCAGGTCGATCCGCCGGACGCGGTGGTGATCGCACTGCACGGTGCGACCGGCGAGGACGGTTCGCTGCGCGGCGTGCTCGACCTCTGCGACGTCCCGTACGTCGGCTGTGACGCCCGCTCGTCCCGGCTCGCCTGGGACAAGCCCTCCGCCAAGGCTGTGCTGCGCGAGGCGGGCATCCCGACGCCGGACTGGGTGGCGCTGCCGCACGACCGGTTCTCCGAACTCGGCGCGGTCGCGGTGCTGGACCGGATCGCCGACCGGCTGGGACTGCCACTGATGGTCAAGCCGGCGCAGGGCGGATCGGGCCTGGGCGCCGCCGTGGTCCGGGACGCCGCGGCGCTACCGGCCGCGATGGTCGGCTGTTTCGCGTACGACTCGACCGCGCTGGTCGAGCGGTACGTGCCCGGGATGGACGTGGCGGTTTCGATCGTCGACCTGGGCGACGGCCCGCGCGCTCTGCCTGCCGTCGAGATCGTGCCCCGCAACGGCGTCTACGACTACGCGGCCCGCTACACGGCCGGTCTGACCACCTGGCACGCACCGGCCCGACTGGCACCCGTGGTGGCCGCCGAGGTCGCCGACACGGCCCTGGCGGCGCACACGGCGCTCGGGTTGCGTGACCTCTCCCGGGTCGACCTCATCGTGGACGAGGCTGGACGTCCGCACGTGCTGGAAGTCAACGTCTCGCCGGGGATGACCGAAACCTCGCTGCTGCCGCTGGCGGTGCAGGCGGCCGGACTCGATTTCGGCAAGCTACTCGGCTCGCTCGTCGCCCGCGCGGTCGGCCGACGGCGCTAGGCGCCGGACTGCCGCACCAACCTCTACCGCCAGCTTCGGTACGCCCGTTCCTGTCTGTTCCGCGCTGTCTTTCCCTGGTCCTGCGTCCGCGCTGTCCAGCATCTGTGCTCTCGCGTCCGTGGCTCCCGCACCCGTGCTGTCCCTGCTAATGCGCTGTCCTGTCCACGGGTTCCCCTGCTCGTCCTGGTGATCGGGCGGCACCGGATGCCCGGTGGCCGACCCGATCTCCAAGGTCTCGCGTACGGCCGGTCACCCGGCGGACCGATCAACCGGCCGTTCGGTCCGGTCCTGCTGTTCGGGGTCGCCGGCTTGCTCGGTCTTACCGTTCTGTTCAGTCTTGGTGTGCTGTTCGGTCCCGTCAGCCTGCTCGGTCCCGTCGGCCTGTTCCGGTGGCGCCTCGGCGTACGCGACCAGGGATCCGTCCGTCACCGATCGGTCCGCCGGAGCGTTGTCCGGGGTAGCTCCATCCGGTGCGGTGCCGGTCGGGGCATCGCCCTCGACGTCGTCGCTTGAGCTTGCCGGCTCCAGTTCGACGTCTTCCAATCCCAGGCTGGCTGCCGCCTGCTGGGTCAGATTCGACGGCGCCTGCCATTGAATCCGTGGTGGCGCCGCCAGCGGTCGCCCGCCGAACTCGGCCAACCAGGCCGCTACGTGGGCAAGGTTCTCCCGCCAGGTCGACTCCGGGATCGCCGGCAGGATGGCATCCCACAGCGACAGGAAGGTACCTCGTAGCTGCAGCCGGCCGTACGGCCTCGCCAGGAACCACATGTGCAGGTGAGCCGAGCCGTCGCCCCACCGGTTGACGTGGACCCGGGCGACGCCGTCGAGGGATCGGATGGCTCGCTCCAGGCGCACGGTCATCACACCGAGCTCGGCCGCGAGCAGGTTGGGTAGGTCGCCCAGGTCGAGATGCGACCGGGATTCGAGAATGAGCACCATCGGCAGACCGGTCGGGCGGTCCATGGCGCGTACCCGCCAACGCTCACTGATCCAGATGTACGCGTCATCCGGGGCGTTGCAGGAGAGGCATTCGGCCGAACCTTCGCCCTTGCGAGCCGGCTCGACGTCGACCGGGTCGTCGAGGTGCTTGACGCGGAGGTCGCCTTCGAAGGGGAACGAGGGCCACTTGGCGAAGTCTGGTACGGAAAGAGGGGTGTGGGGCACGACGCTGACCCTAACCGAGTTACAGACGACTGTCCCTCCCCATCTCGGCCCGCGCGCGGTACGCAAACCGGGCTGACCACCGGCCCTGCTCCGGTGTACGTCGGTTCGGCCCGCACAGCTCGGCAACGGCACCCCGAAACAGGGGCGAGAGCTGGGTCGAAGTCGTCGATCAGGACCGGCGACCCCCACCATCAGCCGTCCGAGAGCCCGATTTTCGGTCCGTCATCCACAGGGCCACACCCCGGTTTACGCGCGGTTTCACGTGAAACGGGGGCAGGCTGTGGACAAACCCTGTGGATTACTTCGGGCGCGCGTTCGCTCGGCACGTGCGGCCGCTCCGGCACCCGGTTCCGTCCGTCGCCGGGGCCGCGATCGCGGCGCGTTTCGCCCTCCGGAGAGCTCGCGTACCACGTCCCTGGTCGACGTCCTGCTGTAGTTCGGTGGGTGGCGGTCAGCGAGACCAGGCCGAACCCGATCAGCGGGTGGTGGTCATGTTCGCCGACCTGTCGCCCGGTGCCATGCCGCCGCGAACTCGACCGGTGGCCCTGACGTCAGGGGTCGAGACTCTGCCCATGCGTCACGGATGACCGGCGCAGGGGAAGACGTACGCCGCCGTTGCCTCGTTGCGAGTGGCCCCACTCCTATCACCCGTCATGCCTCGCCTTCCATCGCAGCGACGGCCCATGCCACGGAGAACGAATACCGCCACGGCTGGCGGGCGCTCCCGCTCTTTGAGCCGAGGGGTCAGCCCGCCCACTCGTGCTGCCCCTACAACGGCATCCCGCGCGGCCAATGGCGGCAGGACAGCGGGAGCCTGCGCGTCATGGGGCGCTCATCGCTGCCACCGAGGGCGCTGCCACCCCGACCACAGGACAAGACGAGCGGTACTCCGACAACAACTCGCGAGCGCGGCGAGATCGGGCGTGCTACCGGGACACGATCGGCTGCGGGTTGGTGTGACGCCTCCTTCGGTGGATCCACATCGCCCTGACATCGGCGGCCACGGCGGGCCGACAGACCGACTGCGATGAGCCCGGCAATGGATTTCCGGGGCCGGATACGGGAGCTTCTCCGCCCGCGCCGCCGACGGCCTACGACTGGCCGAACTGCCGCGCTCGTTCTGCCCGGCGGTTCGGTCACCGGCACCGCCGCGACGACGTGTTCCTGGCGACGAAGTTCCACGGCCAGATCGGTGACACGTTGTCCAGCTGTTCTTCGGAGAGCGGCGTGGACCACGCCCGGTGTCGCGACGGTCGACGGCGAAGGACCGGGCACCCGTCGGATCGGCCCACTCCCCGCACGGTTTCACGTGAAACAGGCCGGCGTGGAACGCGCCCGCTGTGGGAACAGAAGCGACCGAGGGCCGAGGGCCGGGGCCGAGCGCCGGGGGGCGGGGTCCGGGGGCCGGGGGGGGCGGGGTCCGGGGGCCGGGGGCCGGGTGCAACGGGAGCAGAGTGCAGCAGGAGCAGGGCAGCGGGAGCGGATCCAGCGCATGGAACGCCGACACCACCACCCGAGTCAGCGCGTCCACAGCCGGCCGGACGACTGCTTTCAGAGACTGGGCGAGGGGCGGTGCGGTAGCGGACGGCGTACCCCGGAGAACAGCGATGGCCGCGACACCGCCGGGATCGGCGGGCGCGGCCATCGGACTGGGCTACGGATCGGTCAGTCGGGAGCGTCCTGCTCCTCCATGCCGATGATGCCCACGATGCGCTCCAGATCGTCGACCGAGGCGAACTCGATCGTGATTTTGCCCTTGCTCCGGCCGATGTCCACCTTGACCCGGGTGTCGAAGCGATCGGACAGCCGGTCGGCGAGATCGGTCAGTGCCGGGGCGTGCGGCTTGGCCCGTCGGGTCGCGGGCGTGCTCTTCGTCGCCGCCCCCTCGGAGATCGCCAACTGCACGAGCTCCTCGGTCGTACGCACCGAGAGCCCTTCGGCGACCACCCGGAGCGCGAGTGCCTCCTGTGCGTCCGCCTCGTCGAGGCCCAGGAGAGCGCGTGCGTGACCGGCGGACAGTACGCCCGCGGCAACCCGCCGCTGCACCTGCGCCGGGAGGTTCAGCAGCCGGATCGTGTTGGAGATCTGCGGCCGACTACGGCCGATGCGCCGGGCGAGTTCCTCATGGGTGGCCCCGAACTCCTCCAGCAACTGCTGGTACGCGGCCGCCTCTTCCAGCGGGTTCAGGTTCGCGCGGTGGATGTTCTCCAGCAACGCGTCCCGCAGCATCGCGTCGTCACGGGTGTCCCTGACGATCGCCGGGATGACCTCGCGCCCGACCGCTTGCGCCGCACGCCACCGCCGCTCGCCCATGACGAGCTCGTACTGCTCGCCGTCGAGGCGCCGTACGACGATCGGCTGGAGGAAGCCGACCTCCTGGATCGAGGTCTTGAGCTCCTCCAGCGCCTCCTCGTCGAAAACCTGCCGAGGCTGCTTCGGGTTGGGCACGATCGAACCGACCGGGATCTCCGCGAAGTGCGCCCCCGGTACGGGCGCCAACTCGGGTCCCGAGCCGTTTGCCGGTTCCGGCGTGAACGGCTCGGGAGCGTCGGCGAAATCGCTGTCGTCGGAGATGTGGTCGCTGGCCTCGATCCGGCTCGGGTCGCCCTCGGCCGTCGCCACCCCGGACGCCGGTAGCGGGGCAGTGGGGATCAACGCCCCAAGACCCCGACCGAGCCCGCCCCGCGGACGGTTCTTCATCCCACGCCTCCCACCGAATCAACCGACCTAGGCATTCCGGCCGACGGGGTCTTTGACCCCCCGCTCCGCAATCTCCTGAGCCGCCTCGAAATAACTCGTCGCGCCCCGCGAACCGGGATCGTAGGTCATCACCGACTGACCGTAACTAGGAGCCTCCGACACCCGAACGTTGCGCGGGATGACCGCCTGGAGGACCTTGTCGCCGAAGTGGTTGCGAACGTCCTGCTCCACGGCATCCGCCAGCCGGGTACGCCGGTCGTACATGGTGAGCAGGATGGTCGAGACGTCGAGCGTGGGGTTCAGGTGCTGCTTCACCAGGTTGATGTTGTTGATCAGCTGGTTGAGCCCTTCCAGCGCGTAGTACTCGCACTGGATGGGGATCAGCACCTCCTGGGCGGCAACCAGGGCGTTGACCGTCAGCAGGCCGAGCGAGGGCGGGCAGTCGATGAACACGTAGTCGAACTGACCGGGGTAGGCGTTGATGGCCCGTCCCAGCCGTGACTCACGGGCCACCACGGAGACCAGCTCGATCTCGGCGCCGGCAAGGTCGATCGTCGCCGGTACGCACCAGAGGTTCGGGATGCCCTCGACCGCCTGGGCCACCTCCGCAAGGGGCACGTTCTCGATCAGGCAGTCGTAGACGTCCGGGATACCGGCGTGGTGCGGCACGTTGAGGCCGGTCGAGGCATTGCCCTGTGGGTCGAGGTCCACCACCAGCACCCGGTTACCGTGCAGCGCGAGCGCGACCGCCAGGTTGACCGTGGTTGTGGTCTTGCCGACGCCGCCCTTCTGGTTCGCGACACACATGATCCGCGTCCGGGTGGGGCGGGGCATGCTCACCTCGCCACTCGGGTTCAGGATTTGCACGGCGCGCATTGCCTCCATAGCCAACGGGGGATCATCCTCTTCCCGAGACGAAGTTTCACGTGAAACGTACGCGTCCCTACCCGGATCTTCCGGGAAGGGTCCGGTGCCGGGTGCGGGCGTGTCTGGCGGCCCGACCTCTGTCGGCTCCGACTGAACCGGCACGCCGGCATTGGACTGCACCACGGGACCACCCACTCCCGACGACTGGTACGACGAACCGGCCGACGCCGGTACGGGTTGCTCCGGTGTGGCGGACCCTTGTTGCGGCGCTCCGCCCCGCTCCGCCATCGGCTCGTCCGGCCGCTGCCGCTGCGCCATCAGCCGCCCCGACACCGATGCTTCTGCCGCCGCGGTTCCGGTCTCGAAGCGAACGGTCGCTCGGTCGAGCCGGGGTTGCGTGGGGCCGTATTCCTCTACTGGGCTCGTCGCCGGGTCGGACCCGTGCGATGACCGGGCTCGACTTCCGGCCGACCAGCCCTCGTACTCGGTTTCACGTGAAACATCAGGGCCATCGGATTGATAGCGCCGGGCTTCGGTTATCCCTTGATCGTCATACCTACCGTTGTCATGCACCGTGTCATCCCTGCCAGCTTCGGACGGGTCGGCACCGCCAGCGCCCACGAACTTCGCGCTTTCGGGTTGTAGCCTACGGCCCGGCGAGAAACGGCAGGGGCCCACAGGGCCGCCGGCCGCCGCCCGGTCCACACTATCGACGCGCGGCCAGCCTACGGCCGATGGGCCGGGTAGACCATGGCTGGCAACAAGGTCCACCGCCGAGGTCGCCAGAAACACCTCTCCGAACGAGGTGGCCAAGCAGAACGACGACAGTGCGGGCAACCAACCGCGCGTTCGCCGACCATGTTCGGGAGGCCGCGCGTCCACCGCCGAGCATTGCGGTCCGGGGCATCGCTCGCCGCCCGCGCCAACGCCACCCGCTGCGCCGCCAACCGCTACTCCCCGGACTGCCGGCCCGCCGGTCGCAGTCAGTCCCACGGTCCGCGGAAAAACGGTCGAGCCCGACCCTGGGTCGAAAAGGACCAGAGCCGGGCTCGACCGGACACGAAGAAACGAAAGTCAGCGGCCTCGGGCTCGGCCGCCACCGCGCCGGCCCGATTCGGCCCGGGCTGCCGCCCGGCGCTTGGCCAGCGCATCACGCAGCGCTGGACCGACCAGACGCTCGCGCACGATCTCCACCACGGTCGTCGGCGGGTCGATCAACCCCGCACCGCAGTGCCGGACCTCGGGTGCCGCGCCACCGAGCCGGGCAACGGCCTTGCCGTACTCGGCGACCTCTTCGGCGGCCGAGGAACCCTTCAGCGCGAGTACCCGGCCGCCCAGGGTGGTCAGCGGAAGGCACCAGCCCGCGAGCCGGTCGAGCGGGGCCACCGCGCGGGCGGTGACGATGTCGGCCGGCACCGGCAGCCCGACGGGTCCGCCGCCGGCCAGTTCCTCCGCACGCGTACGGAGCACCGCCACCGAGGAGTCCAGGCCGAGGGCGGTCACCGCCTCGGTCAGGAAGGAGGTCCGTCGTGCCAGCGGTTCGACGAGTACGACCGACAGGTCCGGACGTGCGATCGCGAGCACGATGCCGGGCAGCCCGGCCCCGGAACCGACGTCCAGCACAGAGGACCCGGTGGGGATGAGTTCGGCGACAGCCGCACAGTTCAGCAGGTGTCGGGCCCAGATCCGGGGTGCCTCGCGTGGGCCGATGAGGCCGCGGAGCACCCCGTCGGTCGCCAGCAGTTGCGCGTACGCGGTCGCCAGGTCGAGCCGGTCGCCGAAGAGCGTACGGGCGGCGTCGACCAGGTCGTCCGGCAGCGACACGTCGGTGGGATCGGGTTCGGCCGTGTTCGGTGCCCCGGAAGGGTCCGAAGCGGCGGGATGCCCGGCACGTTCCACCCCGTCCGACCCGGCAGACGAAGACGGCCCGGGCGGTGTGTCACCACCCGGGCCGGCGGCGGCGTGAGCCGCAGGGTCGTACGTCATCACCCGGTCAGGCAACCGGACGGACGACGATACGACGGCTGGGCTCGACGCCCTCCGACTCACTCTCGACACCGCTGATCGCGTTCACCACGTCGTGTACGCACTTGCGCTCGAACGCGGACATCGGCTCGAGGCGTACCGGCTCGCCGTGTTCCTTGACCTTCTCCACCGCGTTCTTCGCCACCGCGGCGAGTTCCTTGCGCCGGGTCGCGCGGTAACCGCCGACATCGAGCAGCAGTCGGCTCGGCGTACCGGTCTGGCGGAAGACCGCGAGCCGGGTCAGCTCCTGGAGGGCCTCCAGCGTGGCGCCGCGCTGACCGACCAGCGGTTGCAGCCGACCCCCCACCACCTCGACGACCGGCCGGCCGGCCGACACCAGCTCGTCGATGTCACCGTCGTAGTCGAGGATGTCCAGCAGGCCTTCGACATAGTCCGCGGCGATCTCGCTCTGCCGGAACAGGTCGGCGTCGGTGGTCGCGGGCTTGGCGGCCGCCGCCTCTGCGCGCACCTCGGTACCGCCCTCGGCGGCTTCCTCGTCGGTGTCGTCCTCGGCCTCGGTCTCGACCGTGATCGGGTCCGTCTCTTCTTCGAGGGTCTGCTGCTCGGCGCGCGGAATGCTGGTGTCGGTCACGGTCTCATCTCCGTACTCGCTCGGCCGGACCCGTACGGTCCGCTGATTCCCGGGCCCGGCGGGAGGTCGCCGAGTGCCACGGGCACGTCTTCTCGGGCGATTTCGCCCGCTACCGCGACGGCGCGCGGAGGAATCCGGGTGTCCGGCGCCGGGCGCGCTGGCGGCTGCCTGGACTCCGGATTCCTGTGGGCTGCCGGCGGGGTGGGTACCGCCGGCAGCCCGATGGCTCAGCCCTGACGCTTGGCCGGGCGACCCTTCTTGGGGTTGACCGGCTTGGCGCCCGGCTTCGGAGCCAGCGCCTTGGTGTCGACGGTGGGCTTGGGCGCCGGCTGGGCGCCGTTGGCCTTGGTACGGCCGAAGAGACCGCTCGGCTTGGCCGCCGGTGCCGCCTTGCTGCCGGTCCCCTGACGGTTGCCGGTCCCCGCGGTACGCGAGCCGGAGCCGGGCAGGCCGGGCAGGCTGGCGGTGGGCGGCGGCGGGTACTTCCGCAGCACCCACTGCTGCTGGCCGAGGGTGAAGAGGTTGTTGGTCACCCAGTAGATGATCACGCCGATCGGGAAGATCGAGCCGGAGATGAGCAGCGAGGCCGGGATGCCGTAGAGCATCAACCGCTGGATCATGCGCTGCTGCGGGTCCTGGGCCCAGCCGGTCTTCAGGATCATCTGACGGCTGGTCAGGTAGGTGGTCGCCATCATGATGAGGACCAGGACACCCGCCATGACCTTCACGGTGGTCGGGTTGGCGCCCAGCTCGCTCAGCTGCTCGCTGGTCGAGCCGAACCGGCCGGAGATCGGGGCCGTGAAGAGCTTCGCGTTGGACGCGCTGGTGAACTGGTCCAGGCTCCAGCCGTAGATCGTCGGCTGGGGGTTGTCCGGGCTGAGCCGGCGGAGTACGTGGAAGAGGCCGAGGAAGACCGGGATCTGCAGGAACATCGGAAGGCAACCCATCAGGGGGTTGGCCTTCTCCTTCCGGTACAGCTCCATCGTTTCCTTCTGGAGCGTCTCCCGGTCACCCTTGTGCTTCTCCTGCAGGGCCTTGATCTGCGGCGCGAGTGCTTGCATCGCCCGCTGCGACTTGATCTGCTTGACGAAGACCGGGAAGAGGATCACCCGGACGGTGATCACCAGGAAGATGATCGAGAGGATCCAGGCCCAGTTCGTACCGAGGGCCGCTGTTGCCGGTACCCCTATCGCGTCCCACGCGGAGTGCCAGATCAGCAGGATCCACGAGATCCCCCAGTAGATCCAGTCGAGACTCAATTCGGGGCTCCAGTCACATCGGCATGTCGGCGGCCGCCCGGCTCCGGCACCGGGTCATATCCACCAGGGTGGAAAGGGTGGCAGCGCGACAGCCGCCAGACCGCGAGGCCGGATCCCCGGAGGGCACCGTGCCGCGTCACCGCCTCAAGGGCGTACGCGCTGCACGACGGGTAGAACCGACAGCGGGCCGGCAGCGCCGGGCTTATCCAACGACGGTACGCGACGATGGCTCCTGCCAGCACACGGGCACCGAGTGTGGTGGCTCGGGACCTCCCGGTCACCCCGCTCATTCGGGTCGCCGCCCCGAGCGGCGGGGCCGCCGGGCTGCGGCGAGCGCCGCGTCCAGGTCGCCTGCGAGCCGGTCGTACGTCAGGTCGGCGGCGCCGGGCAGCGCCCGTACGACGAGGGTCGTGCCGGCCGGCAGGTCGGTCAACCGCTCCCGCACCAGGTGCCGCAACCGACGACGGACGCTGTTGCGGACCACCGCCCCGCCGACGGCCTTGGAGACGACAAAACCGGCGCGGGCCGGCACGGAGTTCTGCTCCGCGCCGGCCGGACGCACCGGCTCTGGCGTTGCTGTATCGGGCCCGACGGTCGGCGAAGCGGACGGCAGGTCGAGGTGGACCACGACGGCGCCTCTGCCGGCACGCCGTCCGCCGCGGACCGCAACGGCGAAGTCGCCGCTACGCCGCAGTCGCTGCGCGGCCGCCAGCACGACGTCTACATCCCCGGGGCCGGGCCGATCGGCCCTCAGGCCGACAGGCGGTCACGGCCCTTGGCGCGACGGGTCGAAAGGATGGCACGGCCGGCGCGGGTACGCATGCGCAGCCGGAAGCCGTGGGTCTTCGCGCGCCGGCGGTTGTTCGGCTGGTAGGTGCGCTTGCTCACGTCAGGCTCTCCGTCTTCGTACGAGCCCCGGTCGGTCGACTACGGGGTCGGATGGTGGTCCGCCCGTCGACCACCGAAACGGGGTGGCCTACGGTCGATGCTGCCCGGTGGTGCACGGACCGGCGAGGCGCGGGGTGGCGACCGCGGACAGCAAGCACCCATCACCCTAGCAGAGGGCGAGAGAGCAGCCGCTAAAGCCTACGCACGGGCGCAATGACCGTCAAACACCACGGAGGGCGTGCCAAAAAATCGGTCAGGATCGGACGGCCAGGCCGTAAGCGGTAGTTTTCGCCGATGTTCCGCCCACCCGCACCGGTCCGACGGTTGAAGCGTTGTGGAGAACGCTGTTAGCGTGCCCGTTTGCCGGTGAGCGTCAGGGGGGTCGGTGCCGCCGCCGTGCAAAACTGGACAAGCTAGTCGATCGTTCGACAGGTGAACCCGCGTCAGCGCTGATTCAGCCGGGGGCAGGTAGGACACAGGTCCTGCGGGAAGCCACAATCAGTCGATACACAGGTTGTGGATAACTTGTGGACGACGGTCGGTCAACCGCAGGGCATGCCAGGTCGTGCCTGTTCGAGAGCGGTAGCAGGCCCGGAACGGTCGACTGGCAAGACAGCAGCGGCGGCCGGGAACGCAGAGGCGATGGGGGTGGCGCGACGGTGGCCGACACGATCGACCTTGCCGCGGTGTGGCTGGCCGCAACCGATGATCTTGCCGACGAAATTATCTCGGCGCAACAGCGCGCGTACCTCCGCCTCACCCGCCTGCGGGCCATCGTCGAGGACACCGCACTGCTGTCGGTCCCGGACGCGTTCACCCGCGACGTCATCGAGTCCCGGCTCCGGCCCGCGATCACCGACGCGCTCTCCCGGCATCTCGGTCGGGCCATCCAGGTCGCGGTCACGGTACGACCGCCGGAAGACGGCCAGGGACGACCGACCGGCACGTTGTACGGCAGCGGCACCCCGAATCCCGCCCCGAGCGGATACGCCCCGGCCCCCGGCCCCGGTGCCTACGGACCACCGCCGGAGCTGCCACGGGACACCGCGCCCACCGGCCCCGTCGACCGGGTACCGACCGGCTCCGCCCAGTACCCCGCCGCCCCGGTCGAACCGCCCCGGATGGGGATGATCCCGAACAGCCGCGACGGCGGACAGGACACCCTCTTCGGCCCCGGCTACCCGGACCACACCGGTTATCCCCCCGAGCAGCAGTACCCCGAGCCGGGCTACCCGGACGGCTCCTACACCGACCAGGGCCGGCCGCCGGCACCACTGCAGGAGCGGCGCAACCTGGACGACCGTGGCGTCGAGCGGGGCCCGCACGGCCTCGACCCCCGGCAGGTGGAGCATCGCTACCGGGACGACTCGATCGGCGGGCACGGCGATCCGGGGCCGCGCGGTCTGGCTCGCGACAACGGCACGGACAGCGGCCCCGGCCGCGGCGGTTCCCCGATGGACCACCGGACCCCGGGCCGTGACGACCGCCGGTTGGGCGGCGGCATGGACAGCGGGAGCAGCGGGGGTAACCGGCTGAACCCGAAGTACATGTTCGAGACCTTCGTCATCGGCTCGTCCAACCGGTTCGCCCACGCCGCCTCGGTTGCGGTCGCCGAGTCGCCGGCCAAGGCGTACAACCCGCTCTTCATCTACGGCAGCTCCGGGCTGGGCAAGACCCACCTGTTGCACGCCATCGGGCACTACGCCACGACGCTGGGCAACGCCCGCTCGGTGCGGTACGTCTCCACCGAAGAGTTCACCAACGACTTCATCAACTCGCTGCGCGACGACAAGACCAGTGCGTTCCAGCGCCGCTACCGCGACGTCGACATCCTCCTGATCGACGACATCCAGTTCCTGGAGAACCGCGAGCGGACCCAGGAGGAGTTCTTCCACACCTTCAACACCTTGCACAACGCGAACAAGCAGATCGTGATCAGCTCCGACCGCTCGCCCCGGGACCTGGCGACGTTGGAAGACCGGATGCGTACCCGGTTCGAGTGGGGGCTGTTGGCCGACATCCAGCCGCCGGACCTGGAGACGCGGATCGCGATCCTCCAGAAGAAGGCCGCCCAGGAGCGCATGTACGCCCCACCGGACGTACTGGAGTTCATCGCGTCGCGGGTGTCGAACTCGATCCGGGAGTTGGAGGGCGCCCTGATCCGGGTTACCGCGTTCGCCAGCCTTACCCGGGCGACGGTCGAGCTGTCGCTGGCCGAGGAGGTCCTGCGCGACTTCATCCCGGACGGCTCCGGCCCGGAGATCAACGCCGACCAGATCATGGTCTCCACCGCCGACTACTTCGGGGTGAGCCTGGAGGACCTGCGCGGCCAGTCCCGGTCCAGGGTGCTGGTCAACGCTCGCCAGGTGGCCATGTACCTGTGCCGCGAACTGACCGAGCTGTCGCTGCCCCGGATCGGTCAGGCGTTCGGCGGCCGGGACCACACCACGGTGATGCACGCCGACCGCAAGATCCGTCAGCAGATGGCCGAGCGGCGTTCGCTCTACAACCAGATCGCCGAGCTGACGAACCGGATCAAGCAGAACACCTGAAGCGGGTCGCGCCGTCGGCCGGACCCGCAACGGGTGCCGACCTTCCCGCGCCGTGACCGACCCCGCAGATAACCAACGGGTACGTCGGCGCTAGCCCGCGTACGCGTCCCCACCCGCTCTGCCGCTGCGGTGTCCGTGGCGGGTGCTCCGCCCGTACCCGATTGTCCGAGTGCTCGTGGCGCCCCCCGAAACTCGGCCGGTGGCGCGCGCCCGTACCGGGGTCGGTCGGATCGTCCGGTCGGGTGAGGTCGGCCGACGATCGGACGAGATCCGGCGGCGGGCGCGGGGCTTTCCCACGGCGCATCTCGGCCCGGATCGGGCGCCGTGCCGAGGGTCGGAGGGCACCGGCAACGGCGGATGGGCGCCTCGACCGACCTGTGGGCGGCGATCGGCGGTGGATGGGCGGAAGTTGTCCACACCTTGTTATCCACCGACGGTGGACAACCGGTAGTGCCGATCTTCCCTGCTATCCACAACCTGTGGACAACTTCTGGGGAAACCGCTGTGGACAGACACGCTCCGTAGTCGAGTTATCCACGGACGCCCGCGGGCTGTGGACCGGCTGTTGAAGGTTCTGGGGACAACGATGATCGATGGGGATTCGGCTGTCCCCAGGCTTGGGGAGAAACCCGGTGGAGAACCGGTGGACAACCGGTGGACAACCGTGGACAACTGCCGGCCGCCGCCGGGCTGTGGATCGCGAGCCGGGTTTTACCCCAGGTTTTCCCCAGCGAACCCACCGGTGGATAATCCTCTGGCCAGGCCAAACGCCGCTCATCCACAGTTTGCACAACACCGATGAAGACGATGAGTTTTATCTCTAAGACAACAAAAACCAATCATCACCGTTGGGCATTCTGTGGATTCAGCTGATCGACCCGACCAGAGCCCTGCACCGAGTACCGAACCACCGGGGTCGGGCGCACAGCCGATGACATCGCGGCCTAAGGTGCGATGGGGATCCGCACGGTTGGCCGGGCGGGCAGGCAGCACCCGGCATGAGACAGTGGTCGCTGACGTCGACGCGGAGGCAATGGCATGAAGTTCCGAGTGGAGCGCGACGCGCTCGCCGACGCCGTGGCCTGGACGGCCAAGAGTCTGCCGAACCGGCCATCGGTTCCGGTGCTCGCCGGTGTGATGCTGCGGGTCGCCGAGGGCAGCCTGCACGTGTCCGGCTTCGACTACGAGGTCTCGAGCCAGGTGACGGTGGACGTACAGGCCGACGCGGACGGCGCGGCACTCGTCTCCGGCCGACTGCTCGCCGAAATCACCAAGGCGCTGCCGGCCAAGCCGGTGGACATCGCCGCGGTCGGCTCGCACCTGGAACTGGTCTGCGGCAGCGCCCGGTTCACCCTGCCGACCATGCCGGTCGAGGACTACCCCACGCTGCCCGAGATGCCCGCCAGCGCCGGCACCATCGACGCCGCCGCGTTCGCCTCGGCGGTCAGCCAGGTGGCGATCGCCGCCGGGCGCGACGAGACGCTGCCAATGATGACCGGCGTACGGATCGAGCTGAACGGCAGCACGCTGGCGATGCTCGCGACCGACCGTTACCGGCTCGCGCTGCGCGAGATGCAGTGGCAGCCGGACGACCCGGAGATCAGCCTGAACGCGCTGGTGCCGGCCAAGACCCTGCACGACACCGCGAAGACGCTCGGTCCGACCGGCGGCCAGGTGGTCATGGCCCTGGCCCAGGGCGCGGCCGGCGAGGGAATGATCGGTTTCGCCGGTGGCACCCGGCGTACCACCAGCCGGTTGCTGGACGGCGCCAACTACCCGCCGGTCCGGTCGCTCTTCCCGAGCAGCCACAACGCCGAGGCACGGGTCGCGGTCAGCGGGCTGATCGAGGTCGTCAAGCGCGTCTCGCTGGTCGCCGAGCGGACCACCCCGGTGCTGCTGAGCTTCAGCTCGGACGGCCTGGTGGTCGAGGCTGGCGGCACCGAGGACGCGCGGGCGAGCGAGGCGATGGAGGCCACCTTCACCGGTGAGCCGTTGACCATCGGCTTCAATCCCGGCTACCTGATCGACGGGCTACAGAATCTGGGCGCCGCGACGGCGGTCTTCTCGTTCGTCGACGCCTTCAAGCCCGCGGTGATCTCCCCCTCCGGGGAAGACGGGGAAGTAATCCCCGGCTATCGCTATTTGATCATGCCGATTAGGGTCACCCGCTGACCCCGAATCGGTAGAACGTAACTCATAAGGGGACACGGAAATGCAAATCGGCCTGGTAGGTCTCGGTCGGATGGGCGGCAACATGCGCGAACGGTTGCGCGCCGCCGGACACGAGGTGGTCGGTTTCGACCGTGACCCCGGGGTCACCGACGTTGCCGGTCTCGCCGAGCTGGTCGAGAAGCTGGCCGCCCCCCGGGTGGTCTGGGTGATGGTCCCGGCCGCGGTGACCGAGGCGACCATCGACGAGCTCTCCGGGGTGCTGGCGTCGGGTGACATCGTGATCGACGGCGGCAACTCCCGCTTCAGCGACGACGCCCCGCGGGCAGAGAAGCTGGACCGGTTCGGCATCGGCTACGTCGACGTCGGCGTCTCCGGCGGCGTGTGGGGCCGGCAGAACGGGTACGGCCTGATGGTCGGCGGCTCCCAGGAGCACGTCGACCGGCTGATGCCGATCTTCGAGGCGCTCAAGCCGGCCGGCGAGTTCGGTTTCGTGCACGCCGGCCCGGTCGGTGCCGGGCACTACGCCAAGATGGTGCACAACGGCATCGAGTACGGCCTGATGCACGCGTACGCCGAGGGCTACGAGCTGATGTCCGCCTCCGAACTGGTGACCAACGTGCCCGGCGTGATCAAGTCGTGGCGCGAGGGCACGGTGGTCCGCTCCTGGCTGCTCGACCTGCTCGACCGGGCTCTCGACGAGGACCCGGAGCTGGCCAACCTGCGCGGCTACGCCGAGGACACCGGCGAGGGCCGGTGGACCGTCGAGGAGGCGATCCGCCTGGCGGTGCCGATGAACGTGATCGCCGCATCGCTCTTCGCCCGGTTCGTGTCCCGCCAGGACGACTCGCCCGCGATCAAGGCGGTGGCCGCGCTGCGCAACCAGTTCGGCGGCCACGCCATCCACAAGAACTAGCGCCCGGTGTACGTCCGCCGGCTCGAACTGGTCGACTTCCGCTCGTACGAGCGGGTCGAGCTGGACCTCGAGCCGGGCGGGAACGTCTTCGTCGGCCCCAACGGGGTAGGCAAGACGAATCTCGTCGAGGCACTCGGCTACGTGGCGACCCTGTCCAGTCACCGGGTCGCCACGGACGCCCCGCTGGTACGGGTCGGCGCGAGCGCCGCGGTGCTGCGGTGCGCGATCGTGCACGACGGCCGGGAACTGCTGGTCGAACTGGAGATCGTCCCCGGCAAGGCGAACCGGGCCCGGCTGGGTCGTTCACCGGTCCGGCGGGCCCGCGACGTACTCGGCGCGCTGCGCCTGGTGCTCTTCGCCCCGGAGGACCTGGAGCTGATCCGGGGCGACCCGGCGGAGCGGCGCCGCTACCTGGACGACCTGCTGGTCACCCGGCAGCCGCGCTACGCCGGGGTCCGGGCCGACTACGAGCGGGTGGTCAAGCAGCGCAACGCGTTGCTGCGGACGTCGTACCTGGCCCGCAAGACCGGCGGTTCGCGGGGTGGCGACCTCTCCACCCTCGACGTCTGGGACGCCCAACTCGCCCGGCACGGCGCGGAACTGCTCGCGGGTCGGCTCGACCTTGTCGCCACCCTGGCGCCGCACGTCACCAAGGCGTACGACGCGGTGGCTGCCGGTCGTGGTGCGGCCGGGATCGCGTACCGACCGTCGATCGAGCTGACCGACCCGGTGCCGGACCGGGCGACGCTCGAGGCGGCGTTGGCTGCCGCGTTGGCCGAGTCCCGCCCGAGCGAGGTCGAGCGCGGCGTCACGCTGGTCGGCCCACACCGGGACGAACTCGCCCTCACCCTGGGGCCGATGCCGGCCAAGGGGTACGCCAGCCACGGCGAGTCCTGGTCGTACGCGTTGGCGCTGCGGCTGGCCGCGTACGACCTGTTGCGGGCGGACGGCATCGAGCCGGTGCTCGCGCTCGACGACGTGTTCGCCGAACTGGACGCCGGCCGACGCGAGCGGCTGGCCGAACTCGTCGGCGGGGCCAGTCAGCTCCTGGTCACCTGCGCGGTCGATGACGACGTGCCGCGCCTGCTGCGCGGATCCCGGTACGCGGTGACGGACGGGACGGTCCGCCGTGCCCACTGAAGCGAACCCGGACCCGAGCCGGAAGCCGGCTTCGAAGGCGAAGCAGAGCACGAGGTCGACACCGCCCAAGGCACCGGCGACCGGATCCGCGTCCGATCCGCCGACGGGGGCCGGTACGACAGCGGAGCAGAGCGGGCCGGAGCTGGCTCGGGCCGTACTGGATGCGGCGCGGGCGCGTCGGGAGACGAACCGGGCGCCGCAGCGGCGCCGGACCGGCGCGGACGCCGACGGGGTGACCGGCGACGACCGGGGTCTGGGCCGCGACGGCCAACCCCGGCGGCGGCTACGGGGTTACTCGGGCCCCGGACCGGATCCGCGCGATCCGCAACTGCTCGGTACGGTGCTCGCCCGCCTGGTCAAGGCGCGTGGCTGGCAGCAGCCCACCGCGGAGGCGACGGTTTTCGGGGCGTGGGAGAAGGTGGTCGGCCCGGACGTGGCCAAGCACAGTCGCCCGATCAAGCTGGAGGACGGCGAGCTGACGGTGGAGGCTGAGTCGACCGCGTGGGCGACCCAGCTACGGCTGCTGGCCGGCTCGCTGTTGAAGCGGATCGCCGGCGAGGTCGGCCATAACGTGGTTCGGAAGCTGCATATCCACGGGCCGACAGCACCGTCGTGGTCGCGTGGGCCACGACGGGTACGGGGGCGTGGCCCACGGGACACATACGGCTGACCGCCGCCACGCCACGCCGCCGGGCGGCCGCCCGACCGACGGTGACCGGAGCCGGTGGCGTCGACACGACCGGTACGGCCCGGGCCCGTTGCCGGCCGAGCGCGAGCCCGGCCGCCACCGAGGCGAGCGCCGCGAGCGCCCCGGCCAGCACCAGCGTCTGGCGCGGCCCGAGGTGTTCGGAGAGCCAGCCGAGCAGTGGTGCACCGACCGCTGCCGAGACGGCGCCGGTGACGCCGACGGCGGCGAGTACCCGACCGCGCATCGCGCCGTCGGTGTCGAGTTGGGCGCGGGTGCCGACGGTGGTGTCGATGAGGACCGCGGTCGCCGCGATCGGCAGGATGAACGCCGCGAAGCTCCAGGTGCCGGGTGCCAGACCGGCCAGGATCTGCATCAGGCTGGCGAGCACCCCGGCACCGATCAGGATGCCGTAGCCCAGTTCGCGTCGTTGGGCGGCGATCAGCGCACCGACCACGGTGCCGACCGCGAAGACGGTCGATAGCAGCCCGTACCCCGAGGCGCCGGCGCCCAGCGGACCGTCGCTCATGGCGGCCATGGTCACCTGGTAGTTACGCCCGAGGCTGCCGAGTACGAAGGCGAGCGCCAGCATGATCAGCACCAGCGGCTGCCCCCGCAGGTACGCGAAACCGGCCCGTACGCCGCCGGTGTCGGAGCGCGTCTCGATCCCGTCGGGCTCCGGTGCGGGGGTGTGCAGGTCGCCCTGCCGGATGGCGAGCAGTGCCAACACCACCGCGGCGAAGCTGATCGCGTTGATCAGGAACAGCGGGGCGGGGCCGGACGCGGCGACCACCACCGCACCGACGCTCATGCCGAGGATCCGGCCGGCCGAGTTGGTGAGCGAGCCGAGCGCGAGGGCGTTGCCGAGGGTGGCGCGGTCGACCAGGGTGGAACCCCAGCGTCCCATCACCGGGCCCTCGACGGCGGAGACGGCGCCGCTGATCAGCGAGATCGCGTAGATCACCGGCAGTCCGCCGGTGTGCGACCAGGCCACGGCCGCCAGCCCCAGGGCGAGCGCGGTGTGCATGACCTGGGTGCCGACCAGCAACGGCCGGGCCGGTAGCCGGTCGGCGAGCGCGCCGCCCCAGGTGCTGAGCAGCAGGGTGGGTACCGCCTGGAGCAGCACCGCCCAGCCCATCGAGGTCACCGAACCGGTCGCCTGGAGCACGAACCAGTTGATGCCGAGTACCTGCATCCAGGTGCCGATGATCGACACGAAGCCGGCGCCGGCCCAGATGCGGTAGTTGCGATGGCGCAGAGCAGCGAATGTGGCGCGCATGGTCGCGAGCCGACCCCCCTCGGACGGCGGCGACGAACGCGCACCAGGTCCCGGACTCCGCCGCCGGCTCTCGGCGACGTGCAATCCTGGCTCAGGAGGTAGCGGATCGCTTACTTCTAGTGATGGAGTTCATGCCCGGCCGCGCTCGGCCTGAGCTGGGCAAACGCCGACCCAGTAGCTACCCGGGCGGTAACAGTCAGGAGTCGGCGTAGACGGCGAAACCACGGTCGGCGCAGCGTCGGTAGAAGCCGGCGAGCACGCTCAGCTCCGACCGTACGAAACTCCACTGCGGGGCCGCGCCCGACTCGTCGCGCAGGGCGTCGAGCCGGTTGTCCAGCCAGCGCAGTTGCTGCTCGGCCAGCCGCCCGTCGGCGAGCGCGGACCGGAGCACGGCACCGACCGTGTCGAAGGTCACCAGATCGCCGTACTGGCGGTGTCCGTCGACGAAGCGTTCGAGGCCGCCGGCGATCCAGGCGCAGCCATCGGGGTCGATCACCGGGTCCTCGTCCTCGGCCGCGGCCTCTGTGGCGTAGAGCACACCGTCGAGCCCGAGCAGAAGATCGACAAGCTCGGTGTACGCGGTCGCGCGTACCGTTCCGGTCTTGGCGATGTGCCCGGCCAGCGCGGCGGTCGGCGCGGCCACCTCGGGCGCGTCGGCGAGGTCGCCGAAGTCCACGAAGTCGGCCGGGGCCACCGGATCGTAGAAGCGGCCGGTACGCGGCCAATGCACCGCGACGTTGTCCAGCCCCATCGGGCGTCACCTTCCTGAGCACGTACCGAACCGGCCGTCCGAGGCACGGCGACAGCGACGCAAAGTTACGGCACGGCGAGCCGTTCGCGCGACCCCCGTGCCCAAGATCCGCCTCCGGGTCGAGCGCGGCGGCGCGGAGCGGCCTTGATCCGACCGGTGGCGTGTGGGGGGAGTCGCGGTAGGCGGGGTGCGGCCGGCTACGGGGGTCTCAGGTGGGTCCGCAGGGGTGCCGCGTACTGGTTCTGTCGTCTCGGCACAGTAGGATTGACATCGAGACGAGGACACGGTGTGGAGCGACGACGCGGGCCAGGTTGGCCTGGGCCACCAGTCCGCACCGGGTCCGAGCCGATCGCGAACCGCGGGCATCCGCGGCGACCGGCGCTTTCGGCCGTATCCGCAGATCAATCGTGGTGCCGGCCTGTGCGCTGAGTCGCGTGCCCGCCAAACCCGCGCCCGCCGCGCCCTGTGCCCGGATGGTGCGAGAAAGTGGCCAAGGTGGCAACGCAGGACAAGCAGGAATACGGTGCCGGGTCGATCCAGGTGCTCGAGGGCCTGGAGGCGGTTCGCAAGCGGCCCGGTATGTACATCGGATCAACCGGCGAGCGCGGTCTGCACCACCTGGTCTGGGAGGTCGTCGACAACGCGGTTGACGAGGCACTCGCCGGATACTGCGACACCATCGAGGTGACGCTGCTCGCCGACGGCGGCGTACGGGTGGTCGACAACGGCCGTGGTTTCCCGGTCGACCTTCACCCCACGCTGAAGAAGCCGGGCGTCGAGGTGGCGCTGACCATCCTGCACGCCGGTGGCAAGTTCGACGGAAAGGCGTACGCGGTCTCCGGCGGCCTGCACGGCGTGGGTGTCTCGGTGGTTAACGCGCTCTCCGTCCGGATGGCGCTGGAGATCCACAAGGACGGCTTCGTCTGGCGGCAGCAGTACCACAACTCCAAGCCGACGCCGCTGGAGAAGGGCGAGAGCACCAACCTCACCGGCTCCTCGGTCGCGTTCTGGCCGGACCCGACGATCTTCGAGACGATCGAGTTCACCTTCGAGACCATCTACCGCCGCCTGCAGGAGATGGCGTTCCTCAACCGGGGCCTGACGATCCAGTTGCGCGACGAGCGGGTCCAGGAGGACGACGGCAAGCCGCGCGAGGTGACCTTCTGCTACAAGGGCGGCATCTCCGACTTCGTCCGGCACCTGAACGCCTCGAAGAGCCCGATCCACAAGACGGTGGTCGAGTTCGGGGCCGAGGAAGAGGGCATGTCGGTCGAGATCGCCATGCAGTGGAACGAGTCGTACGGCGAGTCGGTCTACACCTTCGCCAACACGATCAACACCCACGAGGGTGGTACCCACGAGGAGGGCTTCCGGGCCGCGTTGACCGGTGTGGTCAACAAGTACGGCATCGAGAAGAAGTTCCTCAAGGGGGACGAGAAGCTCTCCGGCGAGGATGTCCGGGAGGGGCTGGCCGCGATCATCTCGGTGAAGCTGTCCAACCCGCAGTTCGAGGGTCAGACCAAGACCAAGCTGGGCAACACCCCGGTGAAGAGCTTCGTGCTCCGGGTCTGCAACGAGTGGCTGGTGGACTGGTTCGAGCGCAACCCGGCCGAGGCCAAGCTGATCATCACCAAGGCGACCCAGGCATCCCGGGCCCGGATAGCCGCGCAGCAGGCGCGCAAGCTGGCCCGGCGCAAGTCGCTGCTGGAGTCCGGTTCGATGCCGGGCAAGCTCGCCGACTGCCAGTCGACCGACCCGCGCGAGTCCGAGGTGTTCATCGTCGAGGGTGACTCCGCGGGTGGCTCGGCCAAGCAGGGGCGTGATCCGCGTACCCAGGCGATCCTGCCGATCCGCGGCAAGATCCTCAACGTGGAGAAGGCCCGGATCGACCGGGTGCTGAAGAACAACGAGGTCCAGGCGTTGATCACGGCGCTGGGTACCGGCATCCACGACGACTTCGACATGGAGAAGCTGCGCTACCACAAGGTCGTGCTGATGGCCGACGCGGACGTGGACGGCCAGCACATCCAGACCCTGCTGCTGACGCTGCTGTTCCGCTTCATGCGGCCGCTCGTCGAGATGGGTCACGTCTACCTGGCCGCCCCGCCGCTCTACAAGATCAAGTGGAACAAGAAGGGCGACGACGCCCAGTACGCGTACTCCGACCGGGAACGGGACGGGCTGATCGCGCTGCGGCAGCAGAAGAAGCCCAACGCCAAGCCGGACGACATCCAGCGGTTCAAGGGTCTGGGCGAGATGAACTACCCGGAGCTTTGGGAGACCACGATGAACCCGGCAACGCGTACGCTGCGTCAGGTCACGCTCGACGACGCTGCAACCGCTGATGAGCTATTCAGCGTCCTGATGGGTGAGGACGTGGAGGCACGACGGTCGTTCATCCAGCGAAACGCGAAGGATGTCCGGTTCCTCGACATTTAAGGCTGCTCCCGTACGGCGGGATCTTCCTGATCGTGTCCTGGTTTCCGGGTGACCGACGGTGGACATCAGGATGACCAGTGGGTGCACGGAGACTTGAATCCACATGGTTATCCACAGCTTCGACGGTTTCCACAGCCGTTATCCACAGGTAAAGCGGCTAATTAGTCTGATAAGGGTTGACAGTGACGGATACTCCCGAGTCCTTCGATAGCGAGCCGGTCGATCCGGCCGCCGCCATCGCGGCGGTGGTCCAGCACGACCGCATCGAGCCGGTGGGCCTCGAGGTGGAGATGCAGCGGTCCTACCTCGACTACGCGATGAGCGTGATCGTGGGGCGGGCCCTGCCGGACGTACGGGACGGACTCAAGCCCGTACACCGCAAGATCCTCTACGCCATGTTCGACTCCGGCTACCGTCCGGACCGCGGGTACGTGAAGTGCTCCCGGGTGGTCGGCGACGTGATGGGTCAGTTCCACCCGCACGGCGACTCCTCCATCTACGACGCGCTGGTCCGGATGGCCCAGCCCTGGTCGCTGCGCTACCCGCTGGTCGACGGCAACGGCAACTTCGGTTCGCCCGGTAACGACCCCGCCGCCGCCATGCGGTACACCGAGTGCAAGCTCGACCCGCTGGCGATGGAGATGCTCCGGGACATCGACGAGGACACCGTCGACCTCCAGGACAACTACGACGGCCGGGCCAAGGAACCGACGATCCTGCCGTCCCGGATCCCGAACCTGTTGCTCAACGGCTCCGAGGGCATCGCGGTCGGCATGGCCACCAAGATCCCGCCGCACAACCTGCGGGAGATCGGCGCGGCGGTGCAGTGGTGCCTGGAGAACCCGGACGCCGACGAGGCCACCACGCTCGACGCGCTGATCGAGATCGTCAAGGGTCCGGACTTCCCCACCTACGGGCTGATCGTCGGACACCAGCCGATCCAGGACGCGTACCGGACCGGCCGCGGCTCGATCCGGATGCGCGCCGTGGTCGACGTGGAGGAGGACAAGAAGGGGCGGGCCTGTCTGGTCGTCACCGAGCTGCCCTACCAGGTCAACCCGGACAACCTGGCCGAGCGGATCGCCGAGTTGGTCAAGGAGGGCAAGCTCGCCGGGATCGCGGACATCCGGGACGAGTCCTCCGGGCGTACCGGCATGCGGATCGTGCTGGTGCTCAAGCGCGACGCGGTCGCCAAGGTGGTGCTGAACAACCTCTACAAGCACACCCAGCTCCAGGAGACCTTCGGCGCCAACATGCTGGCGCTGGTCGACGGGGTGCCGCGCACGCTCAACCTGGCCCAGTTCATCCGGTACTACGTCGAGCACCAGATCGAGGTGATCCGGAGGCGGACCGCGTACCGGCTGCGCAAGGCCGAGGAGCGGGCGCACATCCTGCGCGGTCTGGTCAAGGCACTGGACGCACTCGACGAGGTGATCGCCCTGATCCGGCGCTCGCCCACGGTCGAGGAGGCCCGCCAGGGTCTGGTCCAGCTCCTGACGATCGACGAGATCCAGGCGACCGCGATCCTCGACATGCAGCTGCGGCGGCTCGCCGCGCTGGAGCGTCAGAAGATCATCGACGAGTTGGCGAAGATCGAGCTTGAGATCGCCGACTACAAGGACATCCTGGCCAAGCCGGAGCGGCAGCGGAAGATCGTTTCCGAGGAGCTCGGCGAGATCGTGGCGAAGTGGGGCGACGAGCGGCGTACCAAGATCCTGCCGTTCGACGGCGAGGTCTCCATGGAGGACCTGATCGCCCGCGAGGACGTCGTGGTCACCATCACCCGCACCGGCTACGCCAAGCGCACCAAGGTCGACCTGTACCGGTCGCAGCGCCGCGGCGGCAAGGGTGTCAGCGGCGCGACCCTGCGCCAGGACGACATCGTCAGCCACTTCTTCGTCTGCTCCACGCACAACTGGATGCTCTTCTTCACCAACAAGGGCCGGGTCTACCGGGCCAAGGCGTACGAATTGCCGGAGGCGAGCCGTACCGCCAAGGGCCAGCACGTGGCCAACCTGCTCGCCTTCCAGCCGGACGAGCAGATCGCCCAGGTCATCCAAATCCCGGACTACCAGGTCGCGCCGTACCTGGTGCTGGCGACGCAGAAGGGCCTGGTCAAGAAGACCAAGCTGGAGGAGTTCGACTCCAACCGATCCGGCGGCATCATCGCGATCAACCTTCGCGACGAGGACGAGCTGGTCGGCGCGGCACTTGCCGGACCCGAGGACGATCTCCTGCTGGTGTCCAAAAAGGCACAGGCGATCCGGTTCAACGCCACCGACGAGGCACTGCGGCCGATGGGCCGCGCCACCTCGGGCGTGATCGGGATGCGCTTCACCGACGACGACGTCCTGTTGGCCATGGAAGTGGTCACCGACGGGATGGATGTCCTGGTGGCAACGAACGGCGGGTACGCAAAACGTACGCCGATCGAGGAATATCCGGTCCAGGGCCGGGGAGGAAAGGGTGTGCTGACCGCGAAGATCACCGAGCGACGTGGTGGACTGGTCGGCGCAGTGGTGATCAGCCCGGACGACGAGTTGTTCGCGATCACCAGTAACGGCGGCGTCATCCGGACTCCGGTGAAGCCTGTACGCCGTACACGCGATCGGAACACAATGGGGGTCAAGCTTATGGACCTCCCGGATGGTGTGACGATCGTGGCCATTGCTCGCAATGCCGACGAGCCTGACGAACAGGACTAGTTGATGACGGAGACACAGGCGAAGTCGGGGAGTGCGGGGACCTCGGCCAACCCGGTCGATGAGGAGGCCGCCGCGGGCGGCGCACCAGCGACCGGCCGCGCGGCCGTCGGCCGGGCGGTAGTCCCCGCCGACGCACCGTCGCCGAAATTCACCCGGGCCCCCGGCATGCCACCCCCGCCGGATCAGCCCGGCGGGGAAGCGGGCAGCCGCCCGGCCGAGGCATCCGGCACCGAGGGCGGGTCGTCCTCGACGCCGTCCTCTGGCGCGGGAGCCGGCGCTGCCGCGTCGGCCAGCGGCCCGCCGTCCGCCGACCGGCCGAGTGGCCAGAATCGGCCGGGCGCGCAGAGCAGACCGTCGATGCCGGGCAGCTCCGGCGCCCCGGCATCGGGGCAGTCCGCTCCGGGGCAGACCATGCCGGGCATGTCCGTGCTGGGTCAGCCGGCTCCCGGCGCACCCACGGGCGGACCGGGCGGTTCCGACCAGGGTCGGGCGACGGGTTCGGCTCGGCCGGACCAGGCCGGTGGCCCGGCCCGTACGTTCGGCGGCGCTGCCGCGGTCGGTGCGGCCCGGGTGAGCGAGGCCGTACGTTCGGCCCGCAGTGCGGTCGGCTCCGCCGCCTCGCGGGGGCCGCGACGGGCCCGGCTGAACCTCAAGCGCATCGACCCCTGGTCGGTGATGAAGTTCTCGTTCGCGGTGTCGCTGGTGCTCTTCGTCGTCGTGATCGTGGCGACCTCGGTGCTCTACCTCGCGCTGGACGCGATGGGCGTGTTCGAGAGCGTCAACAGCAGCCTCACGGACCTGATCAACGCCGGTGGTGGGCAGAGTGACAACGCCCTGAAGATCACCGCCAAGGGCGTGATCCTCAGCTCTGCGTTGATCGGGCTGGTGAACGTGGTGCTGTTCACCGCGCTCGCAACGCTCGGGGCGTTCGTCTACAACGTCTGCGCCGACCTGGTCGGCGGGATCGAGTTGACCCTCGCCGAGCGCGACTGACAACGTGCCGACGCCGGGGCTCCGCAGATATTGCGGTGGCCCCGGCGTTTTGCATTCGGTAGCGTCTGCGACGACCGCAGGGTTACCCGCGCACAGTTCGTTGTCGCAGGTCAGTCTGGGGGTCAGCCCCCGAGTTGGGACCTGGCCCGTAGGTACGGTAACCTTGCTCGTCGCACGGGGCTATAGCTCAGTCGGTTAGAGCGCAGAGCTGATAACTCTGAGGTCGCTGGTTCGATTCCAGCTAGCCCCACTTTCAGATCGTCCGACAGCAGTCGAGCGTGAGGGACTGTCATGTTCAAGAAGCTTCTGATCCTCGCCAGCGTTGTCGGCGTGGCGGCCCTGATCGCCAAGAAGGTCAAGGAATCCAACGACGAGCGGGCGCTGTGGCACGAGGCCACCACCGCACCGGACCTCCGGTAATTCGCTCGACCTGGATTGCCCGACCTGGCGGCGTCAGCCGCCCTTCGGGGCCATAGCTCAACTGGCAGAGCACTGCCTTTGCAAGGCAGGGGTTAGGGGTTCGAGTCCCCTTGGCTCCACCAGCACTTTCGTACGTCAGCTCCTGCTTGCCCAGTCCAACCGGAGCAGGGCGCCGGGGACGTACCTGGCCGAGTAGGGCCTGTCGCCCGCCGGACTCGTACGCTGTCGCGCGTGGGAGATCTCGCCAGCACCTTACTGACGGCGGTCGGCGTGTTCGCGGGCACGAACGTCGACGACATCATCGTGCTGACGGTGCTGTTCCTCTCCGCACGCGCCAACGGCTCACCGAAGGTGTGGCAGGTCTGGACAGGACAGTACGCCGGGATCGGCGTACTGGTGGCGGTGTCGGCGGTCGCGGCCCTCGGGTTGACGATCGTGCCGGACGAGTGGGTGGGTCTGCTCGGGCTGCTGCCCTTCGCGTTGGGCGTAAGCGGGTTGATCGCCGCGGTTCGCGCCCGTGGGCAGGACGAGCCGCCGGGGGCGGCGGTGGCGACCGGCCTGGTGTCGGTGGCCGGGGTGACGATCGCCAACGGTGCCGACAACATCTCCGTCTACACCCCGCTGTTCCGTACCGTCGGGTTGGCGGACAGCCTGGTGACCGTGGTGGTGTTTGCCGCACTGACCGCGGTGTGGTGCCTGGTCGGCTCCTGGCTCGGCTCGCACCGGCAGGTCATCGCGATCGTGCAGCGGTACGGGCACTGGATCGTGCCGGGGGTCTTCATGGTCATCGGCGCGGCCATCGTGATCGAGTCCGGGGTGATCGGCCACCTGCGGTGAGCCGGCCGGCGGCACCGGTGGCGGCCGAGCGGCCCACGGGCACGCTCGGCCGGTAGCACCGCCGTGCGGCGAGCCTGTCGTCAGGCCTCGACCGGGTCGGACTGGGTGCCGACGATCGCCTGTAGGGCGGCGACGTGGGCCCGGTACGCGGCCCGCCCCTCGGGGGTGAACTGCAGCCAGACCCGGGGCCGGGTTTCCCGGACCGCCTTGCGTTGTGTCACGTAGCCGGCCTCGGCCAGGACCGTCACGTGTTTGCTGAGCACGGAAGCGCTGACCGACAGCCGTTCCTGGACCACGCCGAACTCGATCTCGGCGACGCTGTCGAGCAGCGCGCAGATCAGCAGCCGGTTCGGTGCGTGGATGACCAGGTTGAAGCCGCCGGGCTCCGGCGCCTGCGCGGTCATGCCCCCGCTCGCAACTGGCGGCGGTGCCACCAGCCCACGCCCAGCACCGTCCCGGAGTTGACGATGGCGGCGACGATCCAGCCCCATTCGCGGCCGGAGTCGTCCAGCCAGGCGGCGGCCAGCGTGACGAGCACCAGCGGTGTCGTGGCGAGGATGATCCACCGAGCGTTGACCTTGCCGACCTGCGGTACGACGCCGGCCCGGTCGAAGAAGACCCGCACGACCGCCCCCATGATCGCGACCAGCGCGAGCGTGACCACGATGGTGGCCGCGGTGGGTAGCAGTTGACTCAGGGTGGTCGCGCCGAGCATTGCCGCCACGGCTGCGAAGTACCAGCTAGGTGCGAGTCTGCGGCCGAGTGAGGACTGCGCGTCTCGCACCTGGCGCAGGGCCGCGGCGGCCTCGGCCGGGGTGGGTCGGTGGGCGGTCGAGTCGAGGGGTGCATCACTTGCCATGACGGAAAGTCTCGCTCAGACTTTCCGTCATGGCAAGTGAAGACTTTCGGTAGCGGAAACTCAGGAGTTCCCGTCAGCGGTCACGCCGCGACGGCCGCCTCGGCCACCTGTTCGGCGTCGGGCCGCAACTGCGGGGTGGCGATCGTGACCACGAGGTTGAGGATCGCGAACACGGCGGCCACCATCAGTCCACGGTGGAAACCCTCGACCAGTGCCTGCTGCTGGTCGATCCCCTGGGCGACCGCGTCGGTGGTGCGGGTGATGGACAGGGTGGTGACGATGGCCAGCCCCAGTGCGCCGCCGACCTGGTAGACGGCGGTCACCACGCCCGAGGCGGCACCCGCCTCGTGGTGCGCCACGTCGGCCACGGCGGCGATCTGGGCCGGTACGCCGACGCCGAGAATGCCGAGTCCGAACAGGACGAAGCCGGGCAGCAGTTCACTGGCGTAGCTGCCGGTCGCGCCGGCCTGGGAGAGCAGCAGCAGACCGGCGACGCTGAGCACCGCGCCGGCTAGCTGGAGCGTACGGGTGCCGATCCGGTGTACCAGCTGGGTGGCGAGCGCGGCGCCCACGATCGCGGCCGCGCCCATGGGCAGGAAGTGCACGCCCGCGGCCAGTGGCGAGTCTCCGCGTACCTGCTGGAGGTAGATCGCGGTCAGGAAGAACATGGAGAGGAAGGCGGCGCCGTTGAGGGCCAGGGCGGCGCTGGAGACGCTCAGGGCGCGCGAGCGGAACAGCCGCAGCGGTACGAGTGGTGCGGCGGAGCGGGCCTCGACCGCGATGAAGGCGATCAGCAGCACGATTCCGCCGGTGAGGAAGCCGACCACTTCGAGCGAGCCCCAGCCGCTCGCCTCGGCGCGTACGACGCCGAAGACCACGGCGAGCAGTCCACCGGTGCCGAGGATCGCGCCGGCCACGTCGAAGGTCCGGTTGCCGTGCTCGTCGTGGCGGATGTCCCGGACGAAGGTCGGGATGATCGCGACCAGGGCGATCACGATCGGCACGTTGACGAAGAAGACCCAGCGCCAGCTCAGTGAGTCGACGAGCAGCCCACCGGCGACCACACCCAGGGTGCCGCCGAGCCCGGCCAGGCCGCCCCAGACACCCATGGCGATGTTGCGGGCCCGGCCGTGCGCGAAGGTGACGGTGAGGATGGCCAGCGCGGCCGGCGAGAGCAGCGCGCCGCCCAGACCCTGGACGGCTCTTGCCCCGATCAGCAGGCCCGGCGAGGTGGCGAACCCGGCGAGCAGGGAGGTCACGCCGAACAGGACGAGTCCGCCCACGAACACCCGGCGAGGTCCGAGCAGGTCGGCGGCACGTCCGCCGAGCAGCAGGAAGCCGCCGAAAAGCAGGGTGTACGCGCTGATCACCCATTGCAGGTTGTCGGTGCTGAAGTGCAGGTCGGACTGGATGTCGGGCAGTGCGACGTTCACGATCGTCACGTCGAGCACCACGATGAACTGGGCGAGTGCCAACACCGCGAGGGTGGCCCAGGGACTGCGTCGCATTGCGTACCTCATAGGGAAGCCGACGGCTGGTTTGTGTACGGCGTAGGTATACGACGTACGTTTACAACGTAGACGTCAGGTCTACGCCGTACACACGCCTGCGGCGAGCTATGAGCAAGGACACAGGGTCAGCGGCCTACGCCGACTCGGGTCAGCTCCAGCAGTTCGTCCACCGACCACTGGTCGTAGGCGTGGGACCCGTACTTGCTGGCGATCAGCCGGCCGTCGGTGTCGAGCAGGAAGTCGGCGGGTAGGCCGATCCGGCCGTTGGGCTGGCTGGTCGAGGGCAGGGGTTTGCCGTGCCGGACGACCGCCACCAGGTCGAGCGTGACCGACCGGAGGATCGGGCCCCACACTCGCGGGTCGAGCAGGGCGCGTGGGGCAGCCTCCACCCCGAACGCGCGGTACCAGCGCCGGTCCGGGTCGGCGATCACCGCGAACGGAAGATCGGAGGTGTGTTCGCGCAGCTCGTCGGCGTCGGAGTGGAAGAAGACCACCTCGCGTACGCCGGCCGCCTCGATCTCCGCGTGCCGGCGGGCCACGGAACGCAGGTGCAGGTTGCAGACCGGGCAACCGGCGAACCGGCGGAACTGGAGGTGGACAAGTCGATCGGCGTCGGGCACGGCGACGGGCTCACCGTCGACGGTGACCAGTTCCAGGGGTGCGACGACGTGTCCGGGCGGTAGTCGGTGGGCGTTGTCTCGGTGCATGTCCGTCCTCCTTGTAGGCGTACGGCGTACTCCTACGAGCGTAGGCGTATGGCGTACGCTGTCAAGGCCATGCCTCGTCCGAAGTCCCTCACCCACGAGCGGATCGCCGCCGCCGCGCTCGCCGTGATCGACCGCGCCGGGCTCGACACCCTGTCGATGCGTACGGTCGCGCAGGAACTCGGCATCGGCACCATGTCGCTGTACCGCTACGTGGAGGACCGCGAACAGCTCGAACAGCTCGTCGTCGACCTGGTGCTGAACGACCTGGACCCGGCCCGGCCAGACGGCTCCTGGACCGAGCGTGTGATCGTGCTGGCCGAGCGGGTCCGGGACGCGGTCGGCGCGCATCCCGCCGTCGTACCGCTGTTCCTGAGCCACCGGCACCGCAACCGGCACGTGATGGCCTGGGGTGAGGCGGTGCTCGGCACCCTCACCGAGGCCGGCTTCGCCGACCGGCGGCGGGTCGTCGCCTTCCGTACGCTGATCAGTTATCTGGTCGGCGCGTTCAGCGCCGAACAGCTCGGCCCGCTCTCGGGGCCGGGCACGATCGTGCTCGCGGAGTTGCCGCCCACACCGTTCCCGCTGCTCGCCGAGACCGCCCGCACCGCGCGGGAGATCCCCGCCGCCGAGGAGTTCCGTGGCGGGCTCGCCATCCTGCTGGCCGGACTCGCAGCGACCAACCCACCGTGATCACACGCCGACAGCCGAACGAGGGCGATCGGCAGGGCTGACAAATGTCATGGTCAGGTGGTGACGCGCGGCCGATCGGGACCGGCACCCGGCGGCGCAACCTGGTCCCATGACGAGATCAACGACCGCGGTGCCGGTGGCCCGACCGGTCGCCAGCGGTGCGGGGACCCCCGCCGTCGAGCTGACCGGACTGACCAAGACCTTCGGCCCGGTGACCGCCGTCGACGGGCTCAGCCTGCGCATCGAACCCGGCGAGGTGGTGGCCTTCCTCGGGCCGAACGGCGCCGGCAAGACCACCACTATCGACATGCTGCTCGGCCTGGCCCAGCCGACCTCGGGCACCGTACGGGTCTACGGGCAGGCGCCCGCCGACGCGATCGGGCAGGGCCGGATCGCCGCCGTCATGCAGACCGGTGGCCTGCTCAAGGACCTGACCGTGGCCGAGACGGTAAGGATGACCGCCACCTTCTTCAGCCACGCCCGCCCGGTGACCGAAGTGCTCGACCGGGCCGGCATCACCGGCATCGCCGACCGTCTGGTCGGTAAGTGCTCCGGCGGCCAGCAGCAGCGGCTCCGGTTCGCGCTGGCGCTGCTCTCCGATCCGGACCTGATGGTGCTCGACGAGCCGACGACCGGGATGGACGTCGAGGGGCGGCGGGACTTCTGGACCGCGATCCGGCAGGACGCCCGAGCGGGTCGCACGATCCTGTTCGCCACCCACTACCTGGAGGAGGCGGACGCGTACGCCGACCGGATCGTGCTGGTCCGGCAAGGGCGGATCGTCGCCGACGGCACCAGCGCCGAGATCAAGAACCTGGCCGCCGGCCGGCTGGTACGGGCCACGCTGCCCGGCGCCGACCAGGTACGGCTCGCCGCGCTGCCGGGCGTCGACTCGGTCGAGGTACGCGGCGACACCGTACTGCTGCATGCCACCGACTCCGACGCGGTGGCGCGGCACCTGCTCACCACCACCGCCGCGCGGGACCTGGAGATCACCTCACGCAACCTGGAGGACGCGTTCATCGCCCTCACCGCCACCGAGGCCCCGAACCGTGGCACCACCACCGCAGGTGACGCGGCAGGCGCTGCCGTCGAAGACCGGAGGACCCGATGACCAGCACCGCCTCGCCCGTACCTGCCGTGAGCCGGCAGCGCCCGCCGCTGGGTGGCTTCACGTCGACCTTCCTGCTGCTGGAGATCCGCCGGGTGCTGCGCAACCGCCGTACGATGATCTTCATCCTGGTCATGCCGGCGGTCTTCTTCCTCCTGTTCGGCCTCCCGCAACGCGGCCAGACCCTCGACAACGGATCCCCGGCCACCGGCTACATCATGATCAGCCTGGCCGTGTACGGCGCCATGGTCGCGACCACCAGCGGCGGTGGCATGGTCGCGGTCGAACGCGCGCTGGGCTGGAGCCGGCAACTACGGCTCACCCCGCTGCGCCCAGCCGCGTACGTGACCACCAAGGTGCTGACCGCGATGGCGCTCGGCCTGGTCGCGGTCGTGGTCGAGTTCGCCGTCGGCGGTCTTTCCGGCGTACGGATGCCGCTGCACGTCTGGCTGCTCGCCGGGCTGGCCGCCTGGATCGGCTCGCTGGTCTTCGCCGCCTTCGGACTCTTCGTCGGCTACCTCGCCCCGGCCGAGAACGTGATGCAGTTCCTCGGCCCGATCCTCGCCATCCTGGCCATGTTCGGCGGCCTCTTCGTGCCGCTCGAAGTGCTGCCGCAGGCCATGCAGGACATCGCCAGGTTCACCCCGGTGTACGGCGTCGGCGAGATCGCCCGCAGCCCGCTGACCGGATCCGGGTTCACCCTGGGCGCGGTGGTGAACGTACTGGCCTGGACCGTCGCCTTCGGCTTCGGCGCCGCCCGCCTGTTCCGGCGGGACACCCAGCGGGTATGACCGGCGACACCGCCGGGCTGGCTAGGGTGGGCTGGTGACCTCCCCGCCCCGTTCGGCCTGGTGGTGGCCTGGCCGCCACGGCCGGCGGGACCTCGGCTGGGTGGTCGGCGCGATCTGGCTGGTCTACCTGGGTCAACCGATCAGCTCCGCCTGGCACCACCCGCCCGGATTAGCCCGGGACCTGGCGGTCGGCGCGCTCGCCGCCTTCGGCCTCGCCTACGTGCTCATCTTCGTGCTGGTGGTCCGGGCCCGGCTCCGCCGCGCCAGCACCGGTACGCCGACCACCTGGGGAATGCTCGACACCCGGCTCAACTGGGTACTGCTCGCCCTGCTGCTCTGCCTCGGCCTGCTCGCCATTCCCGGTGCCGGTGCGGACTGGCTGGTCACGATCGTCTACCTCGCCACCGCGGCGGTGCTGCTGCTGCCACGGCGTACCGCCCTGCTGGTGGTCGCCGGGCTGGCAGCGGTCGCAGCGGTCCTGCCGCTGGCCGTACCGGCCTGGCGCAGCCAGTCCGACCTGGTCTTCGCCCTGCTGCTGGCCGCGTTCGCCACCTTCGGCGTGATCCGGCTGGCCGAACGGAACTCCGACCTGCTCCGGGCACAGCGGGAGATCCACCGGCTGGCGGTCGCCGGGGAACGGGCCCGCGCCGCCCGCGACCTGCACGACATCCTCGGCCACTCGCTGACCGTGGTGGCGGTGAAGGCCGAACTCGCCGGCCGGCTGCTGGAGGTCGACCCACACCGGGCCGCCGTCGAGATAGCCGACGTGGAGCGGCTGGCCCGTGAGGCGCTGGCGGACGTACGGAGCACCGTCGGGGCGTACCGTGAGGTCACCCTGGCCGGCGAACTGGCCGGCGCCCGGTCGGCGCTGGATGCGGCGGGCATCCGGGCCGACCTGCCGGACTCCGTGCCGGAACTGCCGGTCGGCCTGGCCGAGTTGTTCGGCTGGGCGGTCCGCGAAGGGGTGACCAACGTGGTACGACACAGCGGCGCCGGGCGCTGCACCATCCGGCTCGGCCCCGACCACGTCGAGGTGCTCGACGACGGCCGGGGCCCGGTCGGCGACGGCGAGCCGGACCACCCGACCACCGGACCGGATCCCGCGTACGGCGGCCACGGGCTGATCGGGCTGCGGGAACGAGCCGAACAGGCCGGCGCGCGGGTGAAGCTGGGCCGAGGACCGGGCGGCCGGGGTTTCCGGTTGCGGGTCGAAGTGGACCGTGCACATGCCGGGTGAGTGCATCCGGTTGCTGCTCGCCGACGACCAGGCGCTGGTCCGGGGTGCGCTGGCGGCGCTGCTCTCCCTCGAACCCGACCTGACCGTGGTCGCCGAGGTCGGGCGCGGTGACGAGGTGCTCGACGCGGCCCGGCGTACGGCACCCGACGTCGCGCTGCTCGACGTGGAGATGCCCGGCCTGGACGGGATCGCCGCCACCGCTGCCCTGCGTGCCGGCGTACCGGGCTGTCGGGTGTTGGTGGTCACCACCTTCGGCCGCCCCGGTTACCTGCGCCGGGCGATGGAGGCCGGTGCGGACGGCTTCGTGGTCAAGGACACCCCGGCCCGGCAGCTCGCCGATGCCGTCCGCCGGGTCCACGCCGGGCTGCGCGTGGTCGACCCGACCCTGGCCGCGGAAACCCTGGCCAGCGGGGTCAGCCCGCTCACCGAACGGGAGACCGAGGTGCTGCGGGCGGCCAGGGGCGGCGGCACGGTGGCCACGCTCGCGGCGGCCCTGCACCTGTCCGAGGGGACCGTACGTAACCACCTCTCCGCGGCGATCGGCAAGACCGGGGCGCACAACCGGACCGAGGCGGTACGGATCGCCGAACAGAACGGCTGGCTCCTCGGCGACTGAGCCCGGCTGCGTACCCGGCCCGTCGCCGGTCGTAGCTCTGGCCCTCGATTCATGCGCATGGTGTGATACGTCGGGATCATGACCGAGGGATCGATCGCGGCGGAAGTGAGGGCGGACCAGTGGGCCAGGAAGTACGCGGTGTCATCTCGAGGGCCAAGGGCGCACCGGTGGAGGTCGCCACGATCGTGGTGCCCGACCCCGGACCGGGCGAGGCCGTGGTGCGGGTGCAGAGCTGCGGGGTCTGCCACACCGATCTGCACTACCGCGAGGGTGGGATCAACGACGACTACCCGTTCCTGCTCGGCCACGAGGCGGCCGGGATCGTGGAACAGGTCGGCGCGGGTGTCACCGACGTAGCGCCGGGCGACTTCGTCGTACTGAACTGGCGGGCGGTCTGCGGCGACTGCCGGGCCTGCAACAAGGGCAAGCCGTGGTACTGCTTCAACACCCACAACGCCAAGCAGAAGATGACCCTCACCGACGGCACCGAACTGTCGCCGGCCCTGGGCATCGGCGCGTTCGTCGAGAAGACCCTGGTGCACGCCGGACAGTGCACAAAGGTCAACCCGGCGGCCCGACCTGCGGCCGTGGGCCTGCTCGGCTGTGGCGTGATGGCCGGCCTCGGTGCGGCGATGAACACCGGCGGCGTGACCCGCGGCGACTCCGTCGCGGTGATCGGCTGCGGCGGCGTCGGCGACGGCGCGGTGGCCGGTGCGGTGCTGGCCGGCGCGACCACGATCATCGCGGTCGACACCGACCCGAGGAAGCTGGAGTGGGCCAGGGGGTTCGGCGCCACCCACACCGTGAACGCCCGCGAAACCGACCCGGTCGAGGCGATCAAGGCCCTGACCGGCGGCTTCGGGGCGGACGTGGTGGTCGACGCGGTCGGCCGCCCGGAAACCTGGCAGCAGGCGTTCTACGCCCGTGACCTGGCCGGCACGGTGGTCCTGGTCGGGGTGCCGACACCGGAGATGAAGGTCCCCGAGTTGCCGCTGCTGGACGTCTTCGGACGCGGCGGGGCGCTCAAGTCGAGCTGGTACGGCGACTGCCTGCCCAGCCGCGACTTCCCCCTGCTCACCGAGCTTTACCTGCAGGGCCGGCTGGACCTGGACAGCTTCGTCACCGAGGAGATCGCGCTGGAGCAGGTCGAGGAGTCCTTCGCCCGGATGCATCGCGGCGACGTACTCCGCTCTGTGGTGATCTTCTGATGGCCACCCGGATCGACCACGCGGTCACCTCGGGCACCTTCTCCCTCGACGGCCAGACCTTCGACGTGGACAACAACGTCTGGGTGATCGGCGACGACCACGAATGCGTGGTGATCGACGCACCGCACGACGTGGAGGCGATCAGGCGTACGGTCGGCGACCGGCGGGTACGGGCGATCCTGGCCACGCACGCCCACGACGACCACGTACGCGTCGCGCCGGAACTGGCCGAGGCGACCGGCGCACCGGTGCTGCTGCACCCGGACGACCGGGTGCTCTGGGACCAGGTGCACCCGGACGTCGTACCCGATGGTGAGCTGGCCGACGGGCAGACGATCGAGGTGGCCGGGGTGGTGCTCACCGTGCTGCACACGCCGGGGCACAGTCCGGGCGCGTGCTGCTTCCACGTACCCCGGCTCGGTGCGGTGTTCACCGGTGACACCCTCTTCGCCGGTGGCCCGGGTGCGACCGGGCGGTCGTTCAGCGACTTCGGCACCATCGTCGCCTCGATCCGGGACCGGCTGCTGGGACTGCCAGCGGAGACCGTGGTGCACACCGGCCACGGCGACCGTACGACGATCGGCGACGAGGCGCCGCACCTGGAGGAGTGGCTGGCCCGAGGTCACTGACGCCGGGGCAAGCTGGTCAGGCGTCGAGGTAGGTGAGCACGGCCAGGACCCGCCGGTTGTCGTCGTCGGAGGGCGGCAGGCCGAGCTTGCTGAAGATGCTGTTGATGTGTTTGCTGACCGCCTTCTCGGTGACGAAGAGCCGTCCGGCGACAGCCGCGTTCGAGCGTCCCTCGGCCATCAGGCCGAGGACCTCGCGCTCGCGCGCGGTCAACCCGGCGAGGGGTTCGTCGCGGGTGCGCCGGGCCAGCAACTGGGCCACCACCTCGGGGTCCATCACCGTGCCGCCGGACGCCACCTGGCGTACCGCGTCGACGAACTGCCCCACATCGGACACCCGGTCCTTGAGCAGGTAACCCACCCCGCCGCTGCGGTCGGAGAGCAGTTCGCGGGCGTAGAGCTGCTCGACGTGCTGGGACAGCACCAGTACCGGCAGTCCGGGGACCTGCGTACGGGCTGCGATCGCGGCCTGCAGGCCCTCGTCGGTGAACGTCGGCGGCAGCCGTACGTCGACCACGGCCACGTCTGGCCGGTGGGTGGTCAGCGCCGGCAGCAGGGCGGGACCGTTGTCCACCGCCGCGACCACCTCGAAGCCGAAGGCGGTGAGCAGCCGGGTCAGGCCGTCCCGGAGGAGGGCCAGGTCTTCCGCGATGACAACTCGCACGAGAGCTCCATGGTGACGACGGTCGGTCCACCGGGCGGGCTGGTGACGGTCATCGTGCCATCGAACGCGGCCAGACGACGCCCGATGCCGGGCAGGCCGGTGCCCCGGTCAGGATCGGCGCCGCCGTCACCGTCGTCGCCCACCACGGCAACGAGCCGGCCGTCGGTGTGGGTCAGCTCGATCCACGCCGTCCTGGCGCGGCTGTGCTTGGTCACGTTGGCCAGCGCCTCGGCGACGGCGAAGTACACGGCCGACTCGACCGGTGCCGCCGGCCGTCCGGGCAGGTCCACCCGTACCCGTACGGGCAGCGGCACGGCCAGGGCCAACGCCTGTACGGCACCGCTCAGGCCGCGTTCGGCGAGCACCGGCGGGTGGATGCCGCGTACCAGGTCGCGCAGCTCCACCAGGGCCCGGCTGCTGGCCTCCCGTGCCTCGCCCAACAGCCGTTGGGCGGCCTGCGGGTCCCGGCCGACCAGTTCCTCGGCCAGCCCGATCGTCATGCCGACCGCCACCATCCGGGCCTGGGCGCCGTCGTGCAGGTCCCGTTCGATCCGGCGCAACTCGGCGGCCTGTGCGTCGACCGTCTCCGCGCGGCTCTCGGTCAGGTCCCGTACCCGTCGGGTCAGCGCGGCCGACCGGGTCGGTGCCAGCAGCCAGCGGGCGAAGAGGGCGTGTACGCGCAGCGCCAGCGGTGCCGCCGCCAGCCCGGTGGCCAGGATGAGCACACCCTGTGGGAAAACCAGGAGCCTGGTGGCCAGGTCGTCGACGGGCCAGGTGGCGGCGTAGCCGAACGGTCCCAGCACCACCCCGAGCAGGACCGGTTCGAGCACGACGCCGAGCAGGCCGTACAGGATCAGCAGGGTGGGTACGAGTCCGAGCACCAGGCCCACCGGGATTTCGAGCAGCAGCCAGAGCAGGTCGCGCCAGGTCGCCGGATCCGTGACCGTGCGGCGGTAACGCTGCCAGGGGTTCTGTCGCCCGTCCGGCTCCGGCCGGTACGGGACCGGGATCGGGACCTGTGCCCAGGTACCGGCCAGTCGCCGTCGCAGGTTGGCGACCCGGCGTACGGCGGCCGTGACCACCGGTACGGCGAACAGGCCGACACCGACCACCGTGGTCAGGACGGACAGCACCGACAGCACGATCAGTGCGATGTTCGCGGTGACGGCCAGGGCGGCGTCGGGTAGCCCGCGCAGGGCGCAGAGGAGTCCGCGGCGGCCCCACGGCCGCAGCGACCGGATCCACGGGTGCAGAGTCTGACTGACCATGTGACCAGTGTGGAGGGTGCCTCGCCGGAGATCAGGGGTGCTAACACCACCGGAGGTTCGGGACGTGCCACCCCTGTGCCAGCCGGCCTGATCGGATTGGCTCGAAGCCATGAACATCACGAGCGTTTTCGTCCGGGCCGTACTCGGCCTGACCGTCATCTCCACCGTCCTCACCGGAACCGGCGGCGCGTCGGCGGGACCGCCGGCCGCTGGGCGCGACCCGGCCGTGGTCCGTACCGACAGCGGTTCGGTGCGGGGTGTTGTCGCCGACGACCACCGGTCGTTCCTCGGCATCCCGTACGCGGCGCCGCCGATCGGCGAGCTGCGCTGGAAGTCGCCGCGTCCGCCCGCGAACTGGGCCGGCGTACGCGACGCGACGGTGCCCGGTGCCGCCTGCGCCCAACCCGCCGGGATCCCGATGGGCCGCCCGAGCACCGCCGAGGACTGCCTCTTCGTCAACGTGACCACACCCGCCCGCACCAGCGGCAAGCGGCTACCGGTGATGGTCTGGCTGCACGGCGGCAGCCTGAAGTACGGTGCCGGCGACATCTACGGCGCGGAGTCCCTGGCGGTACGGGGCGACGTCATCGTCGTGTCGGTCAACTACCGGCTGGGCATGTTGGGCTTCCTGGCCCACCCCGCGTTCGAGGCCGGCACGGCCGCCTCCGGCAACTTCGGCATCGAGGACCAGCAGGCGGCGCTGCGTTGGGTACGCAGCAACGCAACCGCCTTCGGGGGCGACCCGCGCAACGTCACGCTGTTCGGCGAGTCGGCCGGCAGCTTCAGCACCTGCGCCCACCTGGCCGCACCGGCCTCCGCTGGGCTCTTCCACCGGGCGATCATGCAGAGCGGTCCGTGTACCGCCGGCTGGTCGCCGTCCACGACGTCGTCGTTGCGGCCACGGGAGACAGCCAAGGCCGAAGGGCTCTCGGTGGCGCGGGACCTCGGCTGCACGGATCCGGCCACCGCCGCGTCCTGCCTGCGCGGTGCGGGCGTGACGGAGCTGTTGGACAAGAGCGATCGGATCGAGTTCGGTCCGGTGCTCGGTGGTCCGGTGCTGCCCGTCGACACGGCCCGTGCCCTGGCCGCCGGCCACTTCAACCGGGTGCCGGTGATCCACGGCGGCAACCGTGACGAGGAACGGCTGCGGGTGTGGGGGATGGAGGTACGCGGCGAGAACTGCGGACCCGGGGTGCCGTCGCTGCCCGGTCGGCCCAACGAGTGCCCGCTCACCGCGGACCAGTACCGCGACGAGTTGGACGAGCTGTTCGGTGCCGACGCGGCGAAGGTGCACCGGCGCTACCCGAGTGAGGCGTACGAGTCGCCGAGCGTGGCGCTCGGTGCCGTACTGACCGACTCGATCTGGTCCAGGCCGATCCTCGACACGGTGAAGACCCTGGCCCGGCACACCCCCACGTACGCCTACGAGTTCGCCGACGACCGGGCCCCGTTTTTCGTCGGTGCGCAGGAGCCCGGCTTCCCGCTGGGGGCGTTCCACACCTCGGAACTGCCGTACCTGTTCGGCGTCGACTACGCGGCACCGCTCAGTGACGCCCAGGTCCGGTTGGCGGAGCAGATGATCGGCTACTGGACGCGCTTCGCGCACACCGGTAACCCGAACGGCGGGGGTGCGCCGTACTGGTCCGAGTTCTCCGGGCAGCGGGTGCAGTCCCTGGCGCCCGGGGCCGTCGGGCCCGTCGACTTCGGCCGGGAGCACCGGTACGACTTCTGGCGGTCCCTCGACAACTGAACGCCCGCGTCTACGTCCCCCGGTGGCTGCCACCGGGGGACGTGCCGCCGTCCGGCCCCGCCCCGGCCGCGCCCGCGTCCGCGTCCGCCCCGTCCTTGGGCGAGTCCCCGTCACCGCCCGGACGATCGCCCGAGCCGTGGTCATCGACGGAACCGTCGGGCGAACCGTGGCCCTCGCGCAAGCCGTGGCCGTCGGGCGAGCCGTGGCCCTCGGGCGAGCCGTGGCCGTCGGGCAAGCCGTGGTCATCGGACGAGCCGTGGCCGTCGGGCGAGCCGTCGGCTGGGGCGTGGTCGTCGTCCGGGCGGACGAAGAACCGGCTGAGGGTGCTGCTGGCAAAGGTGGCGCCGAGCGCGCTGCCTGCGGCGATGCCCCAGCCGAGCGGGCCGAGCGGGGTGCAGCCGAAGAACTGGCTCACCCCCGGCGTCTGGATCACCCCGGCCAGGACCGCCAGCGAGCCCGCGGTCGAGACGAGTACGGCTGGGCTGGCCCCGCCGTCCACCACGGTCTGGCCGAGTTGGGTGCCGACCAGCGAGGCAAGCGCGATGGTGCCGGCGCGGCGCTGCCGCCCGGTGTACCGGGCCAGGGTCCACCCGGCGGTGGCGCCGAGGGTGGTGGTCGCGGCCCGCGACGCGATCTCCCGGTTCAGACTTCCGCCGAGTGAGCTGTCCGGACCTTCGAGCAGTAGACCGTCGGTGGCGTCCGGGTTGGGTGCCCGGATCGCGATTGCCATCGCCGGGGCCAGGTCGGTGAGCAGGTTCACCAGCAGGAGCTGGCGACCGTTGAGGGCGGAGCGGCCGGTCGCGGCGGCGGTCAGCACGCTGAACGCGATCTCGCCGAGGTTGCCGCCGACCAGGATGCTCAGGGCGTGGCGTACCGAGGACCACATGGCCCGGCCCTCGACCAGGGTGGCGATGATCGTTTCGAGTCGGTCGTCGGTGACCACCAGGTCGGCGGCGGCGCGTGCGGCGGGGGTGCCGCGTTGACCGAGCGCGATGCCGACGTCGGCGAGCCGGATCGCGGGCGCGTCGTTGGCCCCGTCACCGGTCATCGCGACCACCCGCCCGGCCTGTTGCAGCGCCTGGATGATCCGTACCTTGTGGGCCGGGGTGCACCGGGCGACCACGTCCGTACGGGCGAGTCGCTCGGCGAGCGCCGCGTCGTCGAGTTGGTCGAGTTCGGTGCCGGTGGCGACCCGCTGCTCGGTGTCGTCGGTGCTGATGATCGAGGCGATCGCGGCAGCGGTGCCCGGATGGTCGCCCGTGATCATGATGGTGTGCACGCCGGCCTGCCGGATCCGGGCGACCGCGGGCGCCGCGCTGGCGCGTACGCCGTCGGCCAGGGTCAGGCAGCCGATGAACGTCAGGTCGGTGACGTCCGTGTCGGTGACCGAGTTGTGGCCGAGCACCCGCTCGGCGACCGCCAGCACCCGCTGCCCGGCACCCGCGTGCCGGCCCATCATCTCCTGGAGCGCTTCCCGGCCGGCGTCGTCCAGCGGCTCGTCACCGTCGCGGGTCCGCTTCCGTCCGCAGCGGGGCAGGATCGTCTCCGGTGCGCCCTTGACGCTGAGCAGGTACGTCTGGTGCCGGTTGCCGACCGTGGCGTGGTAACCCCGGGACGGCTCGAACGGCAGCGCGGAAGCGTAGTGCCAACTGCGGCAGCCGGTGGTCGGCTGGACCTCGGCGGTCTGCGCGCCGACCAGCACCGCCCGGTCGGTCTGGCCGCTGAGCTGCTCCGGCTGCTCCGCCTCCGGGGTGGCCCGCAGGGCGGCGGCGAGGACGTGGCGCAGCGTACGGTCGAGCGCGTCGACCTCGGCGTACCGCTCGCTGTCGCCGACCCCGGCGAGCCGCAGGTGTCCCTCGGTCAGGGTGCCGGTCTTGTCGAAGCAGAGCACGTCGACCCGGCCGAGGGCCTCGATCGTGCGCGGGTTGCGGACCAGCGCGCCATGGTCGGCCAGCCGCCGGGCGGCGGCCAACTGGGCCGCGCTGACCAGGAACGGCAACCCCTCCGGCACCGACGCCACGGCGAGGTTCGCGGCGGTCGCGGCCGTTTCGGCCAGCGGTACGCCCCGGAACAGTCCCGCCCCGGCGACCGCCATCGCGGCACCGGCGGCGACCGGGATGGTGGCCTTGGTCAGCTTCGTCAACCGGGCCTCGACACCGCTGGTCGGCGGCGCCTGGCGGGCCAGCGCCATGCCCCGGCCCACCTCGGTGTCGGAGCCGGTGGCGACCACCACCGCGACGCCCCGGCCGGCGGCGACGGTGGTTCCCTCGTAGAGCATCGAGTGCCGGTCGGCGACCGCGGCGGCGACCACCGACCGGCTGTCCTTGGCGACCGGCAGGGACTCGCCGGTCAGCGACGACTCGTCCGCCTCCAGCCCGGCGGCCTCCAGGACCCGACAGTCGGCCGGGATGGCGTCGCCCGGTCCGACCAGGACGATGTCGCCGGTGACCAGGTCGGTGGCGGTGACCACCCGTTCGCCACCGTCGCGCCGGACCCGGGCGGTGACCGCCGACCGCGACAGCAGTTCGGACAGCGACTTCTCGGTGTTGATCTGGTGGATGGCACCGATCAGCGCGGAGAGCCCGACCACGCCGCCGACCAGCGCGGCGTCGACCACCGAACCGACCGCCGCGGAGAGGCTGGCCCCGGCGGCCAGCACCGGGGTGAGCGGGTTGGCGAGTTCGTCGACGAAGGCCCGGCCGAGGTTGGTGCCCTGGTGGTCGTCCGAGCCGGTGTCGCGCCCGCGGCGTTGCGCTTCCTGCGAGCTGAGGCCGTCCGCGCTGGTGTCCAGCCGGGCGAGCACGGTCGGCACCGGCATCAGGTGCCATGGTGTGGCGACCCCGGTCGGTCGGGCGGTACCGTGCGTGGGCAGCCGATTGGCCCGCCAGATTCCGTTGGCCAGCGCCATCGCACCGGCCAGGTTGACGCTGTTCATCGTCCGGCGGGGCAGCATGTTCACCGGCGAGGTGAAGGCGGTAAGTGCGCCCAGGCTGGTGCCGGCCGCGGCCAGGGCGATGTTCTGCCGGGTCAGCGCCTTGGCCACACCGACCGCCTCGACGATGAAGGCGGGCACCTCCAGGTCCGCGCCGACCAGCAGGTGCGCGCCCCACGGCGGGGCTTCCGCCGGGTGCCAGATGCCCAGTCCGCAGTCGGCCGCGCCGAGCGCTCGCCGGTCGCCGGAGACGAGCATGACCATCGCCCCTCCGGCCTGCAACGAGCGGATCGACGCGGTCAGTTCGGTCCCGCCGGGCACCACGGCGTCGGCGAAGTCGTACCGGTCGGCGTCAGCGCTCGCCACGACCAGCCGTACGCCGACCCGGCGGGTTGCCGACGGCAGGGCGTCGACGCCGGGTGCTGGCTCCGGCTCGTACTTGACCGCGGCCGCCAGTTCACCGCCGTGGGCCAGGCCGAGCACGCTGCCGCCGGAGTCGAACAGCCGGCTCGCCTCGGGGTGGTCGCTCGGCGCGGCCAGACCCAGTTCGGCGAAGGAGCCGAGCCGCCAGCCGTCCGCCTGGCGCAGTTCGTCCGGGGCGGTCGGGTCGAACAGGGTGAACGCCTGGGCGGCCACCTCCTCCGGGTCGCCGGCCAGTGGCACCAGGTCGGTCAGCGTGCCCCGGTTGGAATGCAGCACCGACTCGTCCAGCACCAGAGTGTCGACCCGGTCCAGTTCACGCAGCACCGAGCGGTCCATGGCGATCACACCGCGGGCGGCGAGCGCCCGGCCGAGCTGGGCGGCGTAGCTCTCGCGGCCGTCGAACGGCGCGTTGGAAAGGCCGGACATGGCCAGCGCGGCGGCCCGTTTGGGGCCGGCGAACGGCAGCGCGGTCGCCCCGGCCAGGGCCCCGGCGGTGAGCATCCGGGCGACGTACCGCTCCAGCGGGCCGTCGGGCTTGGGGCGGGGTCGCCCGTCGAGCAGGGGGCCGGCCGAGGCCAGTTCGGGCGTACCGGCGAGCCGGGGTTCGGCCTCCTGCCAGGCGGTGAGCTGGGCTCGCGCCTCCTGCCACTGCAACACCCGCTGCGCGCCGTCGAGCAGGATTCCCGCCCATCCGCCGGTCAGGCCGAGCGCCAACGCCTCGGCCAGCGGCAGGAACGAGTCCGCGCGATGGTCGCCGCGCAGGCTCTGCCCGACCAAGGCGTGCAGCTTCGGGTGCATGTCGATCGCCTTGAGCAGGCCGGCGAACTCACCCGGTAGCGGGGTGAAGGGCAGGATCCGGGTGGCGACGGTCAGTCCGAGACCGAAGGCGTCGGCGGCCAGGGTGGAGACGGCACGCCGGGTACGCGGGCCTTCCTCCGGCGGGTGCGGTTGCCGGTCGTCGGGGTGGTGCTCGCAGTCATCGGTACGTTCGGTAGCGACGATCGTCGCGATCAGGTCCCGCAGCCGGGGTGCGGGTTCACCGACCGCCACCACCACCCGGCCGGTGGGTGCGTTGACCCTGGCCCAGCGCACTCCGGGGATCCGTTCGAGTGCTTCCTCGACCCGGTGGGCGAGCCGTTCGCTGCCGGGCTGGGCGACGCCGCGTACCTCGATGTGGTGCCGGCCGGGTCGGGACCGTACGCCGCGCTGGGTGAGTCCGGCGGCGCGTGCACCCTGGCCGGCCAGGGCGCCCGCCCGGTTGGCCAGCTCCTGCGCACCTCGGGAGACACCGCTGAGCAGGTTCGAGACGGTTGGTGTCGGCAGGGCTCCGGTGAGGTTCAGTCCGAAGGGCGTCATCGAGCCGCGCGGATGACGGCTTCGTGCCGCTGCGACTGCTGTCGACTCCTGATGCTCGTGTACGCCATATCGCCCCCCGGATCCACGGTCGGCCCTGGCTTCCCAGGTGTGGGTGCGTTATGCGCGCCAAGGTGACGAAGTTTCCCGGTTTTCGCCCCTCCCGGCGCATGGACGCCGTCGACGGTGGAATGCCAACCGGCACACGTCGACCCTGGGAGGCAGCCATGAACGTCAGCGTCCTGCATGACCCGCGCAAGGTGGTCGAGTTGTACGCCGGAAGGGTGCGGATCCCCGGTTTCGGCGAGATCGCGGTCCCGCCCACCGACAAGATCGCCTACTACGCCGGTCTCGGCCTGCTCGCCGCCCTCCAGATCATCGAGTGGCCGCTGGCGTTGGTGATCACCGCCGGGCATCTCATCGCCGACCAGCACTTTTCCGGGTTGGCCAAAGGGTTAGGCGAGGCGTTGCAGCAGGCGTAGCGGCTCGGTACGCCTCCGGCCCGGTCCAATCCGGTTGACCTCAACCACGGTTCATGTCCGATGCTGGTGCCCAGCGACCGGTCGACCACCGGCCGGAGTGGAAGGGGCGCCGCCTCATGATCGAGTTGTCCCGGTGACCGCGTTGCTGGCACCGACGCCGTCGGCGGGAGGGCTGTTCGGCCGGCGGTTCCGGGGGCTGAGCGTGGGCATGGTGGCGCTCATCTCCCTGCTCGCGTTCGAGGCACTCGCGGTCGCCACCGCGATGCCGACGATCGCGCACGCCCTGGACGGCTTGCGGCTGTACGCGCTCGCCTTCGGCGGGCCGGCCGCCGCAGGGGTGGTCACCATGGTCGTCGCCGGCATGTGGAGTGATGCGCGTGGGCCGGCCGCCCCGGTGTGGCACGGCGTCGGCTGGTTCGTCGTCGGCCTGGTGGTCGCCGGCACCGCCCCGACCATGGTGCAGTTCGTGATCGGGCGGGTGCTGCAGGGACTCGGCTCGGGACTGCTGATCGTGGCGCTCTACGTGGTGGTGGCACGGGTCTACCCGGAGACGCTGCACCGGCAGGTCTTCGCCGCGTTCGCCGCGGCCTGGGTGGTGCCGTCGCTGGTCGGACCGGCGATCGCCGGCCTGATCGTGCAGTACGCCGGCTGGCGCTGGGTGTTCCTCGCCGTACCGGCGCTGGCGGTGCCGGCGGTGCTGCTGGTCCGCCCCGCCCTGCGGAGGATGGGCGGCCAGCCGGCGCGCCCGCTCGTGCCCGGCTCGGTACGCCGGATCGGCTGGGCGTGCGGGGCCGCGGTGAGTGCCGGACTGCTGCACATCGGGGGGCAGCAGCACGGCACTCTCGCGGTCGTGTTGATCGTGCCGGCCCTTGTCGGCCTGGGAGTGTGCGTACCCCGGCTGTTGCCGGCCGGGGTGCTGCGGGCGGCACGCGGGCTGCCGACGGTGATCGCGTTGCGCGGGCTGGCCGCGGCGGCGTTCCTCGGCGCGGAGGTGTTCATCCCGCTGCTGCTCACCCGGGAGCGGGAACTCGCCCCGGCGCTGGCCGGTGCCGCGCTCGCGGCCGGTGCCGTCTCCTGGTCGTTCGGCTCCTGGTTGCAGGGGCGGGTCGGGCAGCCGAGGTCGCGAGCCACCCTGCCCCGGGTCGGGTTGCTGCTGATGGCCGCCGGTATCGCCGCCGCCGCGCCGCTGATGCTGGCCACGGCGGTGCCGGTGGTGCTGGGCATCGTCGCCTGGGCGGTGGCGGGACTCGGGATCGGGCTCGCCTACCCGTCGATCTCGGTGCTGACCCTGGAGCTGTCGGAGCCGCAGGAGCAGGGCCGCAACAGCTCGGCACTGCAGCTCAGCGACTCGTTGTCCGGTGCGACCGTACTGGCGTTCACCGGGGGGTTGCTCGCCGCGACGACCGCACCGGGGCCGAGCACGTACCTGGCCGGTTTCGCGGTCGCGACCGGTCTGGCGTTGCTGGCCGGGCTGGTCGCCGGACGGGTGAACCCGCGTACCTGAGAGCGCGTCACCCCGTGGGGGGCCAGCTCTCCGGCCAGGTGCGCAGCGACCGGTCGAGCGCGTCGACCATCAGGTCGTAGGACCGGTTCAGGTCCTGCGGCAGCCCGAACCCGTGGGCCGCCTCCAGGGTGACGAATCCGTGCAGGGCACTGCGCAGCGCCCGAGTCGCGTCGATCGCCCGGTCACCCTCCAGGCCGTACGCGGCGAGCACCGCGAAGACCACGCGTACGGTCCGTTCGGCGGCGGCGACGTGCGCCGGGTCGCCCGGATCCGGTGCCCGCAGGGTGGCCGCGTAACTGCCCGGGTGGGTACGCGCGTAGTCCCGGTACGCCGAGGCCATCGCCCGTACGGCGGCGGTGCCGGAGAGCCCGACCGTGGCATCGGTGACCCGTTCGGTCAGCTCGGTGAGCGCCCGGGTGGCGAGTTGCTGCGCCAACCCGTCCAGACCCCGTACGTGTTTGTAGAGGCTGGGCAGGCTGACGCCGAGCTGCTGCGCCACGGCGGCCAGGGTGAGCCGGTCGAGTCCCTGCTCGTCGGCGACCCTGGCCGCTTCGGCGACCACGATGGCCGGGGTGAGGCCTGCTCTAGGCATTCGAGCTGACCCGGTTGACGAAGGTGACCAGCGCCGGGTTGACCAGTTCGGGGTACTCGGTCATCGGGTAGTGGCCGCTGTTCGGCACCAGCATCAGTTCGCCGTTCAGCCGATCGGCTGTGTACCGGGCCTCGCCTGCCGGGTCGGGGAAGTCCGGGTCCTTCTCGCCCATCACGACCAGCGCGGGTGCCCGGACCGCGCCGAGTCGTCCCTCGACGACGGCGTGCGACAGCTTGGTGGTCTTGACGAACGAGCGCCAGTGGTCGCCCCGCCGGAAGTTCGCCGCGATCTCCGCCAGGTGTTCGGCCTGGTCGGCCGGGGGCCGTCCGGGGTAGAGCGTCTTGAGGTACGCGCGCCAGGCGGCCGGTCCCCAGGGCTTGAGCAGCAGCAGCCGCATCGCGAGGCCCAGGACCGGGTTCAGCTTCGGGTCCCGGACCAGCGCGCCGAGCAGTACCAGTCCGGTGATCTTGGTTGGTTCGGCGGCTGCGGCGAGGATCGCGGCGCTGCCGCCCATCGAGTTGCCGACCAGGAACGCCGGACCGCCGAGGTGGTCGACGAGGGCGAGGGCGTCGCTGGCCAGCGCCTCGTCGTCGTGGTCGCGGAAGCCGTCGTCGCTGTCGCCGTGGCCGCGCAGGTCCAGCACGGCGACCCGGTAGCCGGCGTCGACCAGGACGGGTTCGGTAAAGCGGTATATCGAGCGCAGCTCGCCCATGCCGGGTAGGCAGATGACCAGGGGGCCTTCGCCCCGCACCGTGTATGCGATCCGGCCTTCGCCGCGATCAAGGAAGTTAATCGTCATAACCACAAAGCTAATGCCATTAACCAGAATCGTCAACTGTGAAGCAGGTCACCGTCACGCATTGATCGGTCGCCCCGTCCCACACCCGGAAAGGAGCACACGATGAAGGTTCTGGTCACCGGTGCCAGCGGCACGCTCGGCCGGGCGGTCGTACCGCGCCTGCGGGCCGCGGGGTTGGACATACGAGGAATGAGCCGGCGGCCGCGACCGGCCGCGGACGGGGTCGAATGGGTGGTCGCCGACCTGGCCGCCGGCACCGGTGTGGATCTGGCGGTCACCGGCGTGGACGCGGTCGTCCACCTCGCCTCGGCGACGAAGTCGATGAGCGCGCGGGTCGACGTGGCCGGCACTCGCCGGCTGGTCACCGACGCCGCCGAGGCCGGGCTACGCCACCTGCTGTACGTCTCGATCGTCGGCATCGACCAGGTGCCGCTGCGGTACTACCGGCTCAAACTCGCCGCGGAGCAGGTGGTGACGGCCGGTAAGGTCCCCTGGAGCATCCTGCGGGCCACCCAGTTCCCGCAGTTGCTGGACCAGATGCTGGGCGCCGCCAGCCGGCTCGGGCCGGTGCTCGGCGACCGAGCCCTGCTGGCCCAGCCGGTCGACCCGCGCGACGTGGCCGGCCGGATCGCGGACCGGCTGGCCGCCGGCCCGAGTCAGACCATCGAGGAGTACGGCGGGCCGCAGGTGCTCCGGTACGACGAGGCCGCCCGCGCCTGGCTGACCGCGCGGAACCGGCGCCGGCCGGTGCTGTCGATCCGGTTCCCGGGAACGTTCGGCCGGACCGTACGCGCGGGTGCGCTGACCACCACCGCCGCCCCGACCGGCACCCTGACCTGGGCCGACTACCTCGCCGACACGTACGGGGGATCAGCCGGGAAATGAGGGTTTCTCGGACAATCCGTCGCCCTAACGTGAACCCATGCTTCAAATCGCCGCAGCACTGCTGCTCTACGTGTGTGGATTCCCGTGCCTCTATGGGGTGATGCGCATCGCCGTACGCCACGGTTTGCAGGACGTGGCCCAGGCTCGACAGGAGAACGCCGCCGAGCAGGCCGCCGAGCGAGCCCGGCTGGAGGAGCGCACCTTCGCCCGGGAGAACGCCTTCCTCACGGGTAGCTGACGACGCTCTCGCTCCGGTCGGCCCGGCCGCTCCGCCGGCTCGGTCGGCCCGGCTGCGCTGCCGGCTCGGTCGGGCCGGGTGGGCGCAGGCGGGCCGGCGGTGCGAGGATCGAGCCGTGATGGGGACCTTGCAGACGGAACCGGCCCGTACCCGCCTCGACCTGCTCGCCCCGCCGGTGGCGGCAGCCGTGCAGGCCTGGCCCGCGGACGGTTCGGTGCCGGTGGACGACATCCTGGTGGCGCCGATCGACGCCACGCTCGCCGACACCGCCGCCTTCTGTGCGGCGTACGAGGTCGGGCTGGACGTGTCGGCGAACTGTGTCGTGGTGGCCGGCAAGCGGGACGGCGTGACCCGCTACGCCGCGTGCATGATCCTGGCCACCACCAGGGCGGACGTGAACGGCGTGGTGCGCCGGCAGCTCGACGTACGCAAGGCGAGCTTCGCCCCGATGGACGACGCGGTCAGCCTCACCGGCATGGAGTACGGCGGCATCACGCCGATTGGGCTGCCCACGGAATGGCCGATCCTGGTCGACGAGCGCGTCATCGACACCAAGTACGTGATCATCGGCTCCGGCGTCCGGCACAGCAAGATCGCGGTGCCCGGTCGGGCCCTGGCCACCCTGCCCAACGCGCGCGTGGTCCCGGACCTGGCCCGACCGGCCGCCTGAGTCGACCTCGAAGTCCTGTCGTTCCTGCCGCGACGACGGTTCGAAGAAGATCAATACTGTTTCACGTGCAACAGTCGAATGTGCTGGTCAGGCGGCTGCTTCCCGCTGAGCCACCTCGGCCAGTGCGGCGAGCAGGGTCTCCGTCTCCTGGGCGCCGGTGACCGCGTACTTGCCGGCCAGCACGTAGGTCGGCACGCTGCTGATGCCCAACTCGCGGGCCTCGTTCAGGGCTGCCCGTACCTCTGCGGTGCCGGCGGTGGAGTCGAGGAACTCCCGTACCTCGGTCTCGTCCAGCCCGACCCCGGCGGCGACGGTGGCGAGCGACGCCGCCGACCCGACGTCGACGCCGTCGACGAAGTGGGCCCGGTAGAGCGCGTCGACCATCTTGCTGTCCAGGCCGCGCTGACCGGCGAACCAGACGAGCCGGTGCGCGTCGAAGGTGTTCGCGGCTACCGCGTGGTCGTAGTGCAGGACCAGTCCGGCACCGGCAGCGACATCCACGACGCGATTGATCATCTGTTCCGCGCGCTGCCTGCCACCGAACTTCGAACCCAGTGCGTCCAGCACCGGCAGCGGCTCGGGGACCGGCGACGGGTCGAGCTGGAACGGCCGCAGCCGGACCGTCACCTCGCCGTCGTAGGCCTTCAGTGCCTCTTCGAGTCGGGTCTTGCCGATGTAGCACCAGGGGCAGACGACGTCCGCATAGAGATCGATTTCCACGCTGAGGTCAACGCGCGGGGTCAGCCGATCTGTTCCCGTACCTGCCGCTTGAGCCGGGCCAGGATCGCGGTGCCGCCGCGTACCCGCAGCGGGCTGATCGCCTGCGCCAGGCCCATCCGCTGGTAAAGATCATCGGGTACGTCGAGCACCTCCTCGGCGCTCGCCCCGGACAGCCCCTCGGCGAGGATGCCGGCGAACGCGCGGGTGGTCGGCGCCTCCGGCGGGCAGTCGAACCAGGTGTTGACCGTGCGCTCCGGGGTCACCTCGGCGCGGAGGAAGAACGAGGTCTGACACTCCGGAACCTGCTCCATACCGGCGTGCCCAGCCAGCTCCGCCGGCAGCGGCGGAACCGCGTCGGAGTATTCGAGCAGCATCTCCAGTACCAGCTCACGCGGTGCGGAGGCGAACTCCTCGACGATCTCGTCAAGCTTCGGTGGCATGCGGTCCAGGCTACTCAGCCGACCGGGCGGCCGGCCCACCGCCGATGCCAGCCGGTGACGAGACCTTCCGCACTGTCAGCTGTTCGAACTCGCCTCGCTGATCTCGCTCAGCGCGGAGGACGGGTCGAGCTGCTGGGCCAGGTCGCCGAGCGAGATGATGCCGACCAGTTGGCGGTCCACGTCACACACCAACACCCGGCGTACGGCCCGTTCCCGCATCAACCGAGCCGCCTCCGCCCCGGTCGAACTCTGCTCGATCATCACGATCTCCCGGGTGGCGATCGAGCCGAGCGTCGTCTTCGCCGGATCCTTGTGCTCGGCCACCGCCCGCACCACGATGTCCCGGTCGGTCACCATGCCGTACAGGTTCTGCCCGTCGGTGACGACGATGTCGCCGATGTCCGCGTCCGCCATCGCCCTGGCCGCCTCGTCGAGGTTGGTCTGGGCCGACAGGTAGACGACCTTCCGGGTCATCAGGTCGGCGACCCGATAGCTGGTCATGAGAGCCTCCAGAAATTGTGTACGTCGATATCAGTTCGGTACCCCGTGGCCGGAACGTCACACCCGGTTGGGATCCCCGCCTCACCTGCTTGTCCGGGCTCGCCCGGTATCGTGTGCTGTTGCTGATCGCGTGAAAGGTGAACAGGTGAAAGCCACCGAGTTGTCGATCTCCGGTGCCTGGGAGTTCGTGCCCCAACAGTTTCCCGACAGCCGTGGCAACTTCCTCGTCTGGTACGACGCCGGCGCGTTCTCCGAGGCGTTGGGTTTCGAGTTGTCCGTCGCCCAGACCAACCACAGCGTCTCCAGCCGCGGTGTGGTCCGGGGCATCCACTGGGCCGACGTACCACCCGGACAGGGCAAGTACGTCTACTGCCCGCAGGGCGCCCTGCTCGACATTGTGGTCGACCTGCGGGTCGGCTCGCCGACGTTCGGCCAGCATGAGGTGGTTCGCCTGGACACGGTCGACTACCGGGCCCTCTACCTCTCCGAGGGACTGGGCCACGGCTTCGTCGCGCTCGAGGACAACACCGTGCTCAGCTACCTCTGCTCGACCGGCTACGCGCCGAAGCGCGAGCGGATCGTGAACGTGCTCGACCCGGAACTCGCCCTGCCGATCCCGGCCGACATCACCCCGAACCTCTCCGAGCGGGACGCCAACGGCCCCACCCTGGCCGAGTTGCGCGACGCGGGCCTGCTCCCGGCGTACGACGAGTGCCTGCGCTACTACGCCTCCCTGCGCGCCGACCAGCGAGGCTGATCGACCCACCGGTTCGTGGCGCTGACCGGACCACCGGTCAGCGCCCGGCGGCGGCCCGCTTACCGCATCACCGCTCGTCGCGGCCGACCAGCCGCCGCAGTCCGTCGTCGATCGCGGTACGCAGCATCTCGCCGTACCCGTCCTCGGGGAGCGCGCCGACGTGCTCCCGGGCCTGTTCGAAGGCGCGGCGGGCCGGCTCGGGCTCACCGAGTTGCTCGCGGGCCAAGCCCACGCTCACGTACAGCGACGGGTAGAAGGCGGCCACCCGTTCGTCGCCGACCCGGTCCGCCCGGTCCAGCGCCTCGGTGTTCCACCGGAGGATTTCCCGTGGGTCGTCCTGTTGCCGGGCTAGGTAGTGCGCGGCAACACAGGCGTCGTAGTCGTCCACGCTGGCCGTCCACGCCTGCTCGTACAGGGCGAGGGCGTCCGACCGTCGCCCCTGCGCCTCGGCCCGCATGCCGTCCTGACACAACCTGAGCACCGGATTGTCGAGATCCATCGTTCCGCCGTCCTCGCTCCGAGATGACCCGCCCGGCGGCACAGGAAAGGCCGCCGGGCGGATCATCAGCCCTCGAGCAGGTCGAGGGTCAAGCCGAGCGCCACGCGGCTCGGCCTGCCGATGCGGGCTCGCGGGACAGCGCCGATGCGGGCTCGGCGGGACAGCGCCGGGTCAGGCGAGCTGGCCGGTGAGCTGGGCGACGATTTCGGCGACCGGCAGCTCGACCTGCTCCCCGCTGGCCCGGTCGCGCAGCTCGGCGTACCCGTCGGTCAGCCGGCGGCCGACCACGACGCTGCGCGGGATGCCGATCAGCTCGGCATCGGCGAACTTGACCCCGGCGGACACCTGCGACCGGTCGTCGACCAGCACCCGCAGACCGGCGTCGGACAGCTCCCGGCCGAGCGCCAGCGCCGCCTCGACCTGCGGACCCTTGCCGGCCGCGACCACGTGTACGTCAACCGGCGCGACCGCTGCCGGCCAGGCCAGACCCCGCTCGTCGTGGTGCTGTTCGGCGATGGCCGCGACCGCGCGGGACACCCCGATGCCGTAGCAGCCCATGATCGGCCGTACCGGCTTGCCGTTCGGACCAAGTACGTCCACCGCGAACGCGTCGGTGAACCGGCGACCGAGCTGGAAGATGTGCCCGATCTCGATCCCCCGGCGGATCGTCAGCTCGCCGGACCGGCAGGCCGGACAGGGGTCACCGGCGCGGACCTCGGCCGCCTCGATCGTGCCGTCCGGGGTGAAGTCCCGCCCGCTGACCACGTTGACCGCGTGCCGGCCGGCCTCGTTCGCGCCGGTCAGCCACGCGGTTCCGGTCACCACCCGGGGATCGACCAGGTAGCGGATGCCGAGCTTCGCCAACACCTGCGGTCCGATGTAGCCGCGGACCAGGTCGGGATGGTCGGCGAACCCGTCGAAGAGCGTGGCGGTGTTCGGGTACAGCGCCACCTCGACCCGCTTCAGGTCCACCTCCCGGTCACCGGGTACGCCGATCACCAGCAGCTCCGGTTCGGCGACCCCGACCCGGCGTACCGACAGGACCACGTTCTTCAACGTGTCCGCGGCGGTCCAGTCGTCCCGGCCACCGAGCCTGCGGTCGTTCGCGACCTGCACCAACGCCTCGATCGTCGGAGTGTCCGGGGTGTCGTACGCCTCCGCGGCCGGGAACGAGTCCACGTCCCCCGCGGCCGGCACCGGCGTGGTCACCGCCTCGGTGTTCGCCGCGTAGTGACAGGCGGTGCAGCCGACGAAGGTGTCCTCGCCGACCGGGGTGGCGGCCAGGAACTCCTCCGACGCCGACCCGCCCATCGCACCCGACGACGCGGCGACGATCGTGTAGTCCAGCCCGAGCCGGTCGAAGATCCGCTGGTACGCCATCCGGTGCTGGTCGTACGCCGCCTGCAACCCGGCCTGGTCCAGGTCGAACGAGTAGGCGTCCTTCATCAGGAACTCCCGCCCGCGCAGCAACCCGGCCCGGGGCCGTGCCTCGTCCCGGAACTTCGTCTGCACCTGGTAGAGGATCACCGGAAAGTCGCGGTACGAGCTGAAAAGGTCCTTCACCAGCAGCGCGAACATCTCCTCGTGCGTCGGCGCGAGCAGATGCTCGGCACCGCGCCGATCCTTGAGGGTGAAGATGTCGTCGCCGTACTCGGCCCAACGGCCGCTCGTCTCGTACGCCTCGCGGGGCAGCAGGGCGGGAAAGTGCAGCTCCTGGCCACCGATCGCGGCCATCTCGTCGCGTACCACCTGCGCCACCCGGTCCAGCATCAGCTTGCCCAGCGGCAGCCAGGTGTAGCCGCCCGACGCGGCCCGCCGGATGTAGCCGGCCCGGACCAGCAGCCGGTGGCTCGGCACCTCCGCGTCCGCCGGATCCTCCCGGAGCGTACGAAGGAACAGCGTGGACATCCGAAGCAGCATCCAGGCAGCCTGGCATGTCGCAAACCCGACGTCCAAGCATTTCGGTACGACCAGCAACCTCGCGTCGCAGGGTCGCGTCTTGGGTGGCATGACTTGCCCACGTTCCACTACCCCAAGGATCGGTTCGGGTGGATCCCTCACTTAGCGAGTTCGACAACTTCGTCCGTACCCGTACCCCGGCGCTGCTGCGCTCGGCGTACCTGCTGACCGGCGACCAGCACCTGGCCGAGGACCTCGTCCAGTCGGCGCTGGCACGTACCCACCGCTCCTGGCGGGGACTGCACCAGACCGGCAACGCCGAGGCGTACACCCGCAAGACCATGTACCACCTGCAGGTCTCTTGGTGGCGGCGGCGCCGGGTGACCGAGTCGATGACCGGTGAGATGCCCGAGCCGCGCCGGGACGCCTCCACCGACCACGCTCACCAGACCGCGTTGCGGCTCTCGCTGCGGGCGGCACTGCTGAAGCTCTCCGCGAAGCAGCGTGCGGTGCTGGTGCTGCGCTTCTTCGAGGACCGTACCGAGGCCGAAGCCGCCGAACTGCTCGGCGTCTCCGCCGGCACGGTCAAGAGCCAGACCTCACGGGCGCTGGCCCGACTGCGCACCGTCGCCCCCGAACTTGCCGACCTGTACCTCCTGGAAGGGAGCGTTCGATGAACATGGACCGTCTTCGCAGCGACCTGGCCGACCTGGCGGAGGAGGTCGCGCCGGTGGACCTGCGGGACCGGACCCTGCGTACCTCTCGCCGGATCGGCATCCAGCGGACCCTGGCCTCCTCGGCCGCGGCCCTGGTGATGCTCGGTGCCGCGACCGGCACCGTGTTCGCCTTCTTCCCCCGTAACGACGTCGGTCCGGCACCGGCCACGACGACGCCACCGGCGGTCGTCGAGACGACCACGCCGCCGACCCCGAACCCCGGCGTGACCGCCGACCCGAACGCCACCGCGGACCCGAGCCGCACCGGCGACACGCCGGTCCAGCCCACCGGGCTGGGCGCCGGCTACTGGTACCACGTGCAGGTGGGCGGCGAGAACGGCAAGACCGGCGGCAAGCTCTGGCACCAGGCACCCGGCGGGAAGTGGCAGGTCGGCAAGACCGTCGCCAAGGACAGTGCCGACTTCGTCGAGGTCGTGTCACCGGACGGACGCCTCGTCACCTGGTACGACAACAAGTCGACGCCGATCAAGCTGCGGGTGAGCAACATCGACGGCAGCAACGCCCGCACGCTGGCCACCTTCGACACGCCCACCTGCAAGCGGCCCTCGTGGGCCGACGGTTCCAGCCGGATCGTCTTCGGTGCCGGTCAGCAAACCTGGAAGATCGAGACGATCGGGACCGACGGCAGCGGCCGGAAGGTGATGGAACAGCAGCAGGGCTCCTGCGACGAGGTCGTGGCATCCGATGACGGCAGCACCCTCGCCGGTGCCACCGACGGAAAGATCACCGTGATCACGACGGGGAACGCGAAGAAGCGGACGCTCACCCCGAAGGTGCCGGCCGGCCTGGTCGTGCACAACGTGGCCGGGCTGTCGGCCGATGGCAAGCGGGCGGTCGTCGGCACCCACGTGCCGACACCGGGCGAGTGCGGCTGCAACTGGAACATCAGGAACTTCCTGGTGGACCTCGGCACCGGCACCAGTGTCGAACTGGACCGACCGCTGGGCCTGGACGCCGAGCGGGAGGGCACGGGCTGGATCGAACGGGCCGTGTTCCTGCCGTCCGGTGCGGTCGTCGCGCAGATCGACCTTGCCCGGATCGGTGCGGACGCTCCCGCGTACTCCCTGGGGACGTTCTCGGCGGCCGGGAAGCTGACGGGCACGACCGCTGTACCGGCCGGATCCGTCTACGGCCAGTTGGTGACGTACCGGCCGTAGCGGTCGCGGTAGTCGATCGACGAAAGTGGCGGTGCCGAGCAGTCTTGTCGGTGCCGCCACTTTTGGCGTACCCGGCGGTAACCTCGCTCGGTCGGGTGCGAGACTCCGAGAGGACCTGGTGGCAGGCCGCAAATTCAGGAGGATGCGGATGCGCTGGCGCAGCTACGTGGCGGTGGGAGACAGCTTCACCGAGGGCATGGACGACGCCTACCCGGACGGCACCTACCGGGGGTGGGCCGACCTGGTCGCCGCCCGCCTGGCCGTCGAAGCCGGCCCTGATTTCGGGTACGCGAATCTCGCGATCCGGGGTCGGCTGTTCCCCAGCGTGGTGGCCGAGCAGGTGCCCGCGGCTCTCGCCATGCGCCCCGACCTGGTCAGCTTCGCGGCCGGCGGCAACGACGTACTGCGCCGCAACTTCGACGCCGAGGCGCTGACCAGCCGGTTCGACCAGGTGATCAGGGACTTCCGGGAGGCCGGCGCGGACGTGCTGGTGTTCCGGTTCGCCGACATCGTGTCCCGGCTGCCGGGCCAGCGGATGATGGCTCCCCGGGTGGCGATACTCAACCGCGCCGTCGGCGAGACCGCCCAGCGGTACGGCGCCACGCTGGTCGACCTCTTCGCCGACGACGTGTTCCAGCACCCTGAGTTCTGGAGTGCGGACCGGTTACACCTCTCCGCCGCCGGTCACCGCCGGGTGGCCGGGCACGTCCTGGGCGCGCTCGGCCTGCCGCCGGACGAGCAGTGGCTGGTCGTACCGCCGCAGCCGGCGCCGACGCCCTGGCTCGCCGCCCGTGGCGCCGACCTGCGATGGGCCGGTCAGCACCTGGCTCCCTGGATCAAGCGCCGCCTCACCGGCCGCTCCTCCGGTGACACCATCACCGCGAAGCGGCCCCTGCTCAGCCCGTTCACCGACTGAAATTCGGCGGCTCGCCGTCGACCTCGGCACCACCCACACCCCGCACCGGGTGGTGCATCCGGCTGCCGGGTCAGCCGGCCGAACTCTTGCGGATCGCCAGCGCGGTGGGGAACGCGTCCCGTTGCCAGGTGTCCATCCGGCGCTGGAGCAACAGTCGGGTGGCGCTCGCCGCGATCTGTTCCACCGGCTGGTGCACCGAGGTCAGCGGCGGGCTGGCGGCTGCGGCGAGAACGCTGTCGTCGAATCCGACCAGGGCCACGTCGTCCGGCACCCGTCGACCCGACTCCATCAGCACCTGCAACGCTCCGGTGGCGGTCTGGTCGCAGGCGCAGAAGATCGCGTCGAGGTCCGGGTGGGTGGCCAGCAGTCGGCGGGTGGCCTCGGCACCGGTCTCACGGCTGAAGTCGCCGTCGGCGGTGATCGGAGTCAGGCCCAGTTGCGCGATCGCGTCGAAGTAGCCGTCACGCCGGCCGACCGCGCAAGGGTTCTTCATCGGTCCGTGGATGGCGGCGATCCGGCGCCGCCCGAGGGCGTACAGGTGACGGATCGCGGAGCGTACGCCGTTCTCGTTCTCGGCGGTGAAGGACGGGATGCCCGGTGCCGAGCGTCCCATCGACACCATCCGTTCCCGGTCACGGGACAGGTCCTCGGCCAGCGCCGGTGACACGTTCACCAGGACCGAGCCCAGCCCCGGACTACGTGTCGCGACGGCGAGCGCGGCGGCGGGTGCCCCCTTTTCCACGACGTTGATCCGCAACTGCACGTCGGTGTCGGCCAGCCCTTCGAGGATCCCCGCCACGACCCGCCCGTAGTGCGGGTTGGCGCCGAACGAGCGCCGGTCCCGCTCGACGACCACGAGTTCCACGACGTCGGCACTGCCGGTGGCCAGGGCGCGGGCCACCGGGTTGGGGCGGTAGCCGAGCGTGGAGATCACCTCTTCGACTCGCTGCCGTACCTCCGGTGCGACCCCGGGCTCTCGGTTGATGACCCGTGACACCGACGACCGGGACACCCCGGCCGCTCTCGCCACGTCCGCCAGGGTCTGCGTCCTACGCTCCATGCGCTCAGACACTAATGCTGTTGCCACCACCCGGACAGGCTGTTTATCCGGGGCTGAAACGCCGCTGCCGACGATCGGCGACTCCGGAGAAGGTGAGCCCGAACCCGCTGCGCAGAAGCACCTGACACAGCAGGGTCCGGGCGCCGTTCCGCCCGGCGTCTAGCCGATCGCCGGGGTGCCATCACCTCCCGATCCGGTTCCGCCGTGTTCGAGCAGGTCCGCGGGCAGGCGGTGCCGGAGCAGTTCGGCGAGCCGTGGCCGTACGCCGAACATGCCGGTCACGGCCCGGACCGACGCCTCGGCCTCGTGGTCGGCGGGACCTGGCGTACGGACTGCCCGGATCAGGTTGTTGCGCGGGGTGTGCTCCACCGGGACGAAGGCGAACACGTCCACCCGGTAACCGGCCAGCCGCAACAGCGACGCGCGTAGCGAGTCGGTGAGCAGGTCACCCAACTGTTCCTTGAGCACCCCGTCGCGGACGAGGTCGCGGAAGCCCTCGGGCATCGCCCGGGAACGCAACTGCCGTTGCAGGTCGTGCTGGCAACACGGCGAAGCCAGCAGGTAGTCCACGTCGTGCTCCACCGCCAGCGCGAGTACGTCGTCGGTCGCGGTGTCGCACGCGTGCAAAGCGACGACCAGGTCCGGCGACTCCGCCGGTTCGTACCGGTCGATCAGCGCGGTGGCGAACGTGAGGCGGTCCTGCCAGCCGAGCTGTTGCGCCCGCGAGTTGTTCCGGGACACCAGCTCGGCATCCCGGTCGACGCCGACGACCACACACAGAATCCCGATCTCGGTGAGGTGGTGGACGGTGGCGAAGGTCAGGTACGCGTTCCCGCACCCGAGATCCAGTACCCGCAGCGGCCGGTCCCGACCCTGCTCGTCGGCCAGGGTCGCGCCGAGCACCCGTACGAACTCGTTGATCTGGCGGTACTTGCGCTGGGAGGTCGGCTTCACGGAACCGTCCCGGCTGACACCGAGCACCCCGAGAAACGGGGCGTCCTCCGGGATGACGCGGCGGCGTACCTGGTCGTGCGCGAGATCCTGGCTGTTCGCCTCGTTCCGCCGGGTCAGCAACAACTTGCCGCGCTTGCTCACCCGCCCCTCGATCGTGGCCGTACGCAACTCCACGTGGCCGTTGCGGAACGGGACCTCGACGAGTTCGTCGATCACGGTGTCGATCCCGGCGTAGTTCCGGGTGGTCGAGTTGTCGCTCGTGTGCCACTCGACCTGGGTCTGGACCGTGCCCCGCAGCGCTACCTTCCGTACGACGACGCGGCGCCAGGGATGCGTCGCCCCGGGTGTCGTGCCGCTGAGAACCGCACGCTGGAACTCGTCGTGCCGCAGCGCGTAGCGAATGAGATCCGCAATATTGGCTATATCGGACATCTAATTGAGCCTTCTGTTGAATCGCGTGATCAACGTCGGCCGTGGGCCGTCGGTCGCGCGATGAATGGATGGGCTCTGAGGGAACTGTCGCACGGGTTCCGCCCGACGGGTCGGCACCCGACCGGGCGGAACCGAGGCGACTGAGGTGCCAGCCGTGGCGGAGAGTGACCCAGCAGGCATCCGGTTCCCCGCCTGATCGGGGGCAGGCTGGCGTACGTTGGGCTGCATGTCCGTACCAAGTGATCCCACGCCTGCCCTACAGGCATACGCCGACCCGCAGCGCCTCGTCACCACCGAGTGGCTGGCCGAGAACCTGGGCGCGAAGGGTCTGGTGGTGATCGAATCCGACGAGGATGTGCTGCTCTACGAGACCGGCCACATCCCCGGTGCGATCAAAGTCGACTGGCACCTGGAACTGAACGACCAGGTCACCCGGGACTATCTCAGCGCCGAGGCGTTTGCCGAACTCTGTGCGGCCAAGGGCATCGGCCGGGACGACACGATCGTCTTCTACGGCGACAACTTCAACTGGTGGGCGGCGTACGCGCTCTGGGTCTTCTCTCTCTTCGGCCACGGAGACGTACGGCTGCTCAACGGCGGCCGGCAGAAATGGGTGGAGGAGGGTCGCGAGCTGACCCGGGACAAGGTCGAGCGCCCACGCGCCGAGTACCCGGTGCCGACGCGCGACGACAGCCAGATCCGCGCGTACCGCGACCAGGTGGCGGCGCACATCGCCAGCGCCCGGCCGCTGGTCGACGTCCGCTCGCCGGGTGAGTACAGCGGTGCGCTGCTGCACATGCCCGACTACCCGCAGGAGGGGGCGATGCGCGGTGGGCACATCCCCGGTGCGGTGAACAAGCCGTGGAAGTCGGCGGCGAACGAGGACGGCACCTTCAAACGCCCCGACGAACTCCGGGCGATCTACGCCGACGAGCTGGGGCTGTCGACCGCGGACGACATCATCGCGTACTGCCGGATCGGTGAGCGGTCCAGCCACACCTGGTTCGTGCTGCGCCACCTGCTTGGCTACCCGCAGGTCCGCAACTACGACGGCTCCTGGACAGAATGGGGCAACCTAGTCCGCGCCCCCGTGGTCCAGGGCGACCAACCCGGCGGCCTCCCCACCCCCTGACGCCGTACCGCCCCCATAGATCACCCCTCTTGTAGAGAAAGAGTGGCTTCCCGTGCGGGAATAGCCACTCTTTCTCTACAAGAGGGGTCAGGCGTGCGGGGTGAGGTGGCGCAACGATCGCAGGTCGGGGGTTGGGATTCGGCGGATGACCTTGCCGGTGGACAGGTCGAGGCAGGTTATGGCGTTTTCCTGGCCGACGAAGCAGCGTTTGTGGTCGGGGCTGGTGGCGATGCCGCGTACCGGGGTGGGTAGCTGCCACCGGACGGGGTCGGCACCGGCCAGCGGGACGATGACCAGGTCGTGGCCGGCGCCGACCAGCAACGTGCCGGCCGGACCGGTGGTCGCGGCGGCCGAGACGATCGGCCCGGTCGGCGGGGTGAACCGCAGGGTCCGGCCGACCGTCAACGCGGACGGGTCGATCAGCGCCACCGTGCCGCTGGTCGCGTCCACCACGTAGACCCCGGCACCATTCGGGTCGAGGGCGATCGCATGCCCGGCCGCCGGCTGCTCCCCGAACGGCGACGGCAAATCAACGCAGTACGCCCACCGCTCGGTCAAATTCAGCGTGTGGACAAACGCGTGTACGTGCGGGGCGTCCTCGCGTGCACCGCCGATCAGATCCCGGGTGTGCTCGTGTTCGGGCTGGTGGGTGTAGAGGGTGAACAGTTGCCGGGTGGTGCTGTCGTACACCGCCTGCCGTCCCTCGCCCCGCATCTCCTCCTCCGCACCCGCCGGCACCACCGCCTTCAGCCGGGTGAGCAGCGGTTGCAGCTCGCCGGAGGCAAGATCGACCATGCGTACGCGGTAGCGGTCCGGTGCCGCCGGTGGCAGGTAGTCGAGGACAAAAAGCGCCTGCCCGGTGGCGTCGAACGCCTCCGGCTCCAGGTTGCCGGCCAGCTCCACCCGGCTACGCTCCCCGGCCGTGCCGGCGACCACGATAGTGGTCCGCTCCCGCCCACCCGGCCGGTACGGACCGGCACCTGGCTTGCCCGGCGTCGCGAGCGCCACCAGCGAACCGTCCGGGTTGGTGGCCCGCGCGGCAAGCCGATCGGGAAGGGTGCCGCCGCTGACCGAGGCCCCGTCGGAGAGCCGATGACTGGTCAACCTGGTCCCCTCGCCGGCCAGCTCGGTGCGGACCAGCCGGGTCCCGTCACCGCTGACCACGCCCTCGGACCGGCTCACCACGGTCTGCCCGGTGGCCGCGTCCAGCACCGCCAGTTCCCCCGTCGCCAACTCGACGACCAGGGATTCCGTCGGTGTCGAGCCGCCCCGTGCCGGCCCCTCCTCCGCGCTGCCCCGACATCCGCCGCTGGCCACGACCATTGCACCGCCCGCCGCACCGGCCGCGATCCCGCCGGCCAGCCGCAGCACCGTACGCCTTGTAGTCATGCCTGGTAGAGGCGTGACCGCCGAGCCAGGTTCCGACCCGTTCGAGTCACCTTTTTGTCGGCTGGGTCTCGTGCGGGTCAGCGTTTCGTTGGCTGGTCCAGGTCCCGGGAGAGGTGGGAGCGGCGCAGGCCGAACGCGCGCAGTCGACGCAGGTCGGTCAACCGGTCGTAGCTGAGCTGGAGATGGAAGTAGTTGACGTGCTCGATGATCGCGAACAGCCCGTACCCCAGGCCCGGCCACGAGCCGAGCCCTGGCGAGTCGACCGCCCCGTACGCGGCGAACCCGACTCCGATGGCCAGTAGCGGCAGGTTGGCGAGCCGGAGCAGGCGGAAGATCCGGAAACCCGGCAGTACACGCTGGCGGGTGTTCGCCTGGTGCAGCTTCGCCAGCCAGTAACCGGCGCCCTCGATCAGCAACAGTGAGAAGAGCAGGTACCCCGCGACGTTGGCAAGGGTCACCGGTGCGCCGATGATGCCGATCCAGACGGCGGCGTGCAGCGGAATGTTGACCAGTTCACCGGCGGCGAGCGAGCGCAGCCGGCGACGTACCGGCCTGCTCGTGCCGACAGCGGAACGCGAAGTTGTTTGCACGCTCCGGATCATTCACCACCGATGCCGCATCGCGTGGCCCCTACGCGGCGGGGGACTACGCGGCCGGGATGGCTTGATCCATGCGCTCTGAGCTGTTCTCCGAGTGCCTTCCACAACAGCTCAGAGCGCGTGGATCAAGAGAGACGCGCACTTGTCTCTCCCGGCTTCCTGTTCGGGGGGATCGGAAGGACGTGGCTTGTCCGCGCTTCGCTCGGGATCCGTGGATCGTGCACGACGTGTACCTTCCGGAGTGGCGGCCTGTCGGGTTGTAGTGGGACGGTGCGCCGCCGCCCAGACCACTACCTGGGGAGGCAGAGCATCATGTCGACAGACACCATCGGCGCGCGGATCAAATACTGGCGCCTCCGACGCGGCGGAATGACCCAAAACGTTCTCGCCGGCCTTGCCGGAGTCTCACAGTCCTACATCTCCCAGGTCGAAGCCGGCCGTAAGACCGTCGAACGGCGGTCCACCCTCATCGGCATCGCCGCGGCTTTGCAGGTGACCGTCGCTGACCTGCTGGACCAGCCTGGTGACCCGACGGATCCGGCGAAGGCAGGCGCAGTCGACACGGTCCCCTTGATCTGGGCCGCTCTGATCGAGATCGAGGAGGGTGAGCGGCGCACCGCGACCTGGACCGCCGAACAGCTTTCCGTCGGGATCAAGCGGAGCGTCGAGCTTCGCGACCAGGCGAACTATCCAGAGTTGGCGCGGACGCTACCAACACTGCTCCTGGCCGCTGCCGGGCACGACGACGGAGGGCGGGCCCTCGCCCAGGTTGGATATCACGCGTCAGCCTGTTTGCGGCACCTCGGCTACCGGCACCTCGCGCGGAGCGCCGCGAAGGTGGCCCTGTCCGCCGCCGAGCAATCCGGGCAGGCCGCATGGGTTGGCGCGGCCCGGTTCGCCACCACCCAGTCGCTGCCGATCGAGGCGGCCGGAGTGGCCAGTCGAGTAGCCGGTCGGGCGCTCACGGACCTCCAGGGCGCTGCGGCAGCGCCGGACGTACGGCAGATGCTCGGCATGCTGCACCTGTCGGCGGCGTTCAGTTCCGCAGTGGACGGAAGGGCCGACGACGCGCGGGCACACCTTGAGGATGCAGCGCGAGAAGCCGACACCCTTGGCGACCCGGAAGACGGGGCGGGCTTCAACCAGGGCGGCTTCGGACCGACGAACGTCAGGTTATGGGAGATGTCGATCGCGGCCGAGCTTGGCGAGTACGGCCGGGTGGTCGAGCTGTCGCAGGCCGTACGTCCTGATCCGCTCCGGGCGGCGGTTCGGCACCAGTCGTACTGGTTGGACCTCGGTCGGGCGTTGGCGCAGTCGGGGCGGAGCGACCGAGAGGCGCTGACCGCGTTCATCCGCGCGGAGCGGGCGGCGCCGACAACGTTCGGGCTGAACCCTCTTGCGCACGACGCGGTGGTGGCCATAGTCCGCCGGGCCCAACGCCGTTCGGTCTCCGACGATTTGCGAGTGCTGGCCCGTCGGGTGGGCGTGGACGTCGACGCATAACCACTGGTAATAACATCCCGTTCAGCTCTCCGTAATCTCCTGATCACGGCGCGGCGACGGGCATGTGCGGCACATTCACCGTACGGCGGACTTTGATCTGGCCCGTTGGCGCGCCTCCCGATCGCGTCGAGCCGGCTGCCCCCGTGGCCGGCTCGACGCCCGGGGGTGCGGTGCCCCGGGACGGTCGCCGCACCCCCGGTCAGCCGATGGAGGTGCGTGATGGCGGACGACCCACGGCCGGCGGAGTCCCAGCCGGCCTCCGACCGGAAGCCGACCGATGATCCGGTGCCGTGGCCGCTGGTCAGGATGGTGCACAACGCCGCGAGCTCGCCACCTGCTGGCGGATCCGGAGCTGCGGGCAGTGAGCAGCAGGCGGTGACCGGGTGAGTTCGCAACCGGTCCTTCCGGTGGTGACGGACCAGCACCGGCCGTGCGGGAAGCGGTGGGAGTGCGGCACCTGTGGCAAGGCGTGGCCGTGCGAGCCGGCCCGCGCCCGGTTGACCCGTGAGTACGGCCACGACCGGGTGTCGCTGGCCTGTTACCTGGGTACGCAATTGGTCCACGCCGCCCGGGACATCCGGGACGTGACCCCACGAGAGCTGTACGAGAGGTTCGTGTCGTGGACCCGGTGACGGACCGGTACGTGAAGGTGACGGTGAACCTGACCCGACCCGCCGACGCTGCCCTGACCCGACTCGCGACCGGCTGGGGCGTGACCCGTACGGACGCGCTGAACCGGGCGACTCGGCTGGCCGACGTACTCCACGACCTGGCCCCGAATGGGCACCTCACGATCACCCGACCCGACGGGACGATCGCGGACGTATACCTCGTGTGACACCGGAGTCGGCGGCAACCGTCTCCGGAAAGCAAAGGCGCCGGCCCCGACCACCCCGGTCCGGGCCGGCGCCCGCGCCTCTCCCGGAACTCCCCGTGATCCGGAAGAGTTCGGCCGGCTATGGCGAGCCAAACTCTTCGTGACGAGGCGTGGACGCGCCGAGTAGACGCTGGGCGGTCAGGGTGGCGACGGCGAAGACGGCGGCTGCGGCGTACGCGACCGGGAGCAGGCCGTACGCGTTCGCGGTGAAGCCGGCGACGATCGCGCCGATCGGGGCGGCGAGCAGCCCGGCGAAGCGCTGGGCGCTCCCGACCCGACCCAACAGCTCAGCCGGTACGTGCCGCTGACCGTACGCGGACCAGAGTGCGTTCCAGCTCGCCGATCCGGCGGAGAAGACCGCCAACGCGATCCCACCCGGCACCGGGTGCCGGGAGAAGGCGAGCGCCACCAGCGCCAGTGTCTGCGCCACCAGCACCCAGCGCAGCCCGGTCAACGTGCCGAGCCGACCCGCCAACCGACCCGCACCGAGGCCGCCGGCCAGGCCGCCGATCACCGCCGATGCCATGAACAGGCCGTAGCCGGCCTCGGGCACCCGCAGCACCTCCAGCGCGTACAGCACCATCACCGCGATCAGTCCGCTGATCGCCAGGTTGGTGACGGCGGTCAGCACGGTGACCCGGAGCAGGGTCGGATCACGCTGGATCCACCGCAGCCCGTCCCCGGCCTCACGCCAGACCGATCGTCGCAAAGGGACCGATGATGGCGAGGCGGGCAGGGTGAGCGCGAGCAGCGCGGCGAGGGCGAACGAGGCGGCGTCGACCGCGAACGGGAGCGCGGCGCCGAGCGCGAAGAGCAGGCCGGCGACCGGGGCGCCGACAAATCCGCCGGCTACGGCCGTACCGGCGGCGAGCCTGCCGTTCGCGGCCGGCAACCGGTCGGCGGGCACCAGCGCCGGCAGCACCGCGAACGCCGCCGAGTCGAAGAGTGCGCCGAGGGTGGCCAGCAGGAACGCGGCGGCGGCCAGCACACCGACGCCGACCTGCCCGAACCACACCAGCACCGCCAGTGCGGCGACCAGCGCACAGCGCAGCCCGTCGACCGTCGCCATGGTGCGTCGCCGGTCCCAACGGTCGGCAAACACCCCGGCGAGCAGGCCGAACAGCAACGGTGGGAGCTGGCCGGCGGCGACCACCGCCGCGACCAGGCGCGGATCGCGGGTCAGCGAGACCGCGAGCAGGGCAAGTGCCGGCGTACGCACCGCGTCCCCGAACCTCGACGTCACCGCCGCCACCCAGAGCCGCCCGTACGCGGCACCCAGCAACGGTCGTACGCCGGCTTCCTGCCCTACCGTGAGTCTGGTCATCGTGCGACCCTGCGGCCTCGACCAGGTCGAGGGTCAACTCCGGCCCGGACTAGGGCCAGCGAGTGTCACCGGTCACCGGTACGGTGGGCGCCTGCACCTGAACCGGGGAGTAACAAAGCGTGGATCGCACCTTCCAGGTTGACCTTCGCGGCATCGTCGACCTGCTCAGTCACCATTTGTACGCAAGCCCCAGGGTCTACCTGCGGGAGTTGTTGCAGAACGCCGCGGACGCGATCACCGCCCGTCGAGCCGACGATCCGGGCGCGCCCGGGGTGGCCTGGATCGAGCCGCCCGAGCTGACCGGCGACGGCACCCTGCGGATCCACGACACCGGCATCGGGCTCACCGAGACGCAGGTCCACGAACTGCTCGCCACCATCGGCCGCAGCTCCAAGCGGGACGAACTCGGCTTCGCCCGGCACGAGTTTCTGGGCCAGTTCGGGATCGGCCTGCTCTCCTGCTTCCTCGTCGCCGACGAGATCCGGGTCGTGACCCGGCACGCCGACCAGCCGACGGTGCTCTGGACCGGTCACACCGACGGGCGTTACCAGGTCGAGCTGGCCGCACCGGACGCCGGTCGGGCCGAGCCCGGCACCACCGTCACCCTGGTCCCGCGTCCCGGTGCCGAGCAGTGGTTCACCCAGCCGACGGTCACCGAACTGGCCCGACTCTTCGGCTCGCTGCTGCCGGTGACCGTGCGCGTCGGCGAGGTCGAGACAACCGCCGGGCCGCCGCCGTGGTCACCCGCCGCCGGCACGTCACCGGCCGCCCGCCGCGAAGGACTGATCCGGTACGCCCGCGAAACGCTCGGCTTCACCCCGTTCGACGTCATCCCGCTGTCGGTGCCCGAGGCGGGCCTGACCGGGGCGGCGTTCGTGCTGCCGCAACCAGCGAACCCTGCCGCGCGGGTCGGACACCGGGTCTACCTGAAGCGGATGCTGCTCACCGAGGGTGCCGAGGGCCTGCTTCCCGAGTGGGCGTTCTTCGCCCGCTGCGTGGTCGACGCCGGTGAGCTGCGGCCGACCGCGAGCCGGGAGGCGCTCTACGAGGACGGGCTGCTCGACAGCACCCGGGAAGCGCTCGGCGACCAGTTGCGCGGCTGGTTGGTGCAGCTCGCCAGCGGCGACCCGCGCCGGCTCGGCGAGTTCCTCCAGGTGCACCACCTCGGCGTGAAGGCGCTCGCGCTGCACGACGACGAAATGCTCCGGCTGGTCGAGCAGTGGTGGCCGATGGAGACAAACACCGGCCGGATGACGCTGTCCGAGTTCCGGGCCCGGCACGGTGTCGTCCGCTACGCCGCCACCACCGACGAGTTCCGGCAGCTCGCCGCCGTCGCGGCGGCCCAGGACCTGGCCGTGGTCAACGGCGGTTACACGTACGACACCGAGATCATCGAGCGGTTGCCGGGGCTGGACCGGTCGGTGCTGATCGAACGGCTGGAGCCGACCGACCTGACCACCCGGTTCGACACCCTCGACCCGTCGGTGGAGCTGGCGCTGCGGCCGTTCCTGCTCACCGCCCAGCGGGCCATGGACCGGCTCGGTTGCGAGGTGGCGCTGCGCGCGTACGACCCGGCTTCGTTGCCGGCGTTGTACCTGGTCAGCCGATCGGCGGCATTTCACGACCAGCTTGAGTCGACCCGGCAGCGCGCCGACGAACTCTGGGCCGGTGTGCTCGACGCCATCGCCTCCTCCGGCCCGCCGGAGCGGCCACAGCTCGTGCTCAACCATCGCAATCCGCTGGTCCGGCGGATCACCACCCTCGGTGACCCGGAGCTGGTCGGCCTCGCCGTCGAGGCGCTGTACGGGCAGGCGCTGCTGCTCGGTTACCACCCGATCCGCCCGGCCGACGCAGCCCTGCTCAACAACTCTTTCCTCGGCCTGCTCGGCCGGGCCGTTCCGGGACAGGAGTGATCCGCGGTGGCCAGCGGTAACGACGAGCTGTGGTCGGTGTACGAGCAGGCGGCCGACATGCCGTTCGGCGCCGGGCAGATCGCCGCGGTGGAACAGTTGATCCGGCAGGTCGACGCCAAGGGTGACCAGGAGTTGGCGTTCGCCGCCCGGATGCTCGGCACCAGCGCCTACACGTACGGCGGCGAGCCGGCGAAGTCGTTCGTCACCTTCTCCTGGTGCCTGGCGGACTACGACCGCAATCCGCAGCCGTACCACCAGCAGCACGTACACACGCTGCTCTGGCACTTCAAGCACATGGTCAACGCGCTGCTCGACTTTCCCGAGGTGCCGCTGGAACGCACGTACGCGGTCCTCGACGACATGGAACGCCGCTACCGCGAGGGCGGCCACAGCCTCCAGGCGGTCTACAAGTACCGGCACCTGGTGGCCCGGCACCGGGGCGCCGACGAGGAAACCGAGGAGTGGTACCGCAAGTGGGTCACCGCGCCGCGCGACGAGCTTTCCGACTGCGCCGGGTGTGACCCGTCCGGGCAGGTCCGGCACCTCGCCGGGACCGGGCAGGTCGAAGCGGCGGTGGCGGTGGCCGAGCCGGTGCTCGCCGGGCAGTTGACCTGCAATGAGCAGCCGCAGGGGATCCTGACCAGCCTGCTGGTGCCGTACTTGCGGTCGGGGCGGCGGGAGCGGGCTCGGGACGCGCACCGGCGGGCGTACCGGCGGTTGCGGGGCAACCTGGCCGACCTCGGCAGCATCGGTGAGCACGTCGAGTTCTGCGCGGTCACCGGCAACGAGTCCCGTGGCCTGGAGATCGTGGAGCGGCACCTGGACTGGTTGGACCGGGCCCCGTCACCGGCTGATGCGATGTCGTTCGCCGCCGCGGCCGCCCTGTTGCTGCGCCGGCTCGACGAGACCGGGCACGGGGAGCTGACCGTGCACCGGCAGGCGTACGGCGAGCGGCCTGCCGCCGAACTGCCGGTCGGTGCACTCGCCGAAGACCTGCGACAACTCGCCGTCGACCTCGCGGCCCGGTTCGACAGCCGCAACGGCACGTCGAGCCAGTCGAGCTGGATCGGGCGACGCCTGGCGGCGGAGCCGATCGGGGAACACCTGCCGCTGTCGCCGACCGCCCGTCGGCGTACCGCCCCGGCTTCGGTCGCCGCGTCCGTCGTACCGACCATGGGCGAGATGCCGGCGGGAGCGACCGTGCCGCCGGTGCCCTCACCGGCCGACATCCCGGCCGAGGCGACCGCGTCCGAGCTGCTCGAACTCGCCGACCAGCACTGGAAAACCGAGCGCTACGAGCACCTGCGGGTGCTGCTGCGGGTACTCGACGAACGTTTCGGCAACGGCAACGGCAACGGCGGCGGGGACGGCGGCGGCAGCGACGGGGCCGGGGACGGGGACGGCGGCGGCAGCGACGCGGGGCGGGTGCTCACCCCGGCGGACGAGGCGCGGTGGGTGGAACTCCGGGCGGCGGAACTGGTGGTGGCCGACGACCGGCTGGCGGCGATCGAACTGCTCCGCCGGGCGACCGAGCTGTACCGGCAATTGGCGGACCACCGCCGGGAATGGGCGGTGGCCGGCCGGCTCGGCGTACTGCTCTGTCACGAGCGCGACGAGGCCGAGGGACTGCCGCTGGTCGAGGCGGGGCTGGCCTACCTGACCGAGCACGGGGACCGGGCCGAGGTGGCGGGTGCCCAGGACCGGGCCGCGCTGGCCCTGGCCGGTCTGCAACGCTGGCCCGAGGCGCTCGAAGCAGTGGAACTCGCGGCCGAGGCGGCGGCGGACGTCGACGATCCGTACCTGGTCGCCCGGATCGGGTTGCGTCGGGCCATTTGCCTTCAGGCGGCGGGCCGGCGCGAGGATGCCCGGGACGCGGCGGCGCGGGCTCGCGACAGTTACCGGACGCTGGCGGTGCCGGATCGGCTCGCCGCCGCCTGCATCTGCCACGCCCAGAACCTCGACAACCCGACCGACGTACGCGACGCGCTGGACGAGGCGTTGCCGTTCGCGACCGGCGAGGCGGCCCTACACGTACGGATCGGTCGGGGCCGGGCGTCGCTGGCGCTGGACCGTCCGGCGGATGCCGTCGAGGATCTTGTCGAGGCGGTGGCGATCTGCGCCGAACAGGGCATCGTCGACGGGTCCGCTTTCCTCCGGTTCGAGCTGGCGAACGCGTACCGGCGGGCCGGGCGGGCGCTCGACGCGGCGGAGGTGGGCGAGGAGGCGGTACGCGAACTGGACCGGCTCGGCCACCAGGGCGACGCGGACCGGTGCCGGCACCTGCTCGCCGGGGTCTACCGGGAACTGGACGAGGACCAGCTCGCGCTGTCCCTGCTGGACCAGCTCGCCGAGAACCTGGACGGGCCGGACAATCTCGGCGGCCGGGCGCAGGTGCTGGAGGAGGCGGGCGACCTGCTTTATGCCCAGGACCGGGACGCGCTGGCGGCACAGCGGTTCGCCTCGGCCGCGACCGCGTACGGGCTGGCCGGGATGTCGCTCGACGGGTCGAGGGCCCGACGGCGGGAGGCCGACGCCTGGCACTGGGCCGGTGAGGCGGACGCGGCGCTGGTCGCGGTCGAGCGCGCCGAAGCCGTACTGGCCGCACTGCCGGCGGAGGCGGCCGACGAGCCGGCGGTGATCTGGGAGTCGTCGATGCTCTCCGACAGTGCCGCTCGGGCGCTGATCGCGGCGGAACGCCCGGAGGAGGCGTTACGCCGGGTGGAGGGCGTACCGGGACGATTGCGGGCGATTGAGGCATTCGGCGAGGCTTTGCAGGTCGAGTTGCTGACCGGGGAGGTGCTGCTGCGGCTGGATCGGGCGGTCGAGGCAGAGCCGATCCTGCGTACGGTGCTCGGCGCCCTGCCCACCGGCTCACCCGCCGTACGCCGCGCGGCGTGGTTGCTCGCCGAGGCGCTCGGGCAGTCGGGGCGTGGCGAAGAGGCGGAGGCGTTGCGCCGGGAGCACGATCTGGACACCGATGGCTGAGCGGACCGGGACTAGGCTGACCTGGTGACGCTGGAACAGCAGGTGACAGGGGCGACGCCGGGCGGTACCCCGGCAACTCCGCGGCGCCGGTCGCGCCGTGACGAAATCTTGGAGATCGCGGTCGGGTTGTTCGCGGCCCGCGGCTACCACGGCGTGTCCATGGATGACATCGGGGCAGCCGCGGGCGTCACCGGGCCCGCCCTCTACCACCACTTCGCGGGCAAGGAGGCGATGCTCGCCGCTGCCCTGATCCCGGTCAGCCAGGGTCTGCTCGACGGCGGCCGACAGCGGGTGGCGGAACATCCCGGTCGGCCGCAGGCGATCCTGGAGTCGTTGATCGACTTCCACGTCGAGTTCGCGCTCGCCAACCCGGCGGTCATCGCGCTGCACCTGCACGAACTCGACCGGTTGCCGGACGAGCCGCGTCGCCAGATCCGCCGGCTGCAACGGCTCTACGTCGAGGAATGGGTGTCGGTGCTCACCGTGCTGCACCCCGGACTCGCGGCCGGCGAGGCCCGGGTGCTGGCGCACGCCGCCTTCGGCCTGATGAACTCCACCCCGTTCCTCGGCGGTGAGGTCGACCGTCGTCGCCGGGCCGCGCTGCTGCGGGCGGCCACCCTCGCCGCCCTGCTCGGCCCGATCTCCTGACCCTCGCCAGGTCTCCGGAGCAACCCCGGATTCGTGACCGGAGGGGTGCCCATGGTGTCCTAGCACTGTCAGGAGACCCGGAGACCCCGAGGAGAAGACATGATCGAGTCGCTGCTGGTCGCGAACCGCGGTGAGATCGCCCGCAGGATCATCCGCACTGCTCGGCGGCTCGGCGTACGGACCATCGCGGTCTATTCGGAGGCGGACGCCGACCTGCCATTCGTGCGCGAGGCCGACGAGGCGGTGTGTGTGGGACCGGCGAACCCGGCGCAGAGCTACCGCAATTCCGAGGCGATCCTCGCCGCCGCCAAGTCGACCGGTGCGGTGGCCATCCACCCCGGCTACGGCTTCCTGTCGGAGAACGCCGACTTCGCCCGTACGGTCGAGGCCAATGGCCTGATCTGGGTCGGACCGGGCCCGGACGCGATCACCGCGATGGGCGACAAGATCAATGCGCGGAACCTGATGGCCGCTGCCGGGGTTCCGGTGGCGCCCGGCACCACGGACCCGGCCGCGGACGTCGACGCCGCGCTCGCGGCGGCGGAGTCGATCGGCTTCCCGGTGATGGTCAAGGCAGCGGCCGGCGGCGGCGGGATGGGCATGGCCGTCGCGACCGACGCCGGGTCACTGCACACCGAGTACGACAAGGTCCGCGCGTTCGCGCAGCGGATGTTCGGCGACGGCTCGGTGCTGATCGAGCGTTACTTCCCCCGGGTACGCCATGTAGAGGTGCAGATTCTCGGCCTGGCCGACGGCCGGGTGGTGGCCCTGGGCGAGCGGGAGTGCTCGGTCCAGCGGCGCAACCAGAAGCTGGTCGAGGAGTCGCCGTCGCCTGCCGTCTCGTCCGAGCTGCGGGAACGTTTCCTGGCTGCGGCGGTACGCGCCGGTGAGGCGGTCGGTTACCGCAACGCCGGTACGGTCGAATGTCTGCTGGACCCGACGACCGGTGAGTTCTTCTTCCTGGAGATGAACACCCGGCTCCAGGTCGAGCACCCGGTGACCGAGCTGGTCTACGGGGTGGACCTGGTCGAGGAGCAGCTGCGGGTGGCGTCCGGCCTGGCGCCGAACTTCGACCCGGACGCGCTGGTGGCGCGCGGACACGCGATCGAGCTGCGGATCAACGCCGAGGACCCGAAGCGGTTCCTGCCGGGGCCGGGCGTGGTCAAGTCCTGGGTGGAGCCGACGGGCGAGGGTGTACGGGTCGACTCGGGTTACGAGACGGGTACGACGGTGACGCCGTTCTACGACTCGCTGATGGCGAAGCTCATCGTGTACGGGGCTGACCGGGCTGAGGCCATCGAGCGGGCTCGGGGTGCTGTTGCTGGGTTCGAGGTTGTCGGGCCGAAGTGCAATCTGCCGTTCTTCGCCGAGCTGCTGGAGAACGAGGAGTTCATCTCGGGTGAGTACGACACGGGGATTGTTGCTCGGATGCGCTGAGGGTGGGGTGGGGCCCACCGTGCCCACTCTGGGCCGTCACGCTTGATCCCCGCCGTGGGCACGGTGGGCCCCACCCTGAGCCGATCACCGTGGCGGGTGCAGGAGATCGTGGTTACGCCTCGGGATTGGGTGGGCGGTTGTATCGCTCCAGGGTGGCTTTGTTGGTGGAGGTGGTGCTCAGGCTCGCCCCGGACGGGCACCTGGTGGTGACCCGACCCGACGGGACCACCGCCGAGGTGTACCTGGTCTGATCCCGTGCCGGCGGCAACCGGTCCTGAAAAGAACAGGATGCCGCCCCACCCGCCCTCACCGACTCCTTCGCCGATCTTGCACTTGTGGCGCCCGACTTAGGGCATTCGTCAGGGAATGTGAACGGCCACAAGTGCAAGATCGGCGCGTTGGGCTTGGGCGGCGGCGGGCTGTGGGCGGGTGGGGGTGGGCGAGTGACAATGGGTGGGTCCAGTGGCGTCACAGTGAGGTGGCCGATGAGTCAACTGCCAGGTGCGGTGTCGATCCGCGAGGTGGGACCGCGCGACGGGTTGCAGAACGAGGATCCGATCCCGACGGATGCGAAGGTGCGGCTGCTCGACGCGCTCTCGGCGACGGGCGTCGGGCGGATCGAGGCGGTGTCGTTCGTGCATCCGCGGGCGATCCCGGCGATGGCCGACGCGGACGAGGTCTGGCGGACGGCGGTACGGGCACCGGAGGTGCGCTACTCGGCGCTGGTGCCGAACTCGCGCGGGGCGCAGCGGGCGTTGGCGGCCGGGTTCACCGAGATCGAGGTGGTGGTCTCGGCCAGCGACACGCACAACCGGCGCAACGTGAACCGGTCGACGGCTGAGTCGTTGGACGACATCGCGGAGCTGATCGAGCTGCTGCACGGGGCCGGTGCCTCGGTCGAGGTGATCGTGGCGACCAGCTTCGGGTGCCCGTACGAGGGGGACATCGCTCCGGAGCGGGTGGCGGGGATCGTCGACCGGGTAGTTGCGGATGGTGCCGACCGAGTTGCTTTCGGTGACACGACGGGGATGGGTACGCCGCGTCGGGTGCGGGAGTTGGTGACGGCGGTTCGCTCTGCCCAGCCGGACGTGCCGATGTTGCTGCACTTCCATAACACCCGGGGTACGGGCCTGGCGAACATCCTGACGGCGTTGGAGTTGGGCATCACCGAGTTCGACGCCAGCATCGGCGGCCTCGGCGGGTGTCCGTACGCGCCGGGGGCGAGCGGGAACGTGGCCACCGAGGAGGTGGTGCACATGTTGCACGACATGGGGATCGAGACCGGGATCGACCTGGACCGGTTGATCGAGGTGGCGGAGTTGGCGGAGAAGTTGGTCGGGCGGCAGTTGCCGTCGGGGGTGTTGCGGGCGGGTCCGCGTACCAGATTGGTCTGATCTGGCGGACGGTGACCTGTGTTGCTCGGCTTGATGCGCTAGCCTAACGACCGTTAAGTAGACTTGGGTGTCCCGACGCCTGTCGGGACACCTGGTCGGTTGGGTCGGGGTGCGGTGAGGAGTCGGCGTGACGCTCGACGGTGAGGCGCTGGAACAGCTCCGTAAGCGGGTCCGGGGCGGCGGCGCGGAGAAGTACCACGCGGCGAACGCGGCCAAGGGCAAGCTCTTCGCCCGGGAGCGGGTCGCGCTCCTGGTGGACGAGGGCTCCTTCGTCGAGGACGGGATCTACGCGAACGCGCTCGCCGACGGGTTGCCGGCCGACGGGGTGATCACCGGACAGGCGACCATCGACGGCCGGCAGGTCTGCCTGATGGCGAACGACTCCACGGTCAAGGCGGGTAGCTGGGGCGCCCGTACGGTCGAGAAGATCATCAGGATCATCGAGCGGGCGTACGCGGCCGGAATGCCGATGGTCTACCTGGTCGACTCGGCCGGGGCCCGGATCACCGACCAGGTGGACCTGTTCCCTGGGCGGCGCGGCGCCGGCAAGATCTTCTGGAACCAGGTACGCGCCTCAGGCTCGATTCCGCAGGTCTGCGCGCTGTTCGGGCCGAGTGCGGCCGGTGGCGCGTACATCCCGGCGTTCTGTGACGTGGTTGCCATGGTCGAGGGCAACGCGAGCATGTACCTCGGTTCGGATCGCATGGTCGAGATGGTGACCGGCGAGAAGACCACGCTGGAGGCGATGGGCGGGGCGCGGGTGCACTGCGCCGAGTCGGGCGTGGGGCACTTCCTCTGCAAGACCGAGGCGGACGCACTGAAGGTGGTGCGCGACTACCTGTCGTACCTGCCGGCGAACTGGACGCAGGAGCCGCCGGCCGCCGAGGCGGCCGAGCCGCCCGCGTCGGTGGACCTGGCCGCGCTGGTGCCGGCGAGCGAGCGGCAGGCGTTCGACATGCGGCGGTACGTCAAGGGTCTGCTCGATGCCGACTCGTTCCTGGAGATCCAGGCGCTCTGGGCCAAGGAGCTGACGATCGGGTTCGGCCGGTTGAACGGCGAGGTGGTGGGCGTCGTCGCCAACAACTCGATGTTCAAGGGCGGCGTGCTCTTCGTCGACTCGGCAGACAAGGCGACCCGGTTCGTCCAGCTCTGCGACGCGTTCAACGTACCGCTGCTCTTCCTCTCCGACGTGCCCGGATTCATGGTCGGTACGGCGGTGGAGAAGCAGGGCATCATCCGGCACGGCGCGAAGATGATCACGGCGATCTCGGAGGCGACCGTACCGAAGATCTGTGTGGTGGTGCGCAAGGCGTACGGCGCGGGTCTCTACGCGATGGCCGGGCCGGGCTTCGAGCCGGACGCGACGATCGCCCTGCCCACGGCGAAGATCGCGGTGATGGGGGCCGAGGCGGCGGTGAACGCGGTCTACGCCAACAAGATCGCCGCGATCGAGGACCCGGACGAGCGGACCGCGTTCGTCGCGGCGAAGCGGGCCGAGTACGAGCGCGACATCGACATCGTGCGGCTGGCCAGCGAGCTTGTCATCGACGCGATCGTCGAGCCGCACGAGCTGCGCACCGAACTGGTCCGGCGGTACGCCGCGGCCAAGGGCAAGGACCGCCAGTTCTCCCGGCGGCGGCACGGCGTCACCCCGGTCTGACCGGTTTCGTTTCGGCCGGTAGACCGCCACAAGCGGGCCGATCGGCACCCCCGTTCCGCGTTGTACCGCCTACGAGGAGGAACCCATGGACTTCCGGCTCACCGAGGAGCAGGAGGCGCTCCGGCAGACCGTACGGGAGTTCGCCCGGGAAGTGGTCGCACCGGTCATCGGCGAACACTACGAAAAGCACACCTTCCCGTACGAGGTCATCCGGGAGATGGGCAAGATGGGCCTGTTCGGGCTCCCCTTCCCGGAGGAGCACGGCGGCATGGGCGGCGACTACTTCGCGCTCTGCCTGACCCTGGAGGAACTTGCCCGGGTCGACTCCAGTGTGGCGATCACCCTGGAGGCGGCGATCTCGCTCGGCGCGATGCCGATCTTCCGCTTCGGCACCGAGGAGCAGAAGGCCCAGTGGCTGCCGAAGCTGCTCAGCGGTGAGGCGCTGGCCGGGTTCGGGCTGACCGAGCCGGGAACCGGGTCCGACGCCGGTGGCACCACCACCCGCGCGGTGCTGGACGGCGACGAGTGGGTGATCAACGGTTCGAAGGCGTTCATCACCAACTCGGGGACCGACATCACCGCGCTGGTCACGGTCACCGCGGTGACCGGCATCAAGGAGGACGGCTCGAAGGAACTGTCCACCATCATCGTCCCGTCGGGTACGCCCGGCTTCACCGTAGCGCCGGGTTACTCGAAGGTCGGCTGGTGTGCCTCCGACACCCACGAGCTGACCTTCGACGACTGCCGGGTGCCGGCGGCGAACCTGCTCGGCACCCGTGGCCGAGGCTTCGCCCAGTTCCTCCAGATCCTCGACGAGGGCCGGATCGCCATCGCCGCGCTCGCCGTCGGGCTCGCGCAGGGCTGCGTCGACGAATCCATCCGGTACGCCAAGGAGCGGCACGCGTTCGGCCAGCCGATCGCGAAGAACCAGGCGATCCAGTTCAAGATCGCCGACATGGAGTTGCGCGCCCACATGGCCCGGTTGGCGTACTACGACGCCGCCGCGCGGATGCTGGCCGGCGAGGACTTCAAGCGCCAGGCCGCGATCGCCAAGCTGTACGCGAGCGAGAGCGCGGTGGACAACGCCCGCGAGGCGACCCAGATCCACGGCGGCTACGGCTTCATGAACGAGTTCCCGGTGGCCCGCTTCTGGCGTGACTCGAAGATCCTCGAAATCGGCGAGGGCACGTCCGAGGTCCAGCGCATGATCATCGCCCGCGACCTAGGCCTCTAACCCCACCCCCCCACCCCACCCCACCCCCCACGCCCACCCCCACCCGTACCCCTCGACGATCTTGCAGTTGTGGCGCCTGAATTGAGGTACTAGGCCTGATTCGTGCACGACCACAAGTGCAAGATCGTCGGGGCGTCCGGGGGGGGGAGGGAGGGGAGGGAAGGGGGAGGGGCGGGGCTGGCGCTTTGATGGTGTTAGCGGGGTTCTGGGTGTGGGGTGCGCGGCGATCTGTTTCGGACTCTGGACCGGGTGACGGGTCCGAATGCGCGAATCGGACGTTCGGACTGACCGGTTGCGGGCTGGCGCGAGCGTGAACCGGGTGCTTGCATCGACGGGACAAACGCGCAAAGCGGCCGTACGGGTCGCCGGGGAGGTCTCGGTCATGTTCGCTGCACTCGGGCGTTCGATGTGGCGCTGGCGCTGGCCGGTGCTGGGCGCGTGGGTCGTACTCGTGCTCGCCGGTGCGACCCTCGGCGGACAGGTCTTCGACCGGCTGTCGACTACGGACAACCTGCGGTCGGACGCCGAGTCGCAGGTCGCACAGGCCCGGATCGACCAGCTCCTGCCCGAGGGGCCGATCATGGTGGCGGTGGTCCGGGACCGGGACCCGTACGACCCGCCGCTGGTGGAGAGCGTCACCAAGATCTCCGCCGAGTTGCGTGCCCTGCCGGGTGTGGCCGGTGTGGACGATCTCTACAGCGCTCCGGGCGGCCAGATCGGCGCCGACAACCGCAGCACCCTGGTCCGGGTCGAGCTGGTCGACGGCCAACCGGACGCCGAGCGGGAACGGGTCGAGGACCGGGTCACCGAGCTGCTGCGCCGTATCGACGCGCCGCAGGTGCTGGTCGGCGGCGAGAAGCTGGCCGAGCGGGCGTTCGCCGACCAGGCGATTCGGGACGCGGCGGTGGGCGAGTCGATCGCGCTGGTGGTGCTCCTGGTGGCGCTCGTGGTGATCGTCGGCGGGCTGCTGGCCGGCGCGATTCCGCTGCTGGCCGCGCTCGGTGCGGTCGCGGTGACGCTGCTCGGACTGCTCGGCCTGGCCTCGGTGACCGAGGTCGGCGAGTTCACCGTCAACGTGGTCACGCTGCTCGGCATCGGTCTCACCGTCGACTACGCGCTGCTGCTGCTGTTCCGGTTCCGGGAGGAGCGGGACGCCGACCCGGACGCCGGTCCGGCGGAGCTGCTCGGCCGTACCTTGGCCAGCGCCGGGCGGGCGGTGCTGGTCTCCGGGCTCGCCGTGGCGGCCGCGATGGCCGGCCTGTTCGTCTTCGCCGAGCCGCTGCTCGCGGCGATGGCGCTGGGCGGTGCCCTGGTCGTGGTGCTGGCGACGCTGGCCGGGCTGACCGCCGTACCGGCGCTCATCGGGGTCGCCCACCGGCGGATCCCGGCGCCGGGCGCGCGGACCTGGGCCAACCGCGCGGTCGGCGCGGTTGTCGGCCTGGCCCGCCGGGCCCGACCCGCACGATCCACAACCGTTGCGGGTACGCCGCAGCGCCCGCACCCGCGTTCCGCGCCGGTCGGCGGTGGTGGCCTGCTCGCCCGGCTGGCGACGTTCGCCCAGTCCCGGCCGGGGCCGGTGGTCGCCACCGTCTCGGCCGGACTGCTGCTGCTCTCCCTGCCGTTCGTGCTCGGTGCCAACCTGGCCAACTCCGACGCCCGGGCGCTGCCGTCGGACATGGAGGCACGTCAGGTGCACGACGTGCTGCTGCGCGACTTCGAGTCCGGCCGGGCGCAACCGGTTGTCGTGGTGGTCGACGCGGACCCGGCCACCTCGGCCGTACGTGACCTGATGAACCAGCTCAACCGGCTGCCGAACGTGATCCAGATGCAGCCCCGGCCGGACGTGCCCGGCAACGCGCTGGTGATCGACCTGACGCCGGAGGGCGCCACCGCCGGCCCGGAGTCCCGCGAACTGGTCCGTGCCGTACGAGCCCTGGACGCGCCGGTGCCGTTGCTGGTCGGTGGGGCCGCCGCCGAACTGGTCGACTACCGGTCCTCGGTGGCGCAGCGGCTGCCGCTGGCCGTACTGGTGTTGTTGCTGGTCACCGGGGTCCTGCTGTTCGTGCTGACCGGTTCGGTGGTGATCGGAGTCAAGGCGCTGGTGATGAACGCGCTGACCCTGCTCGCCACGCTCGGCATCCTGGTGGTGGTCTTCCAGTGGGGTGTCGGCGCGGCCCTGCTCGGCGTCGAGTCGTGGGGGGCGATCGACCTGACCACGCCGGTCCTGCTCTTCGTTTTCGTGTACGGGCTCTCCATGGACTACGAGGTCTTCCTGCTGTCCCGGATTCGCGAGGAGTGGCTGCGCTGGTCGGGGCGGGTGACCCCGGCGGGCCGGGCGAGTGCCGGTGACCGGGCGGTGCTGGCCGGGATCACCCGTACCGGGCCGGTGGTGACCGCCGCCGCAGTTTGCATCGTCATCGTCTTCCTCGGCTTCCTGCTCGGTGACCTGACCGCGGTCAAGGAGATCGGCTTCGGCATGGCGGTCGCGGTGATCCTGGACGTGACGGTCGTACGCGGACTGCTGCTGCCGGCGGTGATGAGCCTGCTCGGCGAGTGGAACTGGTGGGCGCCGGGGCCGCTGCGCCGGCTGCACGAGCGGTGGTCGGGTGGGCGTGGACCGGCGGCGGTGGCCGCTCCCGTACCGGCCGGTGTCGGGCGTTGAACCGGGACGGACTCGTCCCGGCGCGCTGATGTTGACCGATTGCTGACTGGAAGCTGCCCAGTTCCCGACATCTGCGGCGGTAACTGTCGGGTATCCGGTGCATTCCCCGTCGGCACCGCGACGCATGCCTGCCTCGGCTGGGGCGGTGTGCGTACTCTTCCTGCCCATGACTCCGGATCATGGGTCGGAGCGGGACGCCACCTGCTTCCCCGAGCTGCTGCGCACCCTGCGCCGGGCAGCCGGGATGACCCAGGCCGACCTCGCCGTACGGGCCGGTGTCGGAGTCCGGACCGTACGGGATCTGGAGCGGGGACGCGCGCAGCGCCCGCAACGGACCACGGTCGAACTGCTCGCCACCGCGCTCCGCCTCGGTGGTGTGGAACGGGCGGAGTTCGTCGTCTCCGCGCGGGGACAGGGCCCGACCGGTACGGAGTCCGGGTCGGCGAACCCGGCCGGCATCGCGGCGAGCGGGGCGGGCCCGGCGAGCACCGGCGTACCGACGTCGGTCCCCGGCGGCCGACCGGCGGCAACCGGACTCGGCCTGCCCGCGCCCGGTGCCCTGATCGGCCGGGACGTGGAGGTGCCCGAGCTGGCCGGCTTGCTGACCGGAGGCACCGGCGCGGCACCCTCGGTGGTCAGCCTGGTCGGGCTCGCCGGGGTCGGCAAGACCGCCCTCGCCCTGGCCGTCGCCGACCGGGTCACCCCGCAGCACCCGGGCGGGGTGGCCGGGATCGTGGTCACCGACCTGTCGACCGAGAGCGACGTGCTGTCGGCGGTCGCCACCGTGTTCGGCGTCGGCCGAGCCCAGGACCTGGCCGCCCGGCTCGCCGGTGGACCGTCGTTGCTGCTGGTCGACGCGGTGGAACGGGCACCGGGCGCGGTGGCCGAGGCGCTGCACCGGCTGATCGTCGGTGCGCCGACGCTACGGGTGCTGGCCACCGGGCGGCATCCGGTCGGGCTGGCCGGCGAACGGGTTTGGCCGGTGGCACCGCTGGAGGTGCCGCCCGCCGACGCCCCCGCCGAACTGACTGTGCTCGCCCCCTATCCGGCGGTCGAACTGTTCCTGGCCCGGCTGCGCCAGGTACGCCGGGAGCCCCCGCAACCGGACGAACTCGCCGCCCTGCTCGCCCTGGTACGCCGGCTCGGCGGTCTGCCGCTCGCGATCGAACTGGCAGCGGCACGCGGCGGCATTCTCGACCTCAACGGGATATTGGACCGTTACGGGGACCGGGTGCTGGATCTCGCCCGCCCGGCGGCGGTGCACGAGGCGGTCGCGTTGACCCTGCGGGATGCGGTGGCGGCCTCGTACCGGTTGCTCGACCCGGACGACCGGGTGGCGCTGCGTCGGCTGTCGGTCTTCCGGAACCGGTGGTCGGTCGAACTGGCCGAGGCGATGCTGACCGGTGAGTCCGACCGGACGGGGCGACAGTTGCCCGCGGACCCGGTGCCACTGCTCGACCGGCTGCTGGCGCTCGGCCTGCTCAGTGCCCGGGGGCGGGGCCCGTTCCGGTTCCGGCTGGTCGACGTGGTGCGCGACTTCGCCGCCGAGTCGGCGACGGCCGACGGCGAGCAGGTGGTGATCCGGCGCCGGCACGCGCAGGTGTTCGCCGGGCTGGCCGCCCGGACCGCGCCCGAGCTGAACGGGCCGAACCTGGGCGCCGCGGTGAGTCGGCTGGACGAGGTGTCCAGTGACCTCTGGGCCGCGTTGGCGCATGCCGCGACCGACGACCCGCACACCGCGTTGCGCCTGGCGGCGAGCCTGGTCCGGTGGTGGCGGTTCCGGGGCAGGGACGTCGCGGGGCGGCAGTGGTTGCGCCGGTTGCTGGACGATCCGCGTACGGCACACGCCGACCAGACCGTACGCGCCTGGGCCCGGGTGGGGGTGGCGCAGCTCGCCGCGGCACACGGTGCCGGCCCGCAGGAACTCCCGGCGGCACGGGCTGCGCTCGACTGGTTCCACGAGAACCGGGACGTCGGCGGCGAACTCGCCGCCCTCGGTGTGCTCTGTGGTCTGTGGACGGCCACCGGCGGCTACGGCGAGGCGCGGCGGCTGGGCGAGACCATGCTGACCCTCGCCGGTCGCAACGGTCGGTCTCGGGACATGGCGGTGGCGCAGCACTACCTGACCTGGCACGAGATCCGGGGCGCGGACCTGTCGGCGGCGCGGCGGCGGCTGGCCGCGATGGACCTGCTCGGCGCACAGTGCGGGGACGAGCGGCTACGGGCCCTGGCTCGGGCGAACCTGGCCGAGGTGGCCCGCCTCGACGGCCGGTACGCCGACGCGGTGAACCAGGGTCGGCGGGTGGTCGCCGCACTGAGCGAGTACGGCGACCCGACCCACCGCAGACAGGTGCTCGGTACGGTCGGGCTGGCCCTGGCCCAGGAGGGCCGGTTGGCCGAGGCGAGCGCGGTCCTGGCCGAGTTGCGGATGAACGCCGTGCCGCCGGTGGCGTCGGTGGATTTCCGGTCTCCGGTCGGGGCGCTGGACGCGGGACGGCCGCTCGTCGACGACCGGGGCGGCGGGGAGGACGGGACCTGTGCGCTGATCGAGGCGATCCTGGCCGTACAGCGCGCCGACCGGGAGTGGGCGGTCGAGTGGTACGCCGCCGCAGCCAGCGCGTACGCCGCCGCCGGTGACCTGCGCGGTGCGGCGGAGGCGTTGGTCGGGCTGGTGGCGACGACCGACGACCCGGACGTACGGACGGTGCTGCTGGCGCGGATCGATCAGGTGTGCCGCGAGGGCGCGGTCACCCTGCTACCTCGGGAGCGGATGGTGCTCGACGCGGTGCCGGCCGGGCCGCTCGACCCGAGGGACGACTGAGACCGAGCTGCTTCCGGGGCGTGGCGCGAGCGAGACTGCCCCCCGACAGCCCCTCATTTCCTCCCGCTCGCGCCACTTCCCCCGGAGCCCCCGTCCGATGGACACTAGTCCGACCAGGCGCGTAGTTCGTCCGGTAACGCGGCTAATGCCGAAGTGCGCGAATGACTTCTGCCGGTTTTTCTGCCGGTCCCGGGTGGACATCACCGGACATCGTCCTGCGATCGGGCCTCCGGCCCGTCGGGTGCCGGCCTTCAGGGACTAATCGCCCGAGGTCGCGTCGTTCACCCCGGTGCTGCCGGCGGTGGCGCCAGGGTTCACCGCGTCCCGGACGTTGCGCAACGCGCCGAGCAGGCCGCGCAGTGCTTCCGGGTCGAGCTGCGAGGTGAACCACCGCTCGATCAGTGCCAGGTGACCGGGGAGGGTTTCCTCCAACCGGGCGATCCCGGCCTCGGTCACCACCGCGTAGAGGCTGCGGCGGTCGGACGGGCAGGCATGGCGGCAGAGCAGGCCGTCGCGCTCCATCCGGTCGACGACCCGGGTGACGCCGCTGGTGGAGAGGGAGGTCTGGGCGGCGAGGTCGCTCATCCGGAGTCGCCGTTCGGGTGAACGGGCCAGGCGCATCAGCACCTCGAACTCCACGGGGGAGAGCCCGTGCTCGTCGAACTGGGTGGCGAAGCGGGAGGTGAGCCCGGTGTGCACCTCCATCAACAGCCCGAGGGCGGTGATGCGAGGGTCGTCGGAGAGCTCGTCGGTCGATGCCACCCGTACATCCTAGCAATCCTTGACAGCGGGAATATTGCTCAGTCTATAGTTGCTCAGTCAGTCGTTGACGTACTCAATCATCCCCTCGGAAGGGTCACGATCATGACCAGCAGCACGAACCCCGCCACCCGTAGCTGGGACGGCCTGACCATCCCGGCCGCTGGCACCTACCTGCTCGACCAGGCGCACAAGCGCGTCGGCTTCGTGGCTCGGCACATGATGGTGAGCAAGGTTCGGGGCGAGTTCACCGAGGCGACCGCGACCATCACCGTCGCCGAGGACCCGCTGCAGTCCTCGGTCACCGCGACCATCTCGGCCGCCAGCATCACCACCGGTCAGGCCGACCGCGACGCCCACCTCAACAGTGGCGACTTCTTCGAGGTGGAGAAGCACCCCAACCTGGAATACCGCAGCACCGGCGTCAAGTCGCACAGCGGCGACGAGTTCGTGCTTGCCGGCGAGCTGACCATCCGCGGCGTCACCAACCCGGTCGACCTGAAGGTCGAGTTCCACGGCGTCGGCACCAGCCCGTACGGGCAGGAGATCTTCGGGTTCACCGCGACCACCGAGATCGACCGCGAGGACTGGGGCCTGACCTGGAACGTGGGCCTGGAGACCGGCGGTGTGCTGGTCGGCAAGAAGGTCAAGATCGAGATCGAGGGCGAGGCCATCCGCCAGGCCTGATCGACACTCCATGCAGGACAGTGTGCCGGCTGGAGCCGCGCACTTCACGCCCGCCCCGGCGACCGGACTTCCGGTCCCGGGGCGGACGAATGTGAGACCGATTGCGAGCGCCGACTGACTCTGTGCGATCGTTGGGCCCGCGCTGCTGGCCGCCCTCCGGCCGGCATTGTCGCTGATCTGGTCGGATGCGGTCCTTACTCGTACCGTAATAGTTCGGTCGCGGTAAGAATCCGGGCATCGACTCCTCCGGGCTGCGCCGACAGCGCTTAGCGCCGGGAGGACACATGGGCACAGAGGTCGGACAAAACATATTCTCTCGCGCGGATCGCATCCGGTACCGCCAGAAGGTACGCCGCTGCCTGGATGTCTTCGCGCTGATGCTGGACGATTTCGGCTTCGACGCCGAACGGCCGACCACCGGCCTCGAGATCGAGCTGAACCTGGTCGACGCCGACGCCGAGCCCGCCATGCGCAACGAGGAGATCCTGGCCAACCTCGGCGATCCGATGTTCCAGACCGAGTTGGGACAGTTCAACCTGGAGTTCAACGCCCGTCCCCGCCTGATCGAGGGCACAGGTTTCACCGACTACGAACGGGACCTGCGCCTCAGCCTGGACCGCGCCGACGACCGAGCGGTCAAGGCCGACGCTTCCGTCATCCTGATCGGCATCCTGCCCACCCTCACCGAGCGCCACCTGGTCGCCGACAACCTCTCCAGCAACGTGCGGTACCGCGTACTCAACGACCAGATCGTGGCCGCCCGCGGCGAGGACATCGAAATGGACATCCGCGGGGTCGAACGGCTGCACACCCAGACCGACTCGATCGCGCCCGAGGCGGCCTGCACCAGCATCCAACTCCACCTACAGGTGGCGCCGGACAACTTCGCCAGCTACTGGAACGCCTCCCAGGCCATCGCCGGCATCCAGGTCGCGATCGGGGCGAACTCGCCGTACCTCTACGAACGGCAGCTGTGGGCGGAGACCCGGGTCGCGGTCTTCGAGCAGGCGACCGACACGCGGCCGGACGAGCTCAAAGCCCAGGGCGTACGACCACGGGTCTGGTTCGGCGAGCGGTGGATCACCTCGATCTTCGACCTGTTCGAGGAGAACGTCCGCTACTTTCCTCCGCTGCTGCCGATCTGCGAGGACGAGGACCCGGTCGAGGTGCTGCACCGGGGTGGAGTGCCGCACCTCGGTGAACTGCGGTTGCACAACGGCACCGTCTACCGGTGGAACCGCCCGGTGTACGACATCATGAACGGCCGCCCGCACCTGCGGGTGGAGAACAGGGTCCTGCCGGCCGGACCGACCGTGGTCGACATGCTGGCCAACGCCGCGTTCTACTTCGGCCTGGCCCGCGAGTTGGCCGAGGCGGAACGGCCGATCTGGAGCCAGCTCACCTTCAGCGCGGCCGAGGAGAACTTCCACGCCGCCGCCCGACGCGGCATCGACGCCACGGTCTACTGGCCACGACTCGGCGAGGTACGCGTCACCGACCTGGTCCTCGACGTACTGCTGCCCCGTGCGGCAGCCGGATTGGACCGCTTCGGTGTGGCGCCCGCCGAGCGGGACCGCCTGCTCGGCATCATCGAGCAGCGATGTCGTACGCGCCGAAACGGTGCCGTCTGGCAGGCGAAATCGGTGTGGGCCGCAGAGCATCACCACGGGTTGGACCGATCGGCCGCGCTACACCGGATGTTGCAGCGCTACGGCGAACTCCAGCGCACCAACGAACCCGTACACACCTGGCCTATCGACTGACGGGGTAGGTCGCCGTACGCCGTCGGCGGTGCCCGGGATCAGCGGGTACGGCGACCGAACCGGGCCGAGCGGCCCTTCGGCTTCGCCGCATCCTCCGGCTGGTCCGAACCGGTCGACGTCGCACCGTCCTCGCCGTCGGGGCGATCGGGATCCGGCCCGTCCTCCGGCCGATCCGTGTCCGTCCCGGCGTCCGGGTGCGCGAAGCCCGTCCCGGTATCCGGCTGTGCGGAGTCCGTCCTGGCGGTCCGTCGACCGGAGCCTGTCCTGGCGGTCCGTCGGGGTTCCGGGTCGGATGTTCCGGACCCGTCCGTGGGCCACAACGTCGCGACCGGTGCGGCCGGCCGGTCCCGGAACTGCTCGGCCGCGCCGAACTGCTCGGTGGCCGGCTCGGTGCCGTACGACCGGGAGGTGTGACCGTCACCGTCACCGACCGGGCTGTCGGCGGCGCCGGCCCGCTGCACCGGCACCCGGCCCGGCGCCACCTCGGATCCGTCGGGGACGGCGGTCACCGGCCGGGTGGTCGAGGCGCGCTGCGCCAACGCCGCCACCAGCGCCGAACCGGCCAGGCCGGCGATCACCGCGTACGGCGCGGCCAGGTGCGCCGAGACCTGTTCGGCTCGGATACCCACCAACCTCGGCGCGGCCAGGAAGTACGCGGCGGCGACCAGCAGCGGTCCCGCCACACCGGAGACCACCGCGCCGACCCGTCGTTCGGGCAGCCGCGCGGTCGTACGCGCGGCGAGCGCACCGATCAGCAGCGCCGAGCCGAGCGAGAGAGCCGCGCCGGGCCAGTAGAAGTAGTCCCGGAACCAGAACCGTTCGCTGTCCGAGGTGATCTGCCAGACGCCGAGTTGCGCGCTGCCCAGGCCGCGTCCGGACAGGACGCCGTCGACCACCGACACGACCGCGAGCAGCCACAGCCAACCGCTGGTGGCGATCACGTTGCCGGCGACGGCCGGCGAGGAGAGCGCCCAGGTCGCCATCACCAGCCCGAGCATCACGCCGATGACCGCGTAGCCGGCGGCGATGCTCTGCGGCGAGACACTGTCGGCGCGGGTCGCCGCCCTGGCCGGTACGGCAACGAGCGCGACGGTGACCAACCCGCCGACCGCGCTGGCCAGTGCCAACGCGATCCGCCACAGCCCGATGGCGAAGGTCTGACCGGAGGGTGTCGGCGTCCCCGCTCCGGCGGGTCGCGCCGTTTCGGGCGCGCCGATTCGCTGCCCCGCGATGGCTCCGGCAATCGTCGAGGTGGCGGCGATCCAGGCAGCCCAGGCGAGACTCGCCACCCAGGAGGCCTCGCTCGATCCGCTCGCCGACGGCAGCCAGGCGATGATGCCGAGCCCGTAACCGAGCCCCAACTGCGCGGCACCAGCGCCCGCAGCTACGCCGATCGCTATCGCGATCGATCCTCCCCAGCCCCGTACGGCCATGCCGGGCAGCGTAGCGTCCGCCCGCCGGCAGGGCGAGTCGCGGCATTCGACCGTACTGGCATCCTTACGGTGGGTGCGTATCGACGCCCGATTGGATCCCGGTTGCCGTCAGCCAGCACACTTCATCCGTCAGATGGTGATTGTCGGCGGGCGGTTCGGTGCCCGGATGGTGAGGCAGTGGTCGACATGACGGATGGGAACGCGAGCTGGCAGACCTCGTCGCCGGTCGAGCAACCGGACCGGCCCCGCCGAGGGGCGATGGTCGCCGGCGCGGCGGTGGCCACGGTGCTGCTCGCCACCATCGGCGCGGTCGGCGGTTGGGCACTGGCCAACAGCGAGGGCAACGATCCGACCACCGGCGCCGGCCCGGAGGTGAGCAGCACCGTCGGCCCGTCCCCGACGAAGACGAAGACCCGCCCGCCCACCTCGCCGCCGAAGACCGCGCCGACGTCGAAGGCACCGGCCGGTCAGTTCGCGCTGCCCGACCTGACCGGGCAGAGCTTCGAACGCGTACGGCAGGACCTGCGCGACCAGGGGCTCGGCTGGACCCTGATCTTCGGTGACTCCGGTGAGGATCCGACGGTGGTGCGTACCGATCCTCCCGGCGGCGCGAACGTCCGCAAGGGCACCGCCGTGAAGGTGTACGTGTCGGGGGCGGCTCCGCTGACGGACGTACCGGAGGTGACCGGCCTCCCCTGCGACCAGGCGAAGGCGGTGCTGGTCGACTCGGGATTCGAGATCGAGTACCGCAGCGGCAAGAGTGGCCCGGTGCTGCGGCAGGACCCGGGGCCGAACGAGAAGCGCCGGTGGAACGAGAAGATCGTGATCTACTGCGGCAACGTGCCGAACCTGCCGGGACAGCCCACCCCCGCGGCCACCTGACCGGTTGCCCGGTCGTCCGACCGGGCCTCGGGTGGCCCGGCCGGAGACGGTGTCCGCTTTCGGTGGTGCGGCGGCTGACTGATCGAGCAGCCGGATAAATTGGACGGGCGCAGTTTGTCGGGGAGAGGACGTTGCCATGGCGAAGGACGGTCAACAGCCACGGGACGTGCCCGAAGAGCCTCCGGCCGAGCCGACCCGGCCGGTGAAGGAGCCCACCGACGAGGCGAACGAGCCCGGCGCACCGGCTGAGTCCGCGGACCAGGCGGACGATGGCGCGCGAGTCGCGCCCGAGCAAGCCGATCCTGCCGGGTCTGCCGAGCCCGTGGACGAGCCGGCCGGGACTCCGGAGCCGACCGACGAGGCGGACGAGTCTGCCGGGACCCCAGAGCCCGTGGACGAGACGAAGGAGTCTGTCGGGGACTCGGAAGGGCAGGTCGAGGAGCCGGTCGAGGCGGTCGACGCGTCGGAGGAGCCGACCGGGCGGCCAGCAAGCGACGAAACGGTGGTTCTGCCAGGCACGCCCGCCGCTTCGTCCACCGACCGGGCTGGTTCGTCCGGCGACGAGACGGTGGCGTTGCCGAGTGGATCGTCCGGTCCCGGCGCGGACGAGACCCAGGTGCTGCCCACGCCGCCTGCCACGTCCGACGTCGACGAAACCGTGGCGTTGCCCGGCCCGTCCGCCGCCGCGGGTGTCGAGGAGACGATGGCGTTGCCCCCGTCACCGGCCCCCGCGAGCGACGAGACGCTGGCGTTGCCGCGTCCCCCCGCCGACGCGGGCGTTGACGAGACGGTGGCGTTGCCGCGTCCGGCCGCTGGTCCGGGCGTTGACGAGACGGTGGCGTTGCCGCGTCCGGCCGATGGTCCGGGCACCGACGAGACGCAGGCGCTGCCGACTCCGGCTGTCCCCTCGGGTGCCGACGAAACCGTGGCGCTGCCTCCTGCCGCCCCCTCCGGTGGCGACGAGACCGTGGCGCTGCCTCCTGCCGCGGGTGGGCCGAGCGACCAGACGATGGCGTTGCCCCGTCCGCCCGCCGGACCGGGCGGCGACGAGACGATGCCGTTGCCGGGCAGGACGTCCGGCCCGGAGAGCGATCAGACCATGGCGATTCCGCGCCCGCCGGGCGGGCCGGCGAACGACGTGACGGCCAAGCTGCCGCGGCGTACGTCCGACGGGTTGAGCCGTACGGCGACGTTCCCGGCGGTCCGCGACGGCGGCCAACCTCCGGGCGGAGCCTGGTCGGGGCGGGCGGGGGTGCCACCGGTGCCGCCGCCCGGCGTACGGGGACCGGCGCCCGCCGAGTGGCCGGGTGATGACGGGCGGTCCAACCGGCGCTGGTGGTTCCCCATTCTCGTGGGAGTGATCGCGCTGGTCCTGCTCGGTGTGCTGGCGTTCGCCATCTGGCTGATCGCACAGGCGAATCCGGGCGGGAACGGACCTGCCCCGGTCAGTCCGTCGCCGAGCCCGACCGCCACCCCAGCGGCAACCTCGGCGGCGCCGACCACGGCTGCGCCGACACCGAGCGAGACCTCTCCGAGCATCGTCACGGTGCCGCCGGTCATCGGGCTGAGCCAGGAGGATGCCCAGGCCCTGCTCGACCAGGCGGGGCTCCCGTTCCAGGTGCAGTTTCGCGAGTCGAACCGGCCACCGGGCACGGTCATCGCCTGCGACCCTCGGCCGAGTTCGCCCATCGCCGTCGGATCGCAGGTCACCCTGACCGTTGCGGAGCCGCCGGCCCCGCCGACGCCGACCCCGACCGCGGCGCCGACGACCGGGGCACCGGTCACACCTGATCCGACACCGACCGCCTGACCAGCAGGATCCGCCGCCGATGGCGATCACCGGAGTCGACGGACGTCACCAGAGTCGGCGACGCCGGCCGACGATGGTCAGCCCGATCGCCGCGATGGCGAGCCCGAGCAGACCCGAGTAGAGCAGTGAACGCTGGTAGCCGTCGGGAAGCCGATCGGTGGCCTGTCCGGGGCCGGTGGTGTGGGCGCTCGACCGGGTGGCGAACGGAGCCGAGCCACCGGCACCACCAGCGGGGGTGGTCGGACCGACCGGGGATGGGACCGGGACGACCACGTCCGGTGGCACCGTGGACCGGTCGGGTACGGCGGTGGGTGGCAGCGGTGCCGGCCACGCGTGCGGTGTGGGTGACCGGAGCGGGTCCGGCCACGGGTACGACGGCCACGCGGTCCCGGTGTCGGCGGTCTGCCCATGTGGTGCGGGCGCGGGTAGGGCGGCCGGGCCGAGGGAGCGGGTTACTGCGCTCCCGCAGCCTGCTGCCATGCCGCCGAGCAGCATGGCGAGTACGGGAACGAGCAAGACGGGCAGCGTCGGGCGGTGCCGATCGCCGGATCTCGTGGCCATGGCCACCCCTGCGGTTCGGGGACTCGCGTACGGGCCGTTCGCCGTCCGACTCGCCTGATTTGTGAGCCGTACGGTCTTCCCGAGTCTATGGGGGTGAGCCCTGCGGCACCGGCGGAACGGGCCGGATGTCGGTGTTCGTGACCGGCACCGGCGGGTCGCGGGCGGCGAGCAGGCGCAGCGGGAAGGAGCCGCCCGAGCGGCGGGCGATGCTGGTGGCCGGTCAGCCCACGCGTACCCGGATCGGCGACGCGTTGCGTCCCGGGACCGTGCGTGGTCCGGCGTTGACGTGCCGGGCCGCGGGTGCGGTCAACCGGACCGCACGCAGCCCGTCGAGCTGTACGAAGATCGAGCGGCGGGCGACCGCGTCCAGTGCCGTGTTGAGTTCGTATCCGTCGAGCCAGATCCAGCCGTCATAGGTGGGCCAGTCGTGCGCCCGGATCACGCGGAAGAGGATCGGCTCGGCGAACTGGACGCTCGCCGCGCGGGTCACCTGGAGGACGTCACCTGAGCGGGGAGGAAGCACATCGACTCCTGTCCGAACTGACCTTGGTTGGACGATTGAGCTGGTGAGCTTGGCCGCGGGGGCCGGTGGGATGTCGGGTGCCCGCGGTATCCCGCCGCCCGCAGCGGAGGGATGGGGTGCTGGCCGAGCCGGGTCCGGACCGGGTCCGACCCGGGGCACCGGCCCGGCCAACACCCGTCGACTCCGGGACCGCGCCAGCCGCCGTAGCCGCATGACGTACAGCGGCGGGGTCATTACCCCGGAGTTTGTCCCGGGGTGATAGCGCGGAGGGCGGCCCCGTCCGGTATGCAGGGAGGGCCGGTGCACGACCTCGCTAGATCGAAACGCTGAGTAACCCGAGCCATACGGACAGGGTGCACGAAGAGCGTGATCAATGCAAGTTGCAGCATGGCTCTTGCGCGCCGGGTGCCGGGGATGCTTGATGTGTCGCGTGTGGACCCGGCAGACTGGGGCCGTCTCCGCCGCCGCGGCCGGCTGACGTGTGTGTTTTCCCCGCCGCGAACCTGATCGCCCGCCGCCCAGACGGTCGCGCACCGCGGCGGGCAGAACTCATGCGCGATCGACCGGAGGTGACCCGGTGTCTGAGCGCCGGAGCCCGACAATCCGCCGCCGCCGACTGGGAGCTGAGTTGCGTCGGCTCCGGGAGGCGGCCGGAGTGACAATCGAGGTGGTCGCCGAGCGGCTGGAATGCTCGCAATCGAAGATCTCACGTATTGAGACAGGTCATACCACCGCCACCGTTCGTGACGTACGCGACATGATCAGCATTTACGGCATCGTCGGTGCCGAGAGCGAGGACCTGCTCCAGATCGCCCGGGAGGCTCGGCAGAAGGGTTGGTGGGCCTCCTACAGCACCGTACTGACCAGCGCATACGTCGGCTTCGAGGCCGCTGCCGGCTCGATCCGGGCGTACGAGCAGCAGGTCGTGCCGGGTCTTCTGCAGACCGAGGACTATGCCAAGGCGATGATCCGATCCGCCCGTCCGGACATCACCGCGGACGAAGTCGAGCAGCGGGTCCGTGTCCGGTTGAGTCGTCAGTCGTTACTGCACCAAGACGATCCGATCGACGTGTGGGTGGTGCTCGATGAGACGGTGGTGAGTCGGCCGGTCGGTGGCGACGAGGTCATGCGCGACCAACTGAAGCGACTGGTGGAAGCGGCCGATCAGCCGAATGTGACGATCCAGATCCTGCCGTTCGACGTCGGCGCGCATGCCGGTATGGACGGCACCTTTACGATTCTCGACTTTCCGGAGCCGGGCGACCCGCCGGTGGTGTACGCCGAAAATGCCACGGGCGGACTATTCCTGGAAAAGCCCGACGAATTGCAGAAGTACGCCTTTATTTTCGATCATATTCGAGCAGCGGCAATCCGCCCGGAGGATTCCGTAGCTCTTATTGCGAAGTTGGCAGAGGAGCCATTGTGGAAGAAGTGGAGACAAAGGGGTTTCGCGTAGACCTCACCCGCGCAGCCTGGTACAAGAGCTCGCGCAGCGGGCCGAACTGCGACAACTGCGTCGAGGTGGCCTTCGTGAGTGGCGCGATCGCCGTTCGTGACTCGAAGAACGTGGCCGGGCCAGCCCTGATCTTCACGCCGGACGAGTGGGACGCCTTCGTCGGCGGTGCCAAGGACGGCGAGTTCGACCTGGGCTAGTCAGACGCACCATGCGGGCCACTTTGAGCGCGGTCACCCCTCGGGTGCCCGCGCTCTCCATGTCCGGGCCGCCCGCCCGGGAGGTGATGGGTGGGCCGCCGCCGGTCGGGCTCCGTAGGGCACCGGCGCTTCCGTGCGTGCTCCGGGTCGCGGGTGCTCCACCGCAGGTCACCGCGGGTTCGGTCGGCCACTGATCCTGGTGACGCCGTCGCCACCGTCGGCCCGCGTCGTTGTACCAGACGGCGCGGCATCCGCTGAGCCAACCCGCCGCGCGGGTTCGCGACGGAGCGAGGCAGGCGACACGTATGACGATTGGGTCGGAAAACCTGGGCAACGGTTCGGTGAAGCCGGACCGGCTCGCCGGTAAGTACCGTGGTGCCCGACGGGACGGCGTACTGACCGACGACGGCCCTCCCGGCCAGGACCTCGGCTCTCACGGTGGGATGGCCGACCTGGGATCGGCCGCACCGGCCGACCGGCCGCCGAAACTCCCGTCGCTGGATCTGGGCGGGCTCACCGAGCCGGTGTTTCCGGAGTCGGACTGGACTGACCCGAAAGTGGAGTCACTGGTCGACCACCCATTGTTGCGCGGGCTGCTGCTCGAATTGCCGTCGAAGGGCTCGATGCCTCGACAGGAATGGCTGGACCGGTGGTTCGAGGCCGCTCGGGCAATTCTGGAACTGCTATACGTGCAGGACGCGGGTCGTCCGCGCTGAGGACGACGACGGCACCGCCGGGCGTACCGCGACAGAGCCTTCCGCCAGCCGACTGTGGCGCAGCGCGTGGCGTACGCCGATGAAGCTCACCACGGCCAGGCCCGCGGTGAGCGCGAACCCGGTCAGGGCCGGTGCGTTCAGCGGGACGACCGAAGTGGACGCGGCCAACGCAGGCAGCGTCACCAGCCCGGCCACCTGAAGCGGCAGCGCGATCATCGGATGCGCCGCACCGGCCCGGAGCACGGGCGGGACCGGGGCATCCGGCGCCGCGGCGAAAGCGCCGGCACCGGCCCGCAGCCGGCGCAGCCGCCGTACGGTCAGCAACGCCACTGCCGTGGCCGGCACGGCGGACAGCACCAGGACCAGCGGCGCCCGGTCGGCCACCGTCGGACCTGCCGCGATCAGCGCGGCCAGCCCGAGCACGGCCATCGCCCCGAGCCCGGTCATCGTCATGGCCAGCAACCAGGTGGTACGGCGACGCAGCGCGCGGGGACTGTCCAGTTGCGGCAGTCCGTCCGCGACGATGCCGGCGGTCAGCCACACCAGGGCCACCGCGGTCAGCACGACCAGGTCGAAATCCATGAATCCAGGATTGCCCAGTCACGCACCCGGGGAATCAGGGCCGTGCCCTGGGCCGCCCCCGGAGTTCGTCCAGTAGGGGTAGGGCTGGCCGGAGCATCCAGCGGCGCCGGCTCCGGGATGCGACCCGGAGCCGGCGCGGAAGTCACAGCGTACGGAGGTGGAAGCCGCCGTCGACGTCGATGACCTGCCCGGTGCTGAACGGGAGCAGGTCGGTGGCGACCGCGACCACCGCTCGGCCCACGTCGTCGGGCTGGCCCCAGCGGCGGATCGGCGTCAGCCCCTGGTTGAAGATGAGATCGTCGTACCGGGCCTTCACCCCGCCGGTCATGTCGGTCTCGATGATGCCGGGTCGGATTTCGTACACGTTGATCCCGTGTTCGGCGAGCCGGGCCGCGTAGAGCTGGGCGGTCATCGCCAGTCCGGCCTTGCTGACGCAGTAGTCGCCACGGTTCACGCTGGCCGCGTACGCGCTGACCGACGAGACGATGACGATCTTCGGATTGGTGACGATCCCGGCCGCCTGCTGCTCGATCATCACCCGGGCGGCGAGCTGGGTCAGGAAGTACGGGCCCTTGAGGTTGATCTCGATCAGCCGGTCGAAGGACTCCTCCTCCGCGTCCAGCAGGTCCGCCCGTACGTTCGGAGCCACGCCCGCGTTGCTCACCAGCAGGTCGAGCCGGCCGAACGTGTCGACGGTCTGGTCCACCAGGTGCTGCCGGTCGGCCCGCTGCGAGACGTCGGCCCGTACCGGAAGGGCCTGGCCGCCCCGGGCTTCGACCTCCTTGCCGACCTCGCGGGCGGCGTCGGCGTTGCTGGCGTAGTTGACCACCACGTCGTAGCCGGCCCCGGCGAGCGAGAGCACGATGCCGCGCCCGATGCCCCGGGAGCCACCGGTGACGATCGCGACCGGCCGCCGGCTCATCGGGCCGCCCCGACCGGGGTCGCGATCGCCGGTACGGAGGCCGCGACCGGACCGAAGAAGGTGTAGTACGGCTCGTCGCGGGCCACCCGCTGGACGTAGAGGGCCAGCTCACGGGCGTGGTAGTCGCCCCACATGCTGGACTCGCCGTTCGGCACCCGCTGCCCGGCCGCCACGTGGTCCCAACCGTTCGGCCGGTGGTAGACCGAATGCAGGATCAGTCCCTGGTGCCGTACGTCGGTGCTCAGGTACGGCTCGTCGAAGAGGGTGTCGCAGACGGTCAGCCCGGCCTGCCAGTAGCGCTGCCCCTCGGCCACCCGCCCGACCGAGGTGAGGTACCGGCCGAGCCGGAGCAGCCCCTGCGCGCCGATCGCCGCCGCCGACGAGTCCACCGGTTCGTGTGCGTTGTACGGGTCCGCCGGGTGGTCCAGGTAGTCGCCCATCCTGGCCAGTCCCGGAGCACCGGTGTCCCAGTACGGGATGCCGTCGACCGGGGTGTGGGCCAGGTAGAAGTCGCAGGTGGCGATGGCGGCCCGGAGCAGCGTCGACTCGACCTGTGCCCGCCCGCCGTACGGTTCGAACGCCTCGTCCGGCAGCACGGCGAGGAATTCGAGCTGCTCGGGGAAGCCGAGCATGGCCCAGGCCAGTCCTCGGGTCCAGGTGCTGAACGGGGAGTAGCCCTGCTGGGTGCTCGGGCACCGGTAGCTGCCGTCGTTGACGTTGAAGATCGACTCGTGTGCCGTACGACCGGAGATGTCGTAGCTGTCCCGGCCCTCGCCGTAGAAGACGTTCCACCTGGCGGTGTTGGTCGCGTGCTCGATCAACCGGCCGAGCAGCGAGATCCGCTCGTCCCGCTCACCCATCAGCACGTGTCCGAGCAGGTGCGACACGCCCAGCGCCCGGCAGGAGCGGATGGTGTCGACGAAGAGCGACTGCGGGCCGTTGAAGGAGTAGATGTAGCCGGTGCCGTCGGCGGTGTCCCGCCACCGGGCCGCCTGCACCGCGCCGGTGAGCTTCAGCGCCAGTTCGTAGAAGTGCCGCTCGCCCCGGTCGTCCGGGATCCGCCCCTCGTTCATCAGCCGCCACAGGTTGCCGTACGTGCTGACGTTGTTGAACCCGTGGTCGTGTACGCCGATGTGGCTGACGTGGCTGGCCATCACCGCGACGGTCTGTTCGCGGCCGATGTCGAGGAAGCGCTGATCGCCGGTGGCGTCGTACTGCAACAGCGCGGAACCGTACTGGAAGCCCTGGGTCCACTCGGTCCAGCCCCGGGCGGTGTACCGGCCCTCGACGGTGAACACCGGCGACGGCGAACCCGCGGGGCAACTCTGCTCGATCGAATCGATCTTCTCGGCCGATAGCGCCCAGAGACGTTCGATCTTGGGGATCAGCCGCCCGGGGGTCAGCTCCTCGTCGCTCCTCATCATGTGGGCAAGCATAGGAAAGCGCTTGCCCAAAACCTAGACCCGGGCTCCGCCCGCCCGAAACGCCCCATCCCGACCAGCGCCAGATGTAGAAAAAGAGTGCCTACGCCGGTCGGAATAGGCACTCTTTCCCTACATGTGCGGCCCAGTACCCCCGGGCGGCGGAGTTAGACGGAGAAGGTGGGGGGGAGTTCCGTGGCGGGGGGTGGTGGGGTGGCGCGCCAGAGTTTCGTCTTCTGGGCGGCCAGGCGGGCCAGGTAGGCCGGGTTCAGCACCAGGTAGCGCTGCCACAGGCGCCTCGGCTCCAGGCCGAGCCGCCAGAGCCACTCCAGCCCGGCCCGCTGCATCCACTCGGGCGGCTTGCGCAACAGCCCGGCGTGGTAGTCGAACGCGGCACCGACGGCGAGCAGCGGCATGTCCAGCAGCGGACGCATCGCGTACGCGAAAACCTCCTGGCGGGGGCAGCCGAGCCCGACCAGGACGACCCTGGCCCCCGAGGCGCGGATCCGGTCGGCGATCTCGTTCTCCTCGTGCGGCCGTACCTGACGGAACTTGGACGGCTCCACCCCGGCGAACTTCAGTGCCGGGAAGCGCTGCTCCAGCGCCGGCACCAGCCGGGCCAGGGTCGCCTCGGTCGAGCCGTACAGGTAGACCGGCAGGCCGGCGTCGGCGGCGCGGGACAGGACGCGCAGCGTGAGGGTCGGTCCGTAGACGCGGTCGGCCAGGCCGGCCCCGTGCAGCAGGTTGAGCGCCCAGCGGACCGGCTGGCCGTCCGGTGTGACCACGTCGAACGAGTTGAGCCTCGCGTTGTGCGGCGGATCCAGCACGCCGGTCATCACACCGTGTACGGCCAGCGCGGTCAGCGCGAACGGCCTTCGCTCGCGTGCGGCGGAGATCACCTCGGTTGCCGCGGCGTCGTAGTCGATCACGTCCACCAGTACGCCGAGCACGTTCCGCTTACCCTCGGAGATCATCGCGTTCCCTCGCTGCGCCCTCGGCGCCGTGATCCCCGTGACTGAGCTGACTCATGGCGCTGGCGCCTTTGCGTACCCGTTCATGGTGCGGCCTGAACGCGTGCCGTCATGCCTGGGGTATCCACTTGTCCACGTTGGCTTCGTAGATCTCCTGCAGGATCATCGGCACATCGTAGATCTGCTTCCAGTCCGGGTAGTGGGCCTGGAACGACGCATTGGAACCAATCCACCACTGGTGGTCACCGACCCGGTTCTCGTCACGGTATTCGGTGATCATCGACTGGCCGGAAATCTGCTCGGCCAGCGCGAACGCCTCCAGGTGGGAGCAGTTCGAGTGGCGCCCGCCACCGAGGTTGTAGACCGCGGCCGAACGCGGGTTGCGGTAGAACGCCTCGAACGCGTTCACCACGTCGTGGCTGTGGATCGCGTCCCGCACCATCTTGCCCTTGTACCCGAAGATCTTGTACGTCCGGCGTTCCATGTTGCAGCGCATCACGTACGCGAGGAAGCCGTGCAGTTCGGTGGCGGAGTGCGCCGGGCCGGTGAGCGTGCCGCCACGGAAGCAGGCGGTACGCATGTCGAAGTAGCGGCCGTACTCCTGCACCATCACGTCGGCGGCGACCTTGGAGGCGCCGAAGACGGAGTGCAGGGTGCCGTCGATCGACATGTCCTCCTTGATCCCGTCCGCGTACGGGTGCCCGGGGTCGATCTCCCAGCGGGTCTCCTGCTCGATCAACGGCAGACTGTTCGGCCGGTCGCCGTAGACCTTGTTGGTCGAGCAGTGGATGAACGCCGCCTCCGGGCAGTTCTCGCGCACGTTCTGCAAGACGTTCAGGGTGCCGCCGGCGTTCACGTCGAAGTCGGTGAACGGGTCCCGGACCGCCCAGTCGTGCGACGGCTGCGCCGCGGTGTGGATCACCACCGAGATCTCGCGGCCGTAGCGGCGGAAGATCTCCGCCAGCGCGTCCCGGTCGCGGATGTCGGCGTCCCGATGCGTGTACGCCGCGCCGAGGTCACTGGTAAGCCGCAGTACGTTCCACGCGGTAGAGGCCTCGGCGCCGAAGAACTGCCGGCGCATGTCGTTGTCGATGCCCACTACGTCGAGACCCAGTCCGGCGAAGTGCCGGACCGCCTCGGATCCGATCAGACCACCTGATCCGGTCACCAGCGCGACACTCACACGACACTCCAGGATCCTCGGCAACCGGAAACCATCGGAGCATAACGCGGCACCGACCAGGCTCGGGCATTCGCGCCCGGACATGAGTGAAGGGCCCCGCGTGAACGCGGAGCCCTTCGTGTTGGTGGGGAAGGGGGGAGTTGAACCCCCACGCCCTTTCGGGCACACGGACCTGAACCGTGCGCGTCTGCCATTCCGCCACTCCCCCGTGCACGATGCCCGGACAGATTGCTCCGCCCTCGTCGTGCCTGGGCCCTACCAACTTCAGGTTATCCCAGCCAGTTCTTCAACCGACGCCGGGACATATTACGCTGTTCGTACTGCGACCGTGGGCGTTACCGCTTGCGGCGCATGGAACACTAGCACGAGGACTCCGGCCCTCAAGTACGGGCCGGCAGCAGACGGCCGAGCGGCATGCGAGCCGCATGTGCGACGGCCGGATACCATCATGTCCTCGGGACCCGAGGAGGAGCCGGTGAGCGTGCTGCAACGCTTCGAGAAGCGTCTGGAAGGCCTGGTCGAGGGGGCCTTCGCGAAGGTGTTCAAGGGGGTCGTCCACCCAGTGGAGATCCTCAACGCGATGCAGCGGGAGGCAGAGGCGCACAAGGCGATCCTGGCTGGTGGGCGCACCCTCGTGCCCAACCGCTACGTGATCGATCTCTCGCCGTACGACCACAGTCGGCTCGCGCCGTACGCCGCCGCACTGGCCCAGGAGTTGGCCCAGTCGCAGGCCGAGTTCATCGGCGAGCAGGCGTGGACGGTCTACGGCGACGTGATCGTCGAGATCGAGCGCGGCGACGGGCTGGACACCGGCATGTTCCGGGTCACGGCCGAGGTCTACACCGGTGGCGATGTCGCGCCGGTGCAGCAGCAGTCGTACGAGCAGCCAGGACAGGGCGGCTACCCGCCGTACGAGCAGCAGGGTGGTGGCTACGGCCCGCCGCCCGGCCACGGCGGCGGTCGCAACGTGCGGCTGGTCTCCGGCGACGGGCGCAGCTACCCGCTGCAGATGGGTTCGACCGTGATCGGCCGGGGCGACCAGGCCAACCTGCGTCTGCCCGACGTCGGCATCTCCCGCCGACACGCCCGGCTCGACTTCGACGGCGCCCAGGTTGTGCTTACCGATCTCGGCTCGACCAACGGGACGATGGTCAACGGCCAGCGGGTCTCGGCGGTGGCGCTCAACCCAGGCGACATGGTCCAGCTCGGGACGACCACCCTCACGTTCCGAGTGGACGGCTAAAAACTTGGCGCCCTTCGTCATCACCGTCGCCCGATTCGGGTTCATCGTCCTGCTCTGGATCTTCGTCTTCACCGTGGTGGGGGTGATCCGTCGAGACCTCTTCGCGGGCGCCCGGTCCAGTCGTCTGGTAGCGGCGCCACGGGGGGTCGGCGCGGTGACCGGGCAGGGCAAGCCGGCGAAGGTGAAGCGTGGCAGGGCGGCCCATCAACTCGTCGTCACCGCCGGTCAACTGGCCGGCACCAGGATCACCCTCGGCGAGGGGCAGATCACCATCGGCCGTGCGGAGGACTCCACCCTGGTGATTACCGACGACTATGCCTCGGCCCGACACGCCCGACTGGTGCCCCGCTCAGGCCAGTGGTTCGTCGAAGACCTCGGCTCGACTAACGGCACGTACCTCGACCGCGCTAAGGTCACCGGACCAACCCCCGTCCCCCTCGGCGTGCCGATCCGGATCGGCCGCACTTCTCTCGAGTTACGGCCATGACTCTGACCCTGCGCTATGCGGCCCACAGCGACCGCGGTCTGATCCGAGACGGAAACCAGGACTCCGTCTACGCCGGTCCGCGGCTACTCGCCGTGGCGGACGGCATGGGCGGCATGGCCGCCGGTGACGTCGCCAGCAACATTGTCATCGGTGCGATGGCGCCGCTCGACGAGGACGTCCCCGGGGATGCCTTGGTCGACGCGCTGCGCTCCGCCGTCGATACCGCCAACCAGCAACTCCGAGACACGGTGGATGCCAACCCGCACCTGGAGGGTATGGGCACCACCCTGACCGCGACGCTGTTCTCGGGCAGCAAGATCGGCATGGTGCACATCGGCGACTCGCGCGCGTACCTGCTGCGCGACGGCGAGTTCGGCCAGATCACCAAGGACGACACCTACGTCCAGATGCTCGTCGACGAGGGCCGGATCACGCTGGAGGAGGCGAGCAGCCACCCGCAGCGGTCGCTGCTCACCCGGGCTCTCGACGGACGCGACATCGACCCGGAATACTCGGTCCGGCAGGTGCTGCCCGGTGATCGCTACCTGATCTGCAGCGACGGTCTGTCCGGCGTGGTGAGCGCCGAGACCATCGGGCAGACGCTGCGCGAGTACACCGACCCGCAGCAGTGTGTGGAGCGGCTGGTCCAGCTCGCCCTGCGCGGCGGCGGCCCGGACAACATCACCGTGGTCATCGCCGACGCCACCGACCAGGACATCCTGGAGGCCACGCCGATCGTGGGCGGTGCCGCCGCCCGTGACCGGGGCATGGCGACGTCGGCCGACGACTCCACCCCGGCCGCCCGCGCCTCGGCGCTCACCCCACCGCGCCCGGCCACTCCCGAGCCGGCGAACGCCTCCGGGAACGACGACGACTCCGACCGGCCTCGCCGCCGACCGCTGCGTACGGCGGTGCAGTTGATCGTGCTGGCCGGCATCCTCGGCGGCGGTCTCTGGGGCGGCTGGACCTACAGCCAGCGGCAGTTCTACGTCGGCGCCACGGAGAGCGGGCAGCTTGCCGTCTTCCGCGGTGTGCCGGGCCAGATCGCCGGACTGGACCTCTCCAGCGTGCACGCGACCAGCCGGGCCAAGCTCGACGACCTGACCAACGCCGCCCAGGAGCAGGTCAAGCAGGGGATCCAGGCCGATGACGAGCCGGATGCGGAACGGTTGCTCTCCGAGCTGACGCTCGACGAACCGGGCAACCCGAACCTCAAGCCGACCTGTCCGCCGAGCCCTTCCCCGTCGGCCGACATCACCGGGAGCCCGACCGCGCCGGTCCCACCACCTCCGGGCACGCCGACGCCGAACGGCGTCACCCCCACCCCGACGTTGCCGGGGGTCGGGCTCAGCCCGACCGCGCCCGCGGCCCCGACCGACTCCGCCAGCCCCGACCCGTTCCCGTCCGACACGCTTCCGCCGGCCACCCCCGACCCGGCGGGATGCCGGTCGCCCGAGTGACCGTGAGATCGAACGATCCGAGGGACTTATCGTGACTGCCCCAGCCGGACCGCCACCAGCGCCCGCAGTCACGGGTGAGATGCCGCGCGTCCGGGACACCAAGTCCCGGCGCAACGCCGAACTGGCGCTACTCCTGCTGGCGATGGCGCTGGTAGCGGTGTACGCGGCCACCGTCGAGGCGAACGTGCTCGACACGGTCACGCTGGACTTCTGGGTGCCGACCGCGGCCCTGACCGCGGTCTTCCTCGGTCTGCACGTGGTGATCCGTTACCTCGCGCCGCATGCCGATCCGGCCCTGGTGCCGGCGGTCGCGCTGCTCAACGGGCTCGGCGTGGGCTTCCTGCGCCGGCTCGACCTGGCCGAGGCGGACCCGGAGGCACGCGCCGACTTCCCGATCTTCGCGGGCACCGGTGGCCGGCAGCTAGCCTGGACCCTGGCTGCGGTGATCCTCGCGGCCGGGCTGCTGATCCTGGTCCGGGACCACCGGGCGATCTCGCGGTACGCGTACACGCTCGGCCTCGCCGGCATCGTGCTCGTGATGCTGCCGGCGGTGCTGCCGCGGAGCATGTCGGAGATCAACGGCGCCAAGCTCTGGATCATGATCGGCGGGTTCTCCATCCAGCCCGGTGAGTTCGCCAAGCTGGCCCTGCTGGTCTTCTTCGCCTATTACCTGGTACGCAAGCGAGAAGTGCTGTCGCTGGCGAGCCGTCGGTTCCTCGGCGTCGACTTCCCCCGTGGCCGCGACCTCGGGCCGGTGATCGGGGTCTGGCTGGTCAGCCTGATGGTCCTGATCTTCGAGAAGGACCTCGGCACCTCGCTGCTCTACTTCGGCATGTTCGTGGTGACGCTCTACATCGCCACCGAACGGGTCAGTTGGCTCATCATCGGTCTGGTGCTCTTCTTCGGCGGGGCCTTCCTGGCGTACTTCCTGGGCAGCGCGGTCGGCGGGCCGTTCGCGAACTTCTACCTGCGGGCCGAGATCTGGCTGCACCCGTTCGACGATCCGTACCGCGACGGTTATCAACTCGTACAGGGCTTACTCGGGCTCGGTACCGGAGGTCTGTTCGGCGCCGGGCCGGGCGGCGGTCAGCCGATCGAGGTACCCGAGGTGCACAACGACTTCATCTTCGCCGGCATGGGTGAGGAGATCGGCCTGTTCGGGCTCACCGCCCTGCTGGTGATCTACCTGCTCATCGTCGAGCGTGGACTGCGGGCCGCGCTGGCCGTACGCGACTCGTTCGGCAAGCTGCTCGCCGGTGGCCTTGCGTTCACCCTCGGGCTCCAGGTCTTCGTGATCGTCGGCGGAATCAGCAAGCTCATCCCGCTCACCGGCCAGACCACCCCGTTCCTGTCCGCCGGGGGATCGTCACTGATGGCGAACTGGCTGCTGGTGGCGCTGCTGCTGCGGATCTCCGACGCGGCCCGGCGTCCGGTGGACAGTTCCACGCCCGGGCGTCCGGCGGGCGGGTCCGGGACACCCCCGGCCCAACTGCACGGTGCGACAACGGAGGTGATTCGCCCGTGAACGCGCCATTACGCCGGGTCGGCGTGGTCGTCATGGTCCTGTTCGGCCTGCTCTTCGTGAACCTCAACTGGGTGCAGGGCTACAAGGCCGACGAATACCGCACCAGCGACTACAACGGTCGGGTCCAGGTCGCCCAGTACGACCGCAAGCGCGGCAACATCGAAGCCGGTGGTACGGCCCTGGCCAGCAGCAAGGAGACCACCGGCAAGCTGAAGTTCCTGCGCTCGTACGTCGACGGGCCGATGTACGCGCACGTGCTCGGCTACCAGCCGGTCAACATCGGTCCGACCGGTATCGAGCGCAGCGAGAACGACTTCCTCAACGGCACCAGCGACCAGCTTTTCGGCGACCGGGTCCGGGACCTCTTCACCGGTGACCAGACGGCCGGTGGCAACGTCCTGCTGAGCCTGTCCCGCCGGGCCCAGCAGACCGCGTTCGACGAGATGACCAAGAACAAGGTCGGTGCGGTCAGGGGTGGCGCCATCGCGATCAACCCGAGCACCGGTGCGGTGCAGGCGCTCGTCTCCATGCCCAGCTTCGACCCGAACACCCTCGCCACGCACGACACCGAGGCGGCGAACGTCGAGTTCCAGAAGCTGGAGAAGGACCCGAACAAGCCGCTGAACAACCGGGCGCTCTCCGAGACCCAGCCGCCCGGCTCGACCTTCAAGGTGATCGACGCCGCCGCCGCGCTGGAGGCCGGCTACAAGAAGGAAACGAAGATCCCGGCCAGCTCGAGCTACACCGCGCCGACCTCGGGCACCGAGATCCGCAACGCCGCGCCGAGCATCTGCCCGGAGGCGGAGGTCACCCTGATCGACGCGCTCACCGAGTCGTGCAACACCGGCTTCGCGCGACTCGGTGTGCAACTCGGCGCGGACAAGATCAAGGAAACCGCGCGGAACTTCGGTTTCGAGGACGAGGACCTCACCGTCGGCCGGCTCGACGAGAACGGGATCGCCACCGCGGCCAGCCGTACCGGGGACATCAAGAACCCGGACGGCGGGGACGATCCGGCTGCCCTGGCGCAGTCCGCGATCGGCCAGAACAACGTACGGATGACCCCGCTGGAAGGCGCGATGATCGCCGCCGCGGTGGCGAACAACGGCAAGCAGATGCGGCCGTACCTGGTGCAGCAGCTCCTCGGCCCGGACCGGACCACCGACTACTACACCGCCGACCCGCGTGAACTGCGCCAGTCGGTCAGCCCCCAGGTGGCCAGCGACCTGCGGGACATGATGTTCAGCGTGGTCACGAACGGCACCGGCAAGCCGGCCCGGATCAGCGGTTACCAGGTCGGCGGCAAGACCGGTACCGCCCAGTCCGACGCGAACACCGAGGACCACGGCTGGTTCATCGGGTTCGTGATGAAGGACGGCAAGCCGATCTCCGCCGTGGCGGTGCTGCTGGAGGCCGCAGGCAGCGGTGGCAGCGGCGAGGCTGCCCGGATCGCTGGCAAGATCATGCAGGCGGTCATCCAGGACGGGGGAGGCAAGTAATGCTCAGCCCCGGGGTGCTGCTCGGCAACCGTTACCGCCTGGACGAGCGGATCGCCGGCGGCGGCATGGGTGACGTCTGGCGCGGTACGGACGAGGTGCTCGGCCGTACCGTCGCGGTGAAGATCCTGCTGCCCGCGCTGCTCGACGAGCCCGGCTTCGCCGAGCGGTTCCGGGGCGAGGCCCGGACCATGGCGACGATCAACCACCCCGGCGTGGTGGACGTCTACGACTACGGCAGCGACCAGCAGATCGCCTTCCTGGTGATGGAGTACGTCGAGGGCGACGCGCTCTCCACGACGCTCGGCCGGGTCGGCCGGCTCACCCCGGCGCGCACGATGGCGCTGATGGCGCAGGCCGCCGACGCGTTGCACGCGGCGCACGAGAAGGGCATCGTGCACCGCGACGTCAAGCCGGGCAACCTGCTGGTACGCCCGAACGGCACGCTGGTCCTCACCGACTTCGGCATCGCCCGGTCCGCACTGGTCGGGCAGCTCACCGCGGCCGGTTCCGTACTCGGGACCGCCTCGTACATCTCCCCGGAGCAGGCGACCGGGTCCACCGCGTCGCCCGCCTCGGACGTCTACGCCCTCGGTGTGGTGGCGTACCAGTGCCTCTCCGGGCGGCGCCCGTTCGAGGGCGAGAACCCGCTCGACATCGCCATGCAGCACGTACGCGACACGCCCCGGCCACTGCCGGCGGACATCCCGCCGGCCGTACGGGCGATCGTCGAACGGTCGATGGCCAAGGACCCGGCGGCCCGGTGGCCCACGGCGGCCACCCTGGCCGCGGTGGCCCGGCAGGCCGCCACCCCGGCGCAGCCGATGCGCCCGCCGGTGCACCCCGCGCCCCCGCAGCCGAACCGGGCCGCCGGGCACCCCGCACCGCCGGCCCCGGCGCAGCCCAATCGTCCGGCCGGTTATCCCGGCTCGGTACCGCCGGGTTCCCCGGTTGCCGGCCCGGTGTCCGGTGCGCCGCCGGTGGCGCCGGGCGGGACCAGGGTGGGTCCGGCCTATCCGTCGCCGCCAGCCGCTCCGGTGCCGAACCGGCCGGGTTCACCGGCTGGCCCGACCCAGCAGCCGCCGGGTTACCACCGTGGCGCGGCCGCTGTGCCGGCCCCCCGACCCCGCCAGGAGCCCAGTTACACTCCGCCACCGGCGGCTGTGGCGTCCCGCCCGCCGTCGCCGTCACCGGCGAATCGGTCGCTGCTGGTGGCGCTTGCGCTGGTGTTGGGGCTGATAGTGCTGATTTGCTCCGGCGTGATCTCCTACTGGGTGACGAAGAGCAACAACGACGCCGAGAACCAAGGCTTGCGGACAGTGATGTCCAGCTCGCAGAGAGTCAACGAACGCGACGTTTCGCAATATGCGCCGTACCGTCGGATAGAGCGGTACGGGTACGGCGCCCGGATGACCCAGATGAGCGAAGGACGACAGACGCGATGACTGCGCAGGCCCGCCTGCTGGGTGGCAGGTATCAGGTCGGCGAGCTGCTCGGCTACGGCGGCATGGCCGAGGTGCACCGAGGGCGCGACCTCCGGCTCGGCCGGGACGTCGCGATCAAGATGCTGCGTACGGACCTCGCCCGGGACGCCACCTTCCAGATGCGCTTCCGCCGAGAGGCGCAGAACGCCGCGTCCCTCAACCACCCGGCCATCGTCGCCGTGTACGACACCGGCGAGGAGATCGCCCCCACCGGCGAGACGCTGCCGTTCATCGTGATGGAGTTCGTCAACGGGCGCACCCTCAAGGAGGTGCTCGCCGCCGAGGGGCGGCTGATGCCCCGCCGCGCCCTGGAGATCTCCGCGGACATCTGCGCCGCCCTGGAGTTCAGCCACCGGCACGGGATCATCCACCGGGACATCAAGCCCGGAAACGTGATGCTCACCCTGAACGGCCAGGTCAAGGTCATGGACTTCGGCATCGCGCGGGCCCTGGCCAGCGGTGCCACCACGATGACACAGACCAGCGCCGTCATCGGAACCGCCCAGTACCTCTCGCCCGAGCAGGCCCGTGGCGAGCCGGTGGACGCCCGGTCGGACGTGTACGCGGCCGGCTGCGTGATCTTCGAGCTGCTCTGCGGCCACCCCCCGTTCGTCGGTGACAGCCCGGTCAGCGTGGCGTACCAGCACGTGCGGGAGGACCCGCCGGCACCGAGCGACATCAACCGGGACGTCACCCCGCCGATCGACGCGATCGTGCTCAAGGCGCTCTCCAAGAACCCGCTCAACCGTTACCAGAGCGCCGGCGAGATGCGTGCCGACCTGCTCCGGGCAGCGGCGGGCCGGCCCGTGATGGCCACCCCGGTGATGCGCGAGGACGAGACCAGCGCCCTGCCGCCGGCCGGTGCCGTACGCCCCGGTGGTGGCGGTCCCCGCCCGGCACCGGCCCGGGTCGGTGACCCACGCAGCCGCCGCGCCTCGGCCTGGGTGCTCGCCACCCTCAGCGGGCTCGGTGTGCTCGCGGTGATCGCGCTGGTCGCCGCCCTGCTGATCAACAACAACTCCCAGCCGACCACGGTCCAGGTGCAGGGGGTGGTCGGGCAGACGGAGGCAGCCGCCGTCGCCGCACTCCAGAAGCAGGGCTTCAAGACCACGGTCGGCGAGCAGGAGTTCAACGACACCTGCGAGAAGGACACGGTCGCGTCGCAGGATCCGGCCGCCGGGCAGGCGGCCGAGGCGAACACCACGATCACGTTGCGGCTCTGCGGCGGCCCGCAGGCGGTGAAGGTTCCGGCGAACCAGGTCGGCAACCCGTACGCGAACGTCGAGGCCGCGCTGAAGCAGGCCGGTCTGGTCCCGGAGCGTAAGAACGTGGCGAGCGACCAGCAGGAGGGCACGGTGCTGAAGCTCACCCCGGGCTCCGACCAATCGGTGCCGAAGGGTTCGAAGGTCGTCGTCGAGGTCGCCACCGGCAACCTCAGGACGGTGCCGGAGGTGCGGGGCGAGACCCGGGAAGACGCCGAGAACACGCTGGACAATCTCGGTTTCGACGTGAAGGTCATCGACGGCTCGAAGGTGGCGCCGCAGGACGCGGGCCGGGTGGAGAAGCAGAGCATCCCCGAGGGCCAGAAGAAGGCGGTCGGCACCCAGATCGTGCTCACCGTCACCGTCGCCCGGCAGGAGCCGACCACGAACCCGACGACCCCGACGCCCACTCCGACGACCACCGGTGGTGCCGGTGCCGGCGGTGGTGGCGGTGGCCCGGTCACCCCCAGCACGACCCCGAGCGCCCGGCCGACCAGGAGCGGCATCCGCTAGCCCGAGCGGTACCCCGTACCGCGCTCGACGGTGAAGACGGCTCGACGGTGAAGACGGCTAGACGGTGACGAAGGCCGAGCGGCGGCGGGTGTCGACCTCGGCGGCGAGTGCGGGCGCCCGGTCGAGCGCCTCCGGGTGGCCGCAACCGGCCAGCCAGTTGGCCAGCATCAGGTGCCCACCCTCGGTCAGTACGGACTCGGGGTGGAACTGCACGCCCTCGATCGGCAGCGTCCGGTGGCGCATCGCCATCACGACCCCGGATTCGGTCCAGCCGGTGACCTCGATCTCGTCCGGCAGCGTCTCCGGCAGCACGGCCAGCGAGTGGTACCTGGTGGCGGTGAACGGGTCGGGCAGACCGGCCAGCACCCCCACCGACTTGTGCTGCACCTGCGAGGTCTTGCCGTGCAGCAGCTCGGGGGCGCGGGTGACGGTCGCGCCGAAGGCGACACCGATCGCCTGGTGACCCAGGCAGACGCCGAAGATCGGCAGCTGACCCGCGTACTCCCGGACGACGTCGAGGCAGATGCCGGCGCGTTCGGGTGTGCCCGGTCCCGGTGAGAGCAGTACACCGGCGACGCCGAGCCGGCCGATCTCGGCCAGCTCGATCTCGTCGTTTCGGCGTACCTCGCAGTCGACTCCGAGCTGGCCCAGGTACTGGACCAGGTTGAAGACGAAGGAGTCGTAGTTGTCGATCACCAGGACGCGCATCGGGTTACCTGTTCGGGCTGGGGGGAGGGGTGTTGTTCGCATCGGTGTCGTAGGGCACCGAATGGTCGTCGCCGGTCGCCGGGTCGCGCCCGAGGCCCGGGTCCTCGCCGGATTCGACCCCATCGGGGCCGCCGCCGTCCTGGGTCACCTGTACGTCGTCGAAGGGCAGCAGCGGCTCGGCCCAGGGAAACACCACGTACCAGAGCAGGGCCACCGTCGCGGTGGTGAGCAGGAGCGAGCCGACCAGCTTGCCGACCAGGCCAAATGGTAGTCGTCGCCAGATCCAGGCGTACACGGCTCAGCCCTTCAGCTCGTCCGGTTGCCCGGCCGACTTCGGTTGGGTACGAGCCAGTTCGGCGTGGATGATCAGCCGCTGGTAGTTGTCGAACTTGGGATTGCAGGTGGTCAGCGTCAGCATCGCCTTGGTCGCCTTGGCCTTGGGCTTGCCGGGTACCGGTGCGACGACCTCGACCTGACTCGGCTTGACGATGATGTTGTCGGTGACCTTGTAGATGAACCAGTCGGTCTTCGACTCGGCCACGATCACGTCACCGTCGTGCAGTTCGTCGAGGCGCCAGAAGGTGGCCTTGTTGCGGTGGCCGGCAACGGAGAAGTTGCCCACCTGACCGGGCAGGGCGGTCTTCGGGTAGTGGCCGGGCGCGTACCGGATGTCCTTCTGGGTGACGCCCTCGACCACGACCCAGCTCTTGTCGAGCTTCGGGATGTAGATCGAGGCCATCGGCTTGCCGCCAGCGGGGGCCTTCGGCGGGGCGACTCCGGGTGCCGGGGTCGGCCCGACGGTCGGGTCGGGGCCGGGTTCGTCCTCCCACGCCTGTGCGAGTTCCTGGGTCAGCTCGCTCTGGTGGGCGTTGACGATGACCGACTTGCCCCAGATCTCGTACCCGGCGAAGAGCAGGATCACCAAACCAAAAGTGATCATGAGTTCGCCGCTGAACCGGAGCCCGGTGCGGATCCGCGAGCCGATGGTCGGGCGGGTCAACTCCGAGTAGACGCTCTTGTAGCCCTCGTCCGTACGCTCCGGGCGGAGTTTCACCACCCGCTCACCCCGTTTTGGTCGGGCCTCGGCGTTAGCGTCGGCCTTGTTGTCCGTACCGCTCCGGTCGGCACCCGGTTGTTCGTCGCCGTTTACCGGGTCCCGCTTCGTCCGCGACCCTGCGGCCACCATCGGCAGCAGAGTCGTCACGTGCGCCTCCGGCCGTGGCTGTGTCTCGGGCCGCGGCTTCCGTGCCGCCACCGTGGGGAGCAGGGTGGTTGCCGACGCATCCTCGGTCGGCACCGCCGGAATGATCATCGTCGAGTTCTCGGGCGACGGCGGGACGGCCGGGGGGCGCCTCAGCGCCGAGGTGGGCAGCGGTGGCCGAAGCGAAGAGGCAAGGCCGTCGGTCGTCGGGCCCGGCGCCGTGGCGCCGTTCAGGCCGGGACTGCCACCGGCCGGAATCGGCCTGGTCGGGGGGTCGTTGCGGGTCGTCGCGCTCGCGAGCGGGCTCGCGGCGGCGGTGGGCGGGTGCAGGCCGCCGGTCAGCGGGTGGGATGGAGCAGGCTCGCCGCGAACCGGGTCTGGCCCGCCGGACACCCGGCTCCAGCCGCCGTTGGTCGCGCTGGGCCCGGCCGCAGCCGTCGGCTCGGTCGGGACCGCGGTGACCCGCCCGTTCCCGAGGGAGGCCAGCTCCGCCGGTCCCGGGATGGGCTGCGTGCGCTCGGACGATGCCACACCGGGCCGGCTGAGCCCGGCCGTACCAGGTCGGCCCGGTTCGGCGGTGCCGGGCAGGGTTACGTCTGTGCCGCCGGGCCGCACTGGCTCCGCAGCGCCGGGCTGGATGCGTTCGGCGGTGCCCGCCTGGGGGTGTTCGGCCAGGCCGTTGAGGGCTCGGGTGCGCGCGGACGGACCGGGGCTCGGGCGGGTAGGTACGGACGGGCCAGGGCTCGGGCGGGTGCGTGCGGACGGCCCGGGTACGGGGATGGGCTGGGTCCGATCGGATGCGGCCGGATCGGGTCCTGGAATGGGCTGCGTCCGCTCGGCCGACCCGGGAGTGTGATCCGGCGGGGAGCCTTTCAGTGGGACGCCGGTCGGGCCGACCGTACCGGGCCAGACCCTGGCGGGTTCGGCGGGCGCCGCGGTGGTCGGCTTGCCGTTTGCGGCGGACTTCGTGAACGGGACCAGGGTCGGCACCGCCGCTGTCGCGTCCGAGATCGTCCCTGGTCCAGGACGGGCGCCCGCTACGGGCTCCGGGCCGGTGGTCGACGCGGGTGTTCTGGCGGCGGGATCCCAGGGACCGGCGGCCGGCGCTGACGGACGGGCGGCAGCCGGGGGAACGGTCGCTCCGGCTATCGGCCCCGCCGGGCGGGCCTGGTCGGGGTGCGGGGCGCCGCCGGATCGGGCCTGGTCGGGGTGCGGGGCGCCGCCGGATCGGGCCGGGGATCCCGGCGTCGGTCCTGGTGTCGGGCGCTGCCGGGCGGGCGTCACCGGCGGCGGAGGCTTCGGGCCAGCCGCGTACGGGGCCGGCTTCGGCGCGGAGGGGGGCGCGACCGGCCCGGAGGCGGTCGGATTCGACGCGGCAGGAGACGGACCAGGGTCGGTGAATCGTGGGATCACCATGGTCTGGTCGTCGGCGTCCGGGGCACGGTGGCGTCCATTGCGCTCGTCGTGCGACGGGTCGCCGCTCATCGAACTCACCCCGGCACCTGGGCGGTACGTAGCCCGGTTGACCCTTCGAAGGCCGGCACGGTCACGCTGGACTCCACTGTCTCCTGGTATCCGAGTTGGAAGTGGTCCACGGCGTCCTTGAACAAACGAACGCCCTCGGAGGCGGCGAGGGCCCGCTGCAGCGCGGCGGGGTCACCGATTGCGGTGATCTTGAAGGGTGGCGAATACACCCGCCCGTGTAGCAACAGGGTGTTTCCTACGCAGCGTACCGCGCTGGTGGCCAGCACGCGGACGTTCATGATGGACATGCCCTCCGCGCCACCGGCCCAGAGCGCGTTGACGACCGCCTGCACGTCGCCCTGGTGGACCACGAGGTCGTCGTTGCTGGCGTTCGCTGGCCGGCTGTCGTCGCCGAGCCGGGGGGCGTCGTTGAGTTCGACCATGAGGCCCGGTCCGGCCAGGGCGGTGAATCCGGCGGCCACCCTGCTGGCGGCGGCCCGGTCGCGCTGGGCGGCGACCGGCGCGTCGGAGCCGGCCAGCGACTCGGTCTGCCGTTCCACGTCGGCGCGCAGGGCCGCGGCCTGTTTCTCGCTGGCGACCACCTGGTCGCGGCGGTCCTTCATGAGCTGGGCGAGTTCGGGGCGGCGGTCCTCCCGCAGCGAGGTGCCGTTCGCGGTGGTCGCCGAGGTGGTGAAGAGCAGGCCGGCGGCGAGAGCGATCAACGGCACAGCCGCGGACCAGCCCGGCCGTCGTTGCCCGGAGCGGCGGGGCAGTAGCCCGACAACCGCCCGGCGGAGCACCTTGCGCCAGGAGATGACACCCGTTGTGTACTCCACCGAGCCTGCCCTCCCCATCGTGTCGATCTCTCGCACTGTGGGCTTCGTGTCCCACTCGGTAGCCGGATGTGCTCACCGGGAGCAACCGGTTGGCCCCGTTCATGGCCTGATCGGGTCAACCCGACTACGCTAGCTGTCGAACATTATTGGCCATGGACCGTCGCCCCTGCGTCCGGTTGTCAGGCCGGACGAGGATCGCCACCCCTCCAGGAGGAGCGCCGTGCCGAAGTCGCAGGTCCGTAAGAAAAAGGTCTACACCCCGCCCACCGACGTGCGCCCCTCGGGCACGGCGGCGACCCGCAAGCCTAGCCCGATCTGGCTGCCCATCACCGCGGTCAGCTTGATCGTCTTTGGCATCGCGTGGCTGGTGGTCTACTACCTTTCGGAGACCGATTACCCGGTCGCCAGCTGGGGTTACTGGAACCTCGCGATCGGCTTCGGGGGCATGGTCGGCTCGCTGGCCCTGCTCTCCCGTTGGCGCTGACAGCCCACCGGACCAGCCACTGATCTCGTACGACAACCTTCGCTGACCCGTGCCGTACGGGCGGGTCAGCCAGCTCAGCCGGCGCCAGCACCGTCCCGCGGGCGCCGGCTCTGCGTACGTGCACCCTGAGCGCCGGCTCTGCGTACGTGCACCCTGAGCGCCGGCTTTGCGTACGTGCACCCTGACCGGCGCGAGCGGGCTGCGACGGGGCCGCCTAGGGTGTCCGTACGGCGGCGCACCGGCTGCGAGGAATCCCACGTTACTAGCGGGTAACCTGGCGCGTAGGCTGCAGGCACGATCGCACCCCCGCGGTCAGCCAGTCGCCGGGCACGTCGTACACCGGGAGGCCAGGGCATGGGCAGCGTCCAGATCGTCACCACGGCCGTAGCCGCCGCCATCACCGTGGTCGCGGTGGTGCTGGCGGTACGCGCGGTGCAGCGGATGCTGGCGGTGATCCGGGCAGGCCAACCCGATCCGACGCGCTCCGGCAACCGGGCCCTGCGTACGCGGACGATGCTGACCGAGACGCTCGGGCACACCCGGATGCTGCGCTGGAGCGTGGTGGGCGCCGCGCACTGGTTCGTGATGGTCGCCTTCATCGTGTTGTCGCTGCTGGTGCTCGAGGCGTACTTCGAGGTGGTGACCCCGACCGGCGGCCTGCCGGTGATCGGTCACTGGATCGTGTACGGCCTGGCCACCGAGATCATCGGGATTCTCGGTACGGCCGGCATCCTGGTGTTGATCGCGATCCGGCTGCGCAACCGGCCCGGTAACCCGGAGCGGCGCTCCCGGTTCACCGGCTCGACCATGTGGCAGGGCTACTTCGTCGAGGCCGTGGTGCTCGCGGTGCTCGTCTGCGGCTTCCTGATCCGCGGCTTCAAGGTCGCGGGCGACCACTTCGAGTTCCCGGCCTGGGCCACCCCGGTCAGCCACGCGGTCGGCGCGGTGCTGCCGGACTGGTCGGCCGGCACCAGCGTGACCGCCATGGTGAAGATCATGATTTCGATGACCTGGGTCATCGTCATCGCGCTCAACGTGACCATGGGCGTGGCCTGGCACCGGTTCTTCGCGTTCTTCAACATCTACTTCAAGCGGGAGCCCGGCAAGACCGGCTCGGGTCTCGGCGCGTTGCGGCCGATGATGAGTGCCGGCAAGCCCCTCGACTTCGAGGAGGCGGATCCGGAGAAGGACCAGTTCGGCGTCGCCCAGGTGGAGCAGTTCACCTGGAAGGGCCTGCTGGACTTCAGCACCTGCACCGAGTGCGGGCGCTGCCAGTCGCAGTGCCCGGCGTGGAACACCGGCAAGCCGCTGTCGCCGAAGCTGCTCGTACTCAGCCTGCGCGACCACGCGTACGCGAAGGCGCCGTACCTGCTGGCCGGTGGTGGCAAGGACCTGACCGGTGAGGAGAAGGCGACCCAGGCCCAGCTCGCCCACCTGGACGTACTCTCGCTTGCCGAGGGGAACCGGCCGCTGATCGGTGGCGCCGAGGAGGGCGGGGTGATCGACCCGGACGTGCTCTGGTCCTGCACCACCTGCGGTGCCTGCGTCGAGCAGTGCCCGGTCGACATCGAGCACGTGGACCACATCGTCGACATGCGCCGCTACCAGGTGCTGATCGAGTCGAACTTCCCGCCCGAGGCGGGCGTGATGCTGCGCAACCTGGAGAACAAGGGCAACCCGTGGGGTGCGCCGCCGAACACCCGCGAGGACTGGACCAAGGGCCTCGACTTCGAGGTGCCGCGGGTCGGCGAGTCCGAGGACTTCGAATACCTCTTCTGGGTCGGCTGCGCCGGGGCGTTCGAGGACCGGGCCAAGAAGACCACCCGCGCGGTGGCCACCCTGCTGCACGAGGCCGGCGTCAACTTCGCCATCCTCGGCGAGGGCGAGACGTGCACCGGTGACCCGGCCCGGCGGATCGGCAACGAGTTCGTCTTCCAGATGCTCGCCCAGCAGAACGTCGAGACGCTGAACGAGGCGTTCGGCGACCGGGAGCCGGCCAAGCGCAAGATCGTCGCGACCTGCCCGCACTGCTTCAACACCCTCGGCAACGAGTACGGCGAACTCGGCGGCCAGTTCGAGGTCGTCCACCACACCCAGCTGCTGGCCCACCTGGTCGCCACCGGCAAGCTCACCCCGGTCGCGCCGATCGACGGCGGTGTCACCTACCACGACCCCTGCTACCTCGGCCGGCACAACCGGGTCTTCACGCCCCCGCGCGAGGTGCTCGGCGCGGCGGCGGCCGACGGTCTGACCGAGATGCCGCGCAACAGCGAGCGTTCCTTCTGCTGCGGTGCCGGCGGTGCCCGGATGTGGATGGAGGAGCGGATCGGCAAGCGGATCAACGTGGAGCGGGTCGAGGAGGCGATCTCCACGGGCGCGAAGACGATCGCGGTCGGCTGCCCGTTCTGCACCACGATGATCAGCGACGGGGTGAACGGCAAGGGCGTGGCCGACGAGGTCGAGGTGATCGACGTGGCGACCGTACTGCTCCGCTCGGTCAAGCCGCCGACCCAGGGACAGCCGGAACCCGCCGCCACGGCCAGCTAGCCGGGCAGCGGCCCGAGCCGCCGGGGAAACCGCAGGTCGCTGGGGGAAACCGCAGCCTGCGGGCTGTGGAAAACCACAAAGGTAGCCTCGCCAGGGTGGAGAGCCCGGACGAGCGCAGCCCGGCGGAGCGGGACGACCCGGGTCCGAACCCGGCCCGGCGCGGTAAGGCGGTCGTACGACTGCTGAGCCGGGCCGTACGCCTCGTGGTCGGGGTCCTGCTGGGCGCGGTGACCGCGGTGGTGGACCTGACGTACCTGATCTGGTCCGGGCTGATCCTGGTGCCGGTCTGGCCGCACCCGGGAGCCCGGCGCGCGGCGGTACGGGAGATCCAGGCCGGTGCCCGACACCTGGCCGAGGTGGAGCGCTGGCGGCTCGCGGCGTTCCTCGACAGCGACAACGCCGACGACTACAGCGGCCGCCGCGCGGTGGAGTACCTCTGCCTGCGCTGGGCGGTCGGCCTGCTCGGCGGAGCCGTGCTCCTGCTGTTCGCGTACGGCGCCGTGGCCGGCCTGGTGTGGCTCGGTGAGTGGGTCGCGGGCCAGAGCGGCGTCCTGCTCTTCGGTGGTCAAATCCTGCTCGGTCTGATCGGTCTCTTCCTGGTCGTCCAGGGCCTGGTCGGGCTGGCCGCGCTGGATCGTCGGCTGGGTCGGCTGTTCTTCGGGCCGAGCGGCCGGGAGGTGCTGGAGCGCCGGATCAGCGAGTTGGCGGTGAGCCGGGCCGGGATCGTCGAGGCGGTCGACGCCGAGCGGCGGCGGATCGAGCGGGACCTGCACGACGGCTTGCAGCAGCGACTGGTCGCGCTCGGCATGTTGCTGGGCCGGGCCCGCCGCAGCGGCGATCCGGAGCGGGCCGGGGACCTGCTCCGGCAGGCACACGAGGAGTCCCGGTTAGCCCTGGACGACCTCCGTGAGGTCGCCTGGCGGGTGTATCCGGCCGCGCTGGACAACCTCGGCCTGCAGGAGGCGTTGGCCCGGGTGGGTGAGCGGGCGGGGGTGCCGGTGACGATCCACTACCGGCTGGTCGAGCAGCCGCCGGACCGGGTGCGCACCGCCGCGTACTTCGTGGTGTCGGAGGCGGTGACGAACGCGGCCAAGCATGCCCGCGCCGGCCGGGTCGTGGTCGAGGTCGCACCGGGGCAGAATGCGGTCGTGGTGACCATCGACGACGACGGGACCGGCGGCGCGGACCCGTCCGGCAGCGGGCTGGCCGGACTCGCCCGCCGGGTGGCCGCGCTGGACGGCCGGTTCCGGGTGCACAGCCCGCCCGGCGGCCCGACCACGGTCGTCGCGGAGCTGCCGTGCGGGTGATCCTGGCCGAGGACTCGACCCTGCTCCGGGAGGGCCTGGCCCGGTTGCTGGTCGAGGAGGGGCACGAGGTGGTGGCCTCGGTCGGTGACGCGGTCGCGCTGGTCGCGGCGGTACAGGCCGACCCGCCCGACGTCGTGGTCGCGGACGTACGGATGCCGCCCACGCACACCGACGAGGGGCTGCGCGCCGCACTGGAGATCCGCCGCCGCTGGCCGGCCGTCGGGGTCCTGGTCCTCTCCCAGTACGTGGAGAAGCGCTACGCGGTCGACCTGCTCGGCGGTCGTACCGACGGGGTGGGTTACCTGCTGAAGGACCGGGTGGTGGAGGTGGGCGAGTTCCTCGACGCCCTGTCCCGGGTCGGCACCGGCGGCACCGCCTTCGACCCCGAGGTGGTACGCCAGCTGTTGGCGCGTACGTCGCACACGGACTCGTTGGGTCGGCTCACCGAGCGGGAGCGGGCGGTGCTCGACCAGATGGCACAGGGCCAGACGAACGCCACCATCGCCGCACAGTTGCACGTGTCGCAGAGCGCGGTGGAGAAGCACGTGAACGCGATCTTCGAGAAGCTGGGGCTGTCGCACACCACCGGCTACAGCCGCCGGGTGCTGGCCGTGCTCCGCTATCTCGGTAGCTGACCCGGGAGGCACGCGGCCCGGGTGGCCGACCCGGCTAAATCGGCGCTCGTGCCATCGGCACAGTCGTGGAACAATCGGCGCCGAGGTGAGCAGATCATCGATAGCCCACTGTTGACCACCCTCCTGCCGCTGGTCGCATTCGTGCTGCTGACCGCTGGCAACGCCTTCTTCGTGGTGGCCGAATTCGCCCTGGTGACCGTCGACCGAGCCGAGATCGACCAACGCGCCGCCGCCGGGGACCGCCGCGCCGGTACGGTCCACAAGGCACTGCGGGAACTCTCCTTCCAGCTTTCCGGCGCGCAGCTCGGCATCACCATCACCGCGCTGCTCACCGGTTATCTCGCCGAACCGGCGCTGGCCAAGCTCTTCGGCCCGGCGCTGCGACCGCTGCTCGGTGACCGGACCGAGCTGGTCACGCCGTTGTTGTCGCTGGTGCTGGCCACGCTGCTGTCGATGCTCTTCGGTGAGCTGATCCCGAAGAACGCGGCGCTGGCCCGGCCACTGCCGGCGGCGCTGGCCACGGCCGCGCCGATGCGTACGTTCAGCATCGTGTTCAAGTGGCTGATCCGGGCCCTGAACAACTCGGCCAACTGGCTCGTCCGGCGGCTCGGGGTGGAGCCGCAGGAGGAGTTGGCCAGCGCCCGTTCCGCCGACGAACTGGGTCTGCTCGCCGCGATCTCGGCGCAGGCGGGCGCGCTGCCGCCGGACACCGCGATGCTGCTGCGTCGGACCATCCGGTTCGGTGACAAGCGGGCCGCGGAGGCGATGACACCGAGGGTCGACGTGGTCGCGCTGCGGGCCGGCGCCACCGTGGCCGAGCTGCTCGACCTGGCCCAGCGCACCGGTCGGACCCGCTTCCCGGTGTACGAGGACACGCTCGACCTGGTCACCGGGGTGGCCGGAGTGCCGGACGCGCTCGGCGTACCGCTGGCCCGCAGGGCCGAGACGACGGTCGCGGCGGTGGCCCGGGAGCCGGTGTACGTACCGGAGAGCCTGGACCTGGACAACGTGCTCGCCGCGCTGCGTCGCGCGGACGCCGACCTGGCGATCGTGGTCGACGAGTACGGCGGCACCGACGGTGTGGTCACGGTCGAGGACCTGGTGGAGGAGCTGGTCGGTGAGATCGCCGACGAGTTCGACCCGGCGGTCGGGCCGGACAGCGAGTGGCTCGAACTGACCGTGCCCGGCGGCGAGCGGACGGTCCTGGTCGACGGGGTGCGCCGGGCGGACGAACTGGCCGAGCAGACCGGTTTCCGGCTGCCGGACGGGCCGTACGAGACCCTGGCCGGCTTCCTGCTGGCCCGGCTCGGGCACATCCCGGTCGCCGGGGAGGCGGTCGTCGAGCAGGGGTACGAGTTCACCGTGGTCGAGGTCGACCGGCACCGGATCGAGCAGGTACGGGTGCTGCGCCCACCGGATCCGGGTGAACCGGGATGACCGGGCGGCCGTCGGGAAGTACAACGTGACCGAGCTGCTGATCGCCCTCGTGCTGCTGCTCGGCAACGGCTTCTTCGTGGGCAGCGAGTTCGCGCTGATCGCCTCCAGACGTACGGTCATCGAGCCGATGGCGGCGGTGTCCAAGCCGGCCCGCTGGGCGCTCTCGGCGATGAACCAGATCCCGTTGATGATCGCCGGGGCGCAGCTCGGCATCACCATCTGCTCGCTGGGTCTCGGCGCGATCGCCGAACCGGCCCTGGCGCACCTGCTGGAGGGCCCGTTCCACACGATCGGGGTGCCGGACGGTGCGGTGCACCCGGTCGCGTTCGTGCTCGCCCTCGGCGCGGTGGTGTTCCTGCACACCGTGGTCGGCGAGATGGTGCCGAAGAACATCACGCTCGCCGGTCCGGAGCGGGCGGCGCTCGCCCTCGGTCCGGCGATGCTGGCCTTCTGCATCGCGACCAAGCCGCTGCTGCTGGCGATGAAGTGGGCGTCCCGCCAGGTGCTGCGGCTGTGGGGGATCGAGGCCGCGGACGCGGTGAAGACGGTGTTCACCGCGGAGGAGTTGGCCGGGCTGGTCGCGCAGGCGCGTACGGAGGGGCTGCTCGACCCGGTGGAACACGCCCGGATCACCGGGGCGCTGGCGCTGCATCGCCGGACGGCGGCGGACGCGCTGCGGCCGTGGTCGACGGTGACGACGGTGGCCGAGGACGTGTCACCGGCCTCGTTGGAGGTGCTGGCCACGAGCACGGGCCGGTCACGGTTCCCGGTGGTGCAGCGCAGTACCCGCCGGGTCCTCGGTTTCGTGCACGTGAAGGACGTACTGGGTTATGCCGGGGCGGCGCGGCGGGCACCGGTGCCCGCTGACGTGTTGCGTCCGCTGGCGGTGGTGCCGCCGGACCGTACGCTGGCCGAACTGTTGTTGTCGATGCGTCGCGAGCGTCGGCACATGGTGTTGGTGAGTGATGGTCGCGCGCCGCTGGGTGTGGTAACGCTCGACGATGTATTGACTGCGGTCGTTGGTAGGTCGACTGAGACCGTTGTCCGGCAACCGATTGCGCCGGTCTGAATACAGCGAGGAGTATCCGCCCAGCGGCCTTGATTCGCGCTCGAACCTTCCCTAATGTGGGGCACCGACCGCTGTGGGACGTCGGCGCCCATTTCCCCCCTCGGGTGGCACCCAGCGGTCGGTAACGAAGGAGTCGGTGCCGGTGGCACGCGTGCCCTCCCATCGCCATTCGACCAATCATGAGCATCCGGGCGGCGGCACCCGCCGTCGTGCGTACCGCCTGTTGGCGCTCACCGCCGTGATGCTCGCCGGACTGCTGCCCGCCACGCAGGCGCAGGCCGCTCCGACGGTCGACGAAATCGAATCGCAGATCGACACCCAGTGGGTGCAGCTCGAACCGACCATCGAGCAGTACAACAAGGTGCACGGTCAGCTTCTGGCAAACCAGAAGAAGTCGGCCGACCTGCAGAAGAAGATCCAGCCGCTGGCGCTACAGGCCAACATGGCGCTCGACCGGGTCGGTGACCTGGCCTCGCGTTACTACAAGACCGGCCCGTCGTCGGACCTGAACGCGCTGATCACGACCGGTACGCCGACCCAGCTCGCGGACCAGCTCACGATCCTGGACCACCTGGCCCGGCAGCAGCAGGAGCAGATCGCGGACGTCACCGCCGCCCGGGACAAGTACGACGGCGAGAAGCGCAAGCTCGACGAGCTGATCGCCCAGCAGAAGAAGCAGGACACCGAACTCGCCGGCAAGCGCAAGCAGATCAACGCCGAGATCGACCGGCTGGAGAAGCTGCGGCTGACCGCGTACGGGTCGAGCAGTGCCGGTGGCGCGTTGCGCAAGGGCCCCTGCCCGGCGACGTACCCCGGTGGTGCCGCCGGCACCGCGGTCAAGACCGCCTGCGCGCAGATCGGCAAGCCGTACGTCTGGGGTTCGACCGGCCCCAACTCGTTCGACTGCTCGGGCCTGACCCAGTACGCCTGGGGCAAGGCCGGGGTGAAGCTCACGCACTTCACCGGTGCACAGTGGAACGAGGGTAAAGCGGTGAGCCGGGCCGACGCCCGAGCCGGCGATCTGGTCTTCTTCTACGGTGATCTGCACCACGTCGGTATGTACGTCGGTAACGGGCTGATGGTGCACTCGCCACGGTCCGGTAAGCCCGTGCAGATGCAGAGCATTGACGTCATGCCGGTCGCCGGGTTCCGCCGTCCGGGCTGACCTGGAGTAATTGCCCAGATTTGCAATGAAGAACCCCTTGCCGACGGCACCCACCGTTAGCAAGGGGTTCTCTTTATGTCGACCACAACACACCCTAAGTAATTGTCTGATATACGGAAAGATCTCACTCCTGCCACGGGTTGCACTTCAATAACAGGCTTCCTACTGTGGGAGATCGTCGGGGCGGCCCCAGTCCACCCAGCCCGGGTGGCACCGGCTCGACACCGCCGAATCGTTTCTGAAACGAACCGGGGACCCAGCACCTCGGGGTGAATCCGCGAATTCTCGTGGTAGGGCGCCACTTCCCGCCCGAACCCGTCAGCTAACCCGGTACGCGGTAACGGAAGAAGGAGCGCCCAACCCCGGTGGCTAGCCATGCCCCGCGGTCGCTGCCCGTCGCGTCGACTCCGGTCGACCCGACGACCATTCGATCGCGTACCCGTTGGCCTGTCCGTACCAGCCTGCTCGCCGCGATCGCCGGCGTAGCCGTTCTCCTGCTCGGTACCACTCCGGCCCATGCCGAGCCTTCGGTCGCCGAGATCGAGAAGCAGATCGACGTGGCCTGGAACCAACTCGAACCGATCATCGAGAAGCACAACGCCACCCGCCAGGACCTGGCCGTCAAGCAGAAGCAGGCCGACGCGCTGGCGAAGAAGATCCAGCCTCTGCAACTCCAGGTCGACATGGCCATGGGCAAGGTCAGCGATATGGCCGTGCGGGCGTACAAGGGCGACAACGCCTCCGCGATCAACGCCATCCTGACCACGGACTCGCCGACGATGCTCGCCGACCAGCTCACCATCCTCGACCAGTTCGCCCGACGCCAGCAGCACGACGTGCAGGCCGTGGTCGACCTCAAGGAGAAGTACGCGGCCCAGAAGGCGCCGCTGGACACCCTGGTCGCCCAACTCACCAAGACCGAAGCCGACCTGGCCGCCAAGAAGAAGCAGATCGACGCCGAGATCGACCGGCTACAGAAGCTGCGGATCAAGGTGTACGGCAACGGTGGCGGCGGCCCGCTCGCCCCGGCCCCGTGCCCGTCCGAGTATCCGGGCGGCGGCGCCGGCATCGCGGTCAAGTACGCCTGCCAGCAGATCGGCAAGCTCTACGTCTGGGGCGCCGCCGGCCCGAACAACTTCGACTGCTCCGGGCTGATGCTCGCCGCCTGGGCCAAGGCCGGGGTGACGCTGCCGCACAACGCCGCCGCGCAGCGCCGGGTGACGGCGTACGTGAAACGCGCCGACCTGCGCCCCGGAGACCTCGTCTTCTACTACGCCGACCTGCACCACGTCGGCATGTACGTGGGCAACGGCTGGGTGGTGCACGCCTCCCAGGCCGGCGAACCGATCAAGATGAAACGCGTCGACGAGGGCACGATCCACAGCTTCGGCCGCCCCGGCTGACCCACTACTGCCCCACCCCGAGACGAATCAGGGCTGGCATCCCCGTACGCGGGGTGCCAGCCCTGTTGTCGTTACTACCGGTTCAGCGGGTCGGCCAGGTGCGCCAGTGCTGCCAGGAACGGCTCGGGGTGGGGCCGCGCTGGCCCTGGTAACGCGAGCCGTAGACGGCCGAGCCGTACGGGTGCTCGGCCGGGGACGAGAGCCGGAAAATGCAGAGCTGGCCGATCTTCATGCCGGGCCAGAGGGTGATCGGCAGGTTGGCCACGTTGGAGAGTTCCAGCGTGACGTGGCCGGAGAAGCCCGGGTCGATGAAACCGGCGGTGGAGTGGGTGAGCAGCCCCAGCCGGCCCAGGCTCGACTTGCCCTCCAGTCGGCCGGCGAGCTGGTCGCCGAGCGAGATGACCTCTAGCGTCGAGGCGAGCACGAACTCGCCGGGGTGCAGCACGAACGGCTCGCCGTCCGGCACGTCCACCACCGAGGTCAGGTCGTCCTGCTGACTCGCCGGGTCGATGTGGGTGTAGAGATGGTTGTTGAAAACCCGGAAGAGCCGATCCAGCCGTACGTCGATGCTCGACGGTTGCACCAGTGCCGGCTCGAACGGGTCGAGCCCGAGGGTGCCCGCCTTGATCTCGATGACCAGGTCGCGGTCGGAGAGCAGCATCCCGACACCTTAGCGAGCCGCCAGGCTCGGGTACGGCGTACCCGTACCCGGAGTGGCGCCCGGCTCACGCGTGTCGCACTACCGCTCTCGAACATGTGTTCGATAGACTCTCCGCATGGCATCCTGGTCCGAATTCGCCGCCGACGCCCCGCGTCTCGCCGAGGCGATCCGCATCCTCCTGCAGCAGTACGGGCCGGGTCTCGGCTACCTGGCGACCGTGCGCGCCGACGGCGGCCCGCGCGTACATCCGGTGTCGCCGGTGATCAACGACGAAGGGCTGTTCTGCTTCGTCGTCGACTCGCCCAAGCGGCGCGACCTCGAACGCGACGGCCGCTACGCGCTGCACTCGTTCCCGCCCGAGGAGAGCGACGACGAGGCGTACGTGGCCGGTCGGGCCCAGGCGGTGACCGACCCGGCGAAGATCGCCCGGCTCGCCGACACGGTACGCGCCGAGCCGCGGGTCGACTGGCGGCTGTTCGAGTTCACCGTCGAGGCAGCCATGCTGGCTCGGCACGGTCGGACCGACGCGATCCCGCTCGCCTACGGCGGCCCGGGCGGCGACCGGCCGGGCGTCCAGGTGTGGCTCGACCCCACCGCCACCCGGCCGCAGGTGAGCCGCCGCGGTCGCCGTACCCGGCGGCACCCCAATCCGTCCGAACTCCGCGGCGGGTCGACGGCCAACGCGGTCGACCAACGCTTCGCCCGTGAGCCGAGGGTGGCGGCAGCGCCCGATCCCGCGGTCTGGGCCTCCTGAAGCGTCCAGGCGCGCCTGAGTGGGCACTTGTAAGACCCGCAGGACGCGACGAGGGCCGGCTCCTCGGGAATGAGCCGGCCCTCGTCGTTCGACTTCGTCACAAAAGAGCGCGATAGGCCTGCCACGCCTTCACCATCCGGCTCACCTGCCCGACGGTGAACCGGTCCATGCAGGAGTCGACCGTGTAGTCCATGAAGTTGTGGATCGGGTCCAACCCCGCCTTGCTGACACACGAGTCCCGACCCGTCGGGCAGCCGAACGCCGGCTCCGCCTCCGCCGGGGTGTCCGCCACCGCGTCGCCCTCGCCCGCGCACCCGTCCTGGAACGTGTGGAACAGATCCAGCCAGTGCCCGACCTCGTGCGTGCCCGTGTCGCCCTCGTTGTACGGCTTCGCCGTACCGCCCGGCAGTGACTCCGAGAGCACAACCACCCCGTCGTACGTGGTCAGCTTCTTCTGCGGAAACGTCGCCCAGCCGAGCAGTTCGTCGCTGAGCGCACCGAGATATAGGTTGAGCGTCTCCGGCCCACCGACCCGGAGCGCCTTTTTCATCTGCGTCTCGGTGATGCTGTCCGCCACGATCGGATACCAGGCCGGGTTGACCACCCGGTTGAGCTTCTTCAGCTTGAACCTGAACGGCGTCACCGCGCTGCCGCCACCACCGGTGAACGCCTCGTTCAACGACTTGAGCTGGGCGTCGATCAGTGCACGCGGAATGTTGCCGCCAGCCCGCGTACGGTCGCGGCTGATCACGTGCACCACCACCGGAATCGTGATCTTCGTCGGTCCGGTGCTGAACGGGGCAACCCCGACCCGCTCGGCGTACGCGGAGTCCAGGTCGCGGTTGCGCAGCGCCGCCCCGGCGGCGCTCAACTCGTTGGGGTCGTGACTGCCCGGCGCGCCGGGTTTGGCCTTGGCAAGCGGGTGCGTGGCCGCCGGTTCCACACAGGGCGCCGCCGGTGATCCGGCCGCGCCGGCGATTGCCGGCGGCGCGACCACCCCCGTTGACCCGAGCAGCAGTACGAGAGCAGTGGACGCCACGCCAGCCGAGCGCAACGACTTCCGGATGCGGTGCAAACCCATGTCCTCACCTCTTCGCCCCACGGAGAGCGACGCTAAACTCACGCGTCGCAAGTTACAGATGTGGCGGACGTTACAGGCCGGGACACTCTTCGCAAACAACACGGATCGGCGTGGTCCCGATCGATCTGCCCGGCGGCCAGGTCGGCACACGCACCCTGCCACCGGGTACGTTGATGCGCTCCGGAGGCGGACCAGGTACAGTGGGCTCCGCTCGCGGGTGTAGTTCAATGGCAGAACATCAGCTTCCCAAGCTGACAGTGAGGGTTCGATTCCCTTCACCCGCTCAGACAACGAAGGCCCAGGTCAGAGGACATTTCCTGACGCTGGGCCTTCGCTATTTCTGATCATCGGTCCGGCGGGATGACCGACGGTAGGACGGTGCCCGAGGCCGGGGGCGACCAGGAGGATCGGGCCGTGGGGTCAGTGGACGACGCGCGACGACGGCACCTGCGACTCGCCTACAAGAACGCCGAGCGAGCGGCCCGGGGCGCGCTGATGCCAATCTCGGAGCAGCAGCTCGGTTCCCTGATCGAGTTCGTGGACGAGCATGTCGTCGCGGAAGGCTGCGGCCATACGATCCGCTTCGCACGGAGGTGGGCCGAGCGGCACTCGGTCGGCTGGAAGCCCCTGGCCGAAGGGTTGGAGGAGTTCGGCGGCTACTGCGACTGCGAGATCGTCATGAACTGTGGACCGGCGGAGGTCTTCGGCCCAGTCGCGGCGGGCGCCGAGCAGGATGTCGTCTAGGTGGCGGACTCGCGCTCGGGGCTGAACAGGTCGTCTTCGACGAGTTGTTCGAGAACCTCGCCGGTGTCGCCCACCAGGACGCTGTACCTGGTCCTGGACAACCAGCCGGTGTCGACCCGGATGACCAGTCCTGCCGCGCCCGGCTTGTGGCCGTCGACCAACTTCGTCAACACCACCTTGTCGCCCTTCTCGTACTCCATAGGGTGACTTTATGGGAGCGCAGAGCAACGGGCTAGTGACTGATTCACCACAATCTCGACGGCGTGTTCACGGCGGGAACGCGTCTGGGTGGACCCCTGGGTGGCTGACCATGACGACGGGGTTCACGACCAGCTTGGCCGCGTCTTTGGCCGAGTTGGCGTCAGTCGTCGAAGACTTCGCGAGCACGGACCCGAAGAAGAGCCTGAGCGGACGACAGTTGCCGGACGACAGGCCTGGGGCGGGCTGTTGCCTTGACGTCGGCGGCAAGGTCTAGCGTGGCTGGAACGGGCTGAAACAGGAGGTCAGCATGCTGATCGGCGAGCTGGCGGAGAACGCCGGCACGAGCACCCGGACGCTTCGCTACTACGAGGAACACGGGCTCGTACGCGCACGGCGTTCCGCCAACGGCTACCGCGTCTACGACGAGGCGGAGCTGCGGGTCGTACGCGAGATCCGGGCCCTGCTCGCCGTCGGCTTCGGCCTCGACGACATCCGTCCGTTCGTCGCCTGCCTACGGGCCGGCAACACGTCCGGGCACGTGTGTCCGGACTCGGTGGCGGTGCTGCGACGCAAGCTCGCCGAGGTCGACGCGTACATCGACCAGCTTGGCGAGGTGCGGCAGCAGTTGCACACCCAGCTCATGCAGGCCATCACGCAACGGGAGGAAACATGCTTCAAGCACAGGCAACCGGAGCGGTAGTCACCGTCACCGACGATACGTTCGCCGAGTTGGTGCTGGCCAGCGACCGACCCGTGGTTGTCGACTTCTGGGCGGAGTGGTGCCCGCCGTGCCGGGCGATCTCGAAGAGCCTCGCCGAGCTGGCCGAGGAGTTCGGTGCCCGGATGGTCGTCGCCACGCTCAACTCCGACGAAAACCCGAACACCACGCGCGCGTACCGGATCCTGTCGCTGCCGACGCTGCTGGTGTTCCGGCACGGTGAGCTGGTCGACTCGACCGTCGGCGCCAGGCCGAAGAGTCACCTGCGGCAGGCCCTGAGCGCACACCTGGAGCCGTGATCGGCCGAGGAATCAGGGCAGTCGGGGGATCGCTCAGGTGAGCAGGGCGCGGATCGCGTGCGCGCGGGCCTCGACGACGCGCATCCGGGCGGTGTGTTCGGCCGGTTCGCGGTGGGTGGCCTGGTTGGTCATCTGGCCGGGCCACTTGCGGTAGAGCAGGCCGGGTTCGGCGATGAACCAACCGGGGCTGATCGCGTTCGCGGCCAGCAGCAGGCCGGTGTCCTCGGAGGCGGGCAGTGCCATCCAGCCGCCGAGGGCGAGCAGCAGTTCGGTCCGCATGCAGAGGGTCGCCGGGTGCACCGGCAGGCCGTAGTCGTTGGCCTGCCAGAAGGCGAGGATGGCACCGGTGTTGAGCGGGCCTTCCGGCGGGTCGTCACCCCAGTCCCGGGTGGAGCCGTCGGCGAGCAGGTCGAGCACCCGGGAGGTGGTCCAACCGACGCCCGGGTTGTCGGTGAGGGTGTTGATGTCCCTGGCCAGCGCGCCGGGTGTGAGCTGGTCGTCGGCGTCGAGCACCTTGACCAACTCGCCCTCGACCCGGGACAGAGCCAGGGTACGGGCGACGCCCGGCCCGCCCGGTCGTCCGCTGCCGGGGCTGATCCGTGGGTCCAGCTCGGGTAGCTGGTCGATCAGCAGCCCGTCCTGCCCGTCCTCCTGCACCAGCCACTGCCAGTCCCAGCCGTCCGGCAACTCCTGCCCGGCCAGCGACTCGTACGCACCGGCGAGGTAGCCGACGCTGGGCCAGTGCACCGGGGTGATCACGGAGATCACCCGGCTCACCGCTGCCACCGCTTCAGTGTGGTCGCGTACGCGAGTTCGGTGCGGTCGCCGGGGAAGACGACGTCGGCGACCTCCACCACCCGTCCGGTGGTGTCGATCGAGGTTTTGCGTACGGCCAGCACCGGGTCGTCGGGGGCGAGGTCGAGCAGGTCCGCCTCGTCGCGGGACGGGGGTCGGGCGCGTACCTCGTCGACGATCCGGTCCAGTTCGACGCCGACGGTGAAGAGCTGGTGCTGGGTGCCGCCGGGCCAGGGCTCGTTGTCGGCGTCCAGCAGAGCCATGTTCGCCTCCGCCAGCTCGTACGGCAGGTAGGAGTGGGAAACCGACAGGGCGGCGCCGCGCTCACGGGAACTGGTCCAGTAGATCCGGCGCAGCAGCGGCGTACCGGTGGGCAGCTCGAACGCGGCGGCCAGGTCCTCGTCGGCGTCGATGCGGTCGTACTCGGCGTGGAAGCGCAGGTCGGCGGTGGGTAGCCCGGTGTCGTGCTCGGTGCCGCCGGTACGCCGTCGCCCCGCCTCGTCGAGCAGTACCCGGTCCTTCTCCCACTGGTACCGCTCGGTGTTGTCCCGCCGTACGCGTGGCGGGTCTGCCTGCCGCTCGCCTGCCGCCGCGTCCGGGAGGTCGCCGCGAGGCTGCTGGTCGGGTCGCGGGGAGCGCGGGTGACGGTTGCGGGCGATCACCCGGCTGACGGTACCCGTCACGAGGCTGGCCCGCCCGCTATGCACGTGCTTCACCCCGTGTCGTCCGATTGGTACGGCTTGCTCGCGCTCTCATGGGACAATCGAAGTTGTCGATATGCGGTACGAATGCGTGATGGCCGAACATGACGATGCCTCACGGTCCGTGCCCGACGTCCTCGTCTTCCGGACGACCCTGCGCCACCGAGGTCGGCCTGCTTCGGCCGGGGCCGGACGTGCTGCGAGCGGAGCTGACCAGGCGGCTGCCCTCCGGGGTGGCTCGTCCGGGTTAGCGGGGGCGACCCGGCCCCGGATGCGTCGTGCTCCCGCCACGCCGGGGGCGTACTCGGGCGTGGGCGTCGTCGTAGGGTGGTGATCATGCGCGTGGGTATCGTGATTCTTCCCGACAAGCGGTGGTCCGAGTCGGAGCGCCGGTGGCGTCAGGCCGAGGCGTGGGGTTTCGACCACGCCTGGACGTACGACCACCTGGGCTGGCGCGACCTGGTCGACGGCCCCTGGTTCGATTCGGTGCCGACGCTCACCGCGGCGGCGATGGTCACCAGCCGGATCAAACTCGGCACCCTGGTCGCCTCCCCCAACTTCCGCCACCCGGTGTACTTCGCCCGCGAGGTGACCGCGCCGGACGACATCTCCGGCGGTCGGGTGCTGCTCGGTCTGGGTTCGGGCGGCATCGGGTTCGACTCCGCCGTGCTCGGCGGCGAGACGCTGCCGCTCCGGCAGCGGGTGGACCGGTTCGCCGAGTTCACCGAGCTGTTGGACCTGATCCTGCGTACGGACCGGGTCGACTGGCGGGGCGAGTGGTTCGCCTCGGTCGACGCCCGCAACAACCCGGGCTGCGTACAGACGCCTCGGGTGCCGTTCGTGGTGGCGGCGAACGGGCCTCGGGCGATGAAGCTGGTGGCCCGCTTCGGGCAGGGCTGGGTGACCACCGGCCTCGGCGGCGACGACATGGCCGCCTGGTGGCGTACGGTGACCGAGCTCAGCGCCCAGCTCGACCGGACCCTCGATGCGGCCGACCGCGACCCGGCGACCCTGGACCGTTACCTCTCGCTGGACTCCGCACCGGTTTTCTCCCTCACCAGCGCCTCCTTCTTTGCCGACGCGGTCGCCCGTGCCGCAGAGCTCGGCTTCACCGACGTGATCACCCACTGGCCCCGCGAGTCGAGCTGGTACGCGGGCGACGAGGCGGTGCTCGAAGAGGTGGCGACGACGTTGCTGCCCGACCTGCGCTGAGCCGGGCTGCCCGCGACAAACGACTGAGACGGGCTGCTCGGGACAAACGACTGAGCCGGGCTGCCCGGGACGATCTCAGATGAGCTGGGCGGCGTAGAGCGCGGCGGCGAGGGCGGCTTGGTCGCCCGTGCCGGCGTGCACGTCGATCACCGCGTCGGCGAGCTTGACCACGTGCTCGTCGCCGTTGCGGCTGGCCCGGTCGAACGTCTCCGCCGCCGAGTCGACCGTGATCGCGGGTGGCGGGAGCGCGGCGCTCGGGGCGTACACGGCGGTGACGGCGGCCGTCGCGGACCAGGCCGCGGTCACGCTCGGCAGCCACTGCGCCGGTTCCAGTTCCGGCAGGGTACGCAGCACCGCGGTCGGCGCGGTCACGGCGTGCACCAGCATCACCGGGTTGGCGTGTGCGTAGCGCAGGAAGTCCAGGCTGGCCTGGTGCACCACCTCGGCGAGGAAGCGCGCCGCGTCGGCCGGGTCGGCGGGTGGGCGCGGCGCCGCGACCGAGGCCGACCATCCGGGTACGTCGGGCAGTTGGGCGAACCGGTCCCGGATGCCCCCGTCCTGGCGTGGGATCCGGGGTAGCCGGTCGAGTGCAGCGCTCACCCCGCTCGTGCCGGTGAGCGGGGCGGCGCCGGGCACCGGTTGCCACCGCGCGGCCCAGTAGGCGAGCGCCTGGCCGAGTTCGGTGACCCGTTCGGGGGTGGTCCGCTCGCGTAGTGCGCGTACGGCGTGGCCGACCCGGATGACGCCGTGGGTGGCGCTGGCCGCGATGCCCGGGAGCAGCCGGGGCCACCAGGTTGCCAGCACGGTACGCCAGGGCGTCTCGTCCATGGTGCGGGCGAAGTGGGCCAGCCAGTCACCGGCGCGTTTCGGGTTGCCGAGTGCGTCCCGCCAGTCGTCGATCGGCTGGATGCCGCGTGGCAGCTCGTCGAGCCGGTCCAGATAGGAGTCAAGCCAGCGGTGTACCCCGGTGCCGTGGCCGTGGCGGACCAGGGCTTCGGCTGCCATCGGTCCGTGGTTGCTCAGCCACCCTTCGAACTCGGGTCCGGTGCGGTGCAGTCGGGCGTATGCCTCGTCGAGGATGTCCACTGTCATGCGTACCAGCGTCGGAGTTGAACCGTGCTTGAAGTCAAGCCCCGGGGTCGTGCCGGTCAGATCGCCAGGTCGCGCCGGTCGAGCAGACTGCGTACGCGTAGTTCGCGGGCGAGTTCGACGGGGCAGTCGGCGACGATCGCGGCGGTGCCGACCGGGGTCGCGCCACGGGCGGAGATCACCTGGTAGAGGGCGCGAACCTGGGCCCCGCTGGCCACCCAGTCGTCGACCACCAGCACTCGGTCGGCCGGGCCGAGGTGCCGGTCCCGTACGCCGAGGGCGAGTTGCCGGCCTCGGTAGTCCGGTGGGGTGGTCGCCCAGGTGGTCGGTTCGGCGATCCGCCGGTCGCCGGTGTTCTTGTACGCGGGTAGGAAGCCCACCCCGAGCGCGGTCGCCACCAGTGGGCCGAGCAGGAGCCCGGTCACCTCGGGGGCGAGTACGACGGTGGGTGACTCGGCCCGGAAGAGGTTGCCCAGTGTTGGTCCGATTTCCAGCAGGGTGTCCGGATCACGCCACCAGCCGGAGATGTCGCTGACGAGGTGGGTGCTGTCCGGGCCGGGATCGATCCAACGGAACAGTTCGGTGAGCCGTTTGCTCAGCTCAGCGGCCATGTCGACCATCCTGGGGTACGGGCACGACCGGCCCAGGGCAGGTCGGCCGATCGGTTACACGTTTCACCGCAAATACGGGCAAAAGCACATGATCACATTGACTCCCGAAGTGCTCCGGTCGCTACCTTCCGACCTTCATCATCGCGTCGTAAGTGGGAAGGACAGGTCGGTGACGGAGAAGCGCCCCCTGGTTCGGATATTCAAGTCGCCGGTCGGCCTCGCCGCCAGTGCCGCGCTGGGCGTGGCGCTCGCCGTCGGTGGCGCGGTCGGTGGCATCCACCTGGCCAGCAGCCCGAGCACGTCGACCGCCTCGGTGACCACCGACGTCGTACCGAGTCTGTCGCCGAGCGGGTTGCCGAGCACATCGCCGACAGCGGCGGCTCCGGTGAAGCCGTCACCCTCCGCGACCTCGGCCTCGCCCGCCGCGGCCAGGACAACCGAGCGGGCCTCGCGCGGCAAGACCCGGGCCGCCACCCCGAAGCCGAGCACGACGAAGAAGCCGAAGCCCGCGGCGACGCCGGTGGTCGGCAGCGGCACCTGCGGCGCCTCCTTCTACGACCAGGGGCAGATGACCGCGAACGGGGAGAACTTCGACCCGAGTTCGCTCACCGCCGCGCACCTCACCCTCGCGTTCAACACCCGGGTACGGGTGATCAACCCCGACAACGGCAAGTCGGTGGTGGTACGGATCAACGACCGAGGTCCGTACGTCGACGGCCGGTGCCTCGACCTCTCCCGGGCGGCGTTCGAGGCGATCGCCTCCACCGACCTCGGCGCGATCACGGTCCGGTACGAGATTCTCGGGTGACCCGCCCCTTGACCAGGTACGTCGTCCCGCGCTTGACCAGCTCTCCGATCGCTGCGTAGCGGTGGCGACGCAGCCGGGCACCGGCCAGGTGGACAGAACCCACTCAGACGAGGGGTCAACTTCGTTCAACAGTGCCCGTGGATCAGGCATGCTGTTCGGCGTACCCATGCAATTCTTGCCGCCGGGCCGCCGCCCGCTGAGTTCTGGTTCCCGCGCCGGTCTCGGCGCGGCCCTCGTGCTGCTCGCGCTCGTCTCCGGGATCGAGGTGGCCGACGGCACCCGGGCCGACCATATCGGACTCCTGGTGGCCGCACCTTTCCTCGCCGCCGCGTTCGCGTCCTGGCGGGTGGTGCTGGGTGTGGGGGCGCTGGCCACCGGGATCGGTGCCGCGTTCACCCTCAGCGCCCAGACGGTCGAACTGGGCAATGTGGTCAACGTGGGCGGCGTGATGGCCTTCATCGGTGTCGCGGCGGCGGTGGCGGTCGTCCGGCAGCGGCAGGCCGAGCAGATCGCCGAGTTGTCCAAGCTTGCCGCCGTGGCCCAGCAGGCCGTGTTGCGTCCGCTCGGGCCGCAGGTCGGCGCGCTCGCGGTCGCCGCCCGTTACATCTCCTCCACCGCCGCCGCCGAGATCGGCGGTGACCTGTACGAGGTGATCGACACCCCCTACGGCGTACGGATGCTGATCGGTGACGTACGCGGCAAGGGGCTCGACGCCGTACGGCTCGCCAGCATCGTGCTCGGTTCCTACCGCCACGTCGCGTACGAGCGGGCCGACCTGCGGGCGATCGTGGCCGACCTGGACCGCGCGGTGGCGCGCAGTGTCGGTGACGAGGACTTCGTCACCGCGGCGCTGGTCGAGGAACGTGGCGGCACGCTGACGATTGTCAACTGTGGTCACCCGGCGCCGCTGCTGCTGCGTCGGGGGAAGGTGATCCCGCTGGAGCCGCCGTCGCCGGCACCGCCGCTGGGCTTCATGCCGGTGGTGCGGCCCCGGGTCGAGCGGCTCGAACCGGGAGACCGGTTGCTGCTGTTCACCGACGGGCTCGGTGAGGCCCGCCGCGACGGGGAGTTCTTCCCGACCGAGGACCGGGCCTGGCAGTTGCTCGGCCACGGAACGGTCGGGGACGGGCTCGCCTCGCTGGAGACCGCGCTGGTCGAGTGGGTGCACGGGCGGCTGGACGACGACATCGCCCTGGTCCTGATGGAGTACGCCGGACCCCGTCCCGTCACCACGGTCGCCGTACCGAGTTGGGAAGTCGGCGCCTCGGACGGCTGAGCCTCGACGTCTGGTTCGGTGCTCCCTGTCGGCAATGTGTCCGCCGTCACTTCCGCTATTGCCTTGTCGAGGCTACCGGTGAGTAATACAGTCGGAGTTACTGGCTGGTAACACCACCTGTTCGGAAGCGGGGCCGCTCACATGACCCACTACAAGAGCAACATCCGGGACCTGGAGTTCAACCTCTTCGAGGTCTTCGGCGCGGATCGGTCGTTCGGTCAGGAGCCGTACTCCGATCTTGACGTCGACACGGCCCGGAGCATCCTCGCCGAGGTCGACCGGTTGGCGCGCGAGGATCTTGCGGCGAGCTACGTCGACAGCGACCGCAACCCGCCGGTGTTCGACCCGGCCACCCACTCCGCGCCGCTGCCCGCCTCCTTCAAGAAGTCGTACGCGTCGCTGATGGAGTCGGAGTTCTGGCGGATGGACCTCCCGCCGGAGCTGGACGGGACCAACGCTCCCCGGGCGCTCTGGTGGTCGTTGGCCGAACTGATCCTCGGCGCGAACGCCCCGATCTGGATGTACGCCTCCGGCCCGTCCTTCGCGCACACGCTCTACGTCGAGGGCACCGAGGAGCAGCGCAAGTGGGCCAAGCTCTTCACCGACAAGCAGTGGGGTTCCTCCATGGTCCTCACCGAGCCGGACGCCGGCTCGGACGTGGGCGCCGGCCGGACCAGGGCGATCCCGCAGCCCGACGGCTCGTGGCACCTGGAGGGCGTCAAGCGCTTCATCACCTCTGGTGAGCACGACCTCACCGACAACATCGTCCACTATGTGCTGGCCCGACCGGTCGGCGTCGAGGGTGTGGGCGGTCCCGGCACCAAGGGCCTCTCGCTGTTCATCGTGCCGAAGTTCCACTTCGACGCCGAGACCGGCGAGCTCGGCGAGCGCAACGGCGTCTTCGCCACCAACGTCGAGCACAAGATGGGGATCAAAGTCTCCAACACCTGCGAGCTGACCTTCGGCGAGCACGGCGTACCGGCCAAGGGTTGGCTGCTCGGCGACGTGCACGACGGCATCCGGCAGATGTTCCTGATCATCGAGTACGCCCGGATGATGGTCGGCACCAAGGCGATTGCCACCCTCTCCACCGGCTACCTCAACGCGCTGGAGTACGCGAAGCAGCGCAAGCAGGGCGCCGACCTGCTCGCCACCGACCGCAACGCACCCCGCGTCACCATCACCCACCACCCGGACGTCCGCCGTTCGCTGATGCTCCAGAAGTCGTACGCGGAAGGGCTGCGCGCCCTGGTCTGCTACACCGCGAGCTGGCAGGACAAGGTGAAGCTGGCCCAGGCGGCCGGCGACGAGGCGGGCGTGAAGCAGGCCAAGCGGGTCAACGACCTGCTGCTGCCGTTGGTGAAGGGCTGCGGTTCGGAGCGGGCGTACGAGCTGCTCAGCCACGAGTCGTTGCAGACCTTCGGTGGTTCGGGCTTCCTCCAGGACTACCCGCTGGAGCAGTACGTCCGCGACGCGAAGATCGACACCTTGTACGAGGGCACCACCGCGATCCAGAGCCTCGACCTCTTCTTCCGCAAGATCGTGAAGGACAACGGCCGGGCGCTGATGGTGGTGGCCAGCGAGATCCAGGAGTTCATCACCGCCGAGGGCGGCAACGGTCAGCTCAAGGAGGAGCGGGTCGCCCTGGGCCGGGCCCTCACCGAGGTGCAGACCATCCTCGCCACGATGACCGGATGGCTGGGCGAGGTGCAGGCCGGCGAGCCGCGCGCGGTGTACAAGGTCGGCCTGAACAGCCGCCGGTTGCTGCTGGCCGTCGGTGACCTCGTGGTCGGCTGGCTGCTCCAGCGGCAGGCCGAGGTGGCCCTGGGTGCCCTGGGCGGCGAGGTGTCCGCGGCGGACAAGTCCTTCTACACCGGCAAGGTTGCGGCGGCCCGCTTCTTCGCCCACGAGGTGCTGCCCCGGATCGGCGCCGACCGACGCGTCGTCGAGTCCACCAATCTCGACCTGATGGACCTGGCCGAGGACGCGTTCTGAACCGTTCGGTAGCGCTAGCGCCCACTGCCTAGCACCGATGTTTTTCGGCGGCCGGCGAGCAAGACTGCTCGTCGGCCGCCGCGTTATGGTGGAAGCGGTGTGACCAGCAGTTTGTTGGGATTTGTCAGCCTAATTTGTCTGTGATTTGTCAGGTTAGCCCAGAAGCCATCGCACGGGGGAGTGCAGCGGACATGGGCGTCGGTAGCGGTATTTTCCTGATCGGACTGGGAGCCATCCTGACGTTCGCCATCAGGGCGAACGTGTGGTGGCTTGACCTACGCGCGGTCGGCTGGGTGTTCATGCTGGCCGGACTGGCCGTCCTGTTGACCACGCTCTGGTACTGGCAGACCAGTAAGAAGAAGGCCCGTACGCTCATCGTCGAAGAGAACCGGCTGTCTCATCCGACGGCGATGATGCCGCCGCCACCGGACCCGCCTCCGCCGCAGGCCCCGCCCTCGTGACGGGTCGCGGCGTACGTCAGCTCCGGGCGGTGTGCGCCGCTTCGACCGGTCCGCGGCTCGGGCTCAGTTGCGCCCACTCCGGCACCGCCAACCGATGTACGGCGATGCCGCTGGTGCGCAGCCCGTCCGGATCGGCGCTCACCGGATCCAGGAGACGGGAAAGGCCGGAAATGCTCGGGTTGTGCCCGATCAGCAGCACCACGGCCGCCGCCGGATCTACCGCGCGGATCAGGTCCAGCAACTCCCTGGCGTCACCTTCGTACACGTCGGGCTCGTAACTCACCACCGGCCCGCCGCCGGCCTCCGTCTCGACCCCGGCCTTCGCGGCCGGGGCCTCCGCCATCGCCAGCGCCACTCCGTGCCAGGTCTGCCGGGTGCGCTTGGCCGGCGAACAGATCACCACCGAGGGCAGATGACCGCCGTGGGCCAGCCAGGCCCCGGCGGCGCCCGCGTCCGCGTACCCCCGGGCGGTGAGCGGACGGTCGAAGTCCGCGATCCTGGCCGGGCGTTCCGCCTTGGCGTGCCGCAGCAGTACGACGCGCTTGGTCATGACGTCTCCTCGCTCCGCTCGTCGTCGTCATGACCTTTATAGCTGTGCCGGTCGGGCGACCTCGCTTCGCGCTCGGTCGCGGCCGTCTCCTCGCTCCGCTCGTCGTCGTCATGACCTTTATAGCCGTGCCGGTCGGGGGACCTCGCTTCGCGCTCGGTCCCGACGTCTCCTCGCTCCGCTGCCTGCTTCCGACCCCGCGGTCGACTTCGGAGAGTGAGATTGATTGGGCGACGAAGCGCCTGGGTAAGTCCTTCGGTGCCGCAACCTCACAGAGTGGCCGCGGCGGGCCGAGTCAGGCCAGCGGATAGCCAAGGAGGGCGACAAAAGTGGGTATCGGTGGAAGTATCTTCCTCATCGCGCTGGGCGCGATCTTTGCGTTCGCGGTGGACGTGGAGCTGGGTTGGCTCGATCTCAGCGTGGTCGGCTGGGTGCTGATGCTCGCCGGCCTGGTGGGCCTGATCATGACCGCGTGGCTCTGGCAGACTCGCCGCCGTCCGGTCGTCACCACCACGGTCGAGGACACCCGGGTCGTACCGGTCCGCGATGACCGGGTAGTCGAGGAGTACCGCGAGGTGCGGCGCCCCGGTCACCCCCTCTGAACCACCCCGGGTAACAGGGTTTCGGGCCGATCCACGGGATGCGGCCCGACCCACCGTACGTAGCCGGCGCGGACCGTCCCCCCACGCGGTCCGCGCCGGTTACCCATGTCCGGGGCCGGCCAGCATCGGCGGCGCGACGCCTCAGGCGTAGAGGGCGAAGTAGATCGCGACGTGGTGACAGATGGCCGCGATCAGCGTGCAGGCGTGGAAGAACTCGTGGTGGCCGAAGACCGTCGGCCACGGGTTGGGGCGGCGCAGGGCGTAGAAGACGGCCCCCACGCTGTACGCGATCCCGCCCGCGATCATCAGCACCAGCGCGGTGACGCCGCCGTACCGCAGGATGTCCGGGAGCACCGCGACGGCGACCCAGCCGAGACCGAGATAGAGCGGGGCGGACACCCAGCGTGGTGCGTGCGGCCAGACGAGTTTGACCGCCACCCCGGCGAGCGCGCCGGCCCAGACGATGGTGAGCAGGATGGTCGCGCTGCGGTTCGGCAGCAGCAGCACGCAGAACGGGGTGTACGTGCCGGCGATGAAGATGAAAATCATCGAGTGGTCGAGCCGGCGCATGACCTGGAAACCACGCTCCGTCCACACCCGACGGTGGTAGAGCGCACTGGTGCCGAAGAGGCCACAGACAGTCACGCTGTAGATCGCACAACTGATCAGCGGCGCCCAGCCGGGCCGGGTGGCGGCGAGCGAGCAGAGCACGACCCCGCAGGCGAGGGCGACGAAGAAGGCGTACGTGTGCAGCCAGCCGCGCATCCGGGGCTTGCCGATGTCGGCCGGTTTGATCCGTGCCGAGGCCGAGGTGGTCACCGCCTCAGGCTACGGCACCGTAAGTTACCTCCGGGTAGTGGATCTCGTCACGTCGGCGTCGTACCGGTCGGTTCACCAGGGTCGTCCGGCAGGATAGGCGGATGCGAATCTGTCCGGTGGGTTCCCGCGCACTGCTGCTCGAATGCGCGGACGGCGCCGAGGTGGAGGACTGGCGGGCTGAACTGTGGCGGCGCCGCGAAGCCGGCGAACTGGTCGCCGTCGACATCGTGCCGGCCGCCCGTACCGTGCTGGTGGACGGCGTACCCGATCCGGAACGCACGGCGGAGCTGATCGCCGGCTGGACAGCGCGACCGGCTGCCGGCAGCGGCAACGGGCCGCTGGTCGAAGTGCCGACCGTGTACGACGGGGAGGACCTGCCCGCCGTCGCCGACCTGTGGCGGGTCGACGTGCCGACGGCGGTGCGGCGGATCAGTGGCACCGAACTGCGGGTCGCCTTCTGCGGCTTCGCCCCCGGCTTCGCCTACCTGAGTGGGCTGCCCGAACCCTGGGCGGTGCCCCGGCTGCCCAGCCCCCGGCCCAGGGTGCCGGCCGGGGCGGTCGCCCTCGCCGGCCCGTACGCCGGGATCTATCCGACCGCGTCGCCCGGCGGCTGGCAACTGGTCGGACGGACCGAACTGACGCTGTTCGACGTACGCCGGGACCCGCCCGCCCGGCTCGTCCCCGGCACCCGGGTACGGCTGGTGCCGGCGTGAGCGGGCCCGCGTTGGTCGAGGTGATCCGGGCCGGCGGCCTCACCACCGTGCAGGACCTCGGCCGACCGGGCTGGGCGCATCTCGGCGTGCCGCGTTCCGGTGCGCTGGACCCGGCCGCCCTGCGGCTGGCGAACCGCTTGGTCGGCAACCCGGAACCGGCGGCCGGGCTGGAAACCACGATGACCGGCTGCACCCTGCGGCTGGTACGCGCGGGCACGCTCGCGGTCACCGGCGCGCCAGCCGTACTGCGGGTCAACGGGCGGGCGGTCGACACCGGAGGGCCTGTCGCCGTACCGGCGGGCGCACTGGTGGAACTCGGCCCGGCCCGGCACGGCGTACGCAGCTACCTGGCCGTGGCGGGCGGGATCGCGGTCGAGCCGGTGCTGGGCAGCCGTGCCACCGACACCCTCTCCGGGCTCGGACCGGCCCCGCTGCGCGACGGCGACACCCTGCCGCTCGGTCCGGTCACCGCCACACCCGCACCGGTGGACTTCCTGCCCGTCGGGGCGCCCCCGGCACAGCTCGACCTGCCGGTCCGGCTCGGCCCCCGGCACGACTGGTTCACCGCCGAGGCCGTACGCACACTGCTCGGCACGGCGTACACGATCGGCACGATGAGCAACCGGGTCGGAGCGCGCCTCGACGGTGCGGCCCTGCCCCGCGCGGTGGCCGGCGAGCTGCCGAGCGAGGGTGTGGTGCTCGGCGCGGTGCAGGTGCCGGCGGACGGACAGCCGTTGATCTTCCTGGCCGACCATCCGACCACTGGCGGTTACCCGGTGATAGCGGTCCTGTACGACGTGCTGCCCCTTGCGCAGGCCCGGCCCGGGACTATCGTGCGGTTCCATGGACCGATCCCACTCCGTTGACCTGGACCGATCCCACTCGATTGACCTGAACGCGGACCTCGGCGAGGGATTCGCGATCTGGCAGCTCGGCGACGACGAGGCGCTGCTCGACGTCGTCACCTCCGCCAACGTCGCCTGCGGCGCCCATGCCGGCGACCCCGGCACCATGCGCCGGGTCTGCATCGCCGCCGCCGAGCGGGGTGTCGCCGTCGGTGCCCAGGTCGGCTACCGGGACCTGGCCGGCTTCGGTCGTCGGCGGATCGACTACGCCTTCGCCGAACTGCGCGACGAGGTGACGTACCAGCTCGGGGCGCTCGACGCGTTCTGCCGGGTGGCCGGCACCCGGATGCGTTACGTCAAGCCGCACGGCGCGCTGTACAACGTCGCGGCGGTCGACCACACGCAGGCGGCGGCGGTGGTGGCCGCGGTCGCCGAGTACGACAACACGCTGCCCGTACTCTGCCTGCCCGGATCGATGCTCGCCGAGCTGGCCCGCGAGGCCGGACTCCGCCCCGTCGCCGAGGGCTTCGCCGACCGGGGTTACCAGCCCGACGGCACGCTGGTTCCGCGTACCGCCCCGGGGGCGCTGGTCACCGCCACCGACCAGGTGGTCGAACGGGCCGTACGGATGGCCGTCGAGCAGGTGGTGGTGGCGGTCGACGGCAGCGTGGTGCCGTGCCCGGTGGAGTCGATCTGCCTGCACGGTGACACGCCGGGGGCGGTGAGCATGGCCCGTCAGGTACGGGCCGCGCTCCTCGCCGCCGACCTCAAGCTCACCCCGTTCACCTGAGCGGACGGGCCGGTCAGTTGTCCAGGCCGCGCAGGATCAGCGGCAGCCGGTCCGCGCCGTCCGGGGTGATCCGCAACGGGACACCCCAGTCCTGCCGGGTCAGATGGCAGGCCGCGTGTTCCGCCTCGGCATCACAGGTCGCCGCCTGCGCGGTGATCTGCAACACCCCGGCCGACACCTCCGGGTTGAGTACGAGTTCCCGGGACAGGTCCGTGCTCACCCCGGCCCCGTCGAGCAGCAGTTCCGGCGGGGACGCCGAAACCACGACCCGGGTCGACGGACCGAACGACTCGTCCAGCTTCTGCCCCGGAGCGGGCGTGAAGATCACGTCCAGGGTGATCGTCCCGGCGGCGAGGTCGGTCGGCGGCCGTTCGGTCCGGTGCCGTTCCCCGCTGACCGTGCTCGCACCCGCGGCGGAGAGAGCACCTGGCGCGAGGCGGGTCAGCCGGTGCGCCGCCGACTCGACCACGAGCACGTCACCGTCGCCGGTGAGCACCAGGTCGCTCGGTTCCGCCAACTCGTCCGCGACCGTGCTGACCAGTCCGGTCGCCGGGTCGAACCGGCGCACCGCGCCGTTGTACGTGTCCGCGACCAGCACCGACCCGTCCGGCAGCGCGCACACCCCCAGCGGGTGCTGCAGCAGCGCCTGGTCGGCCGGACCGTCCACGTGACCGAAGTCGAACAGGCCCTGGCCGACCGAGGTGTGCATCACCCCGTCCTCGACGTAGCGCAGGGCGCTGGTCTCGCTGTCCGCGATCCAGAGCCGCCGACCGTCCGTCGACACCGACAGCCCGGACGGCTGCGCCATCCACACCTGGTCCAGGGGGCCGTCCTTGAGCGCCTCGACGGTGGTGCCGGCGTACATGCCCGCGGTCCGCTTGATCGGGTCGAACCACCAGAGCTGGTGGATGCCGGCCATCGCGACGATCACCTTGTCGTCGTACCAGGCGAGGTCCCAGGGGGAGGAGAGGTCGATGGAGAGCGCGTCGTGCGGGTGGTCGTCGACGGTCGAGCGCCACTGGCGTCCGGTGCCGGCGACCGTGCGTACCTCGCCGCTGTCGAGCCGCAGACCGCGCAGCAGGTGGTTCACCGTGTCGGCCACCACGAAGTCGTAACCGACGATCTCGGCGACGTGCGGCGGCAGCGGGCAGATCCCCTGCGGCTCGGCGAAGCGCGCGTCGGCGGGTCCACCGTCGACGTGGCCCCGCTCACCCGATCCGATCCGTCGTTGCAGCGTCTCCCCGTCGGCGGCCAGCTCGACGATCGAGTGCCGGGCCGAGTCGGAGACGAGCAGACCCCCGGTGTCGAGCACCACGGCCTTGCCGGGGAAGCGCAGCGTGGTCGCCGGTTCGGCGGGCGGGACGTACGGGCCGTCGCCGCGGTGCAGGGTGCCTTTCGCCTCGTGGGTGGCGATCAGCTCCTCGATCAGCCGGTCCAGCCCCTCGGCGTGCCCCTCGCCGGCCATCATCGCGACGACGTAACCCTCCGGATCGACCACGGAGAGCGTCGGCCAGGCCTTGGCGGCGTACTGCTGCCAGGTGTGCAGTTCGGGGTCGTCCAGCACCGGGTGGTGGACCTCGTACCGCTCGACGGCGGCGGCGAGCGCGTCGGCGTCCCGTTCGTGCTCGAACTTCGGCGAGTGCACCCCGACGACCACGAGTACGTCGCCGTACTTCTCCTCCAGCGGCCGGAGTTCGTCGAGTACGTGCAGGCAGTTGATGCAGCAGAAGGTCCAGAAGTCGAGCAGGACGATCCGACCGCGGAAGTCCTTGATCGAGTAGGACTTGTCCCCGGTGTTCAGCCACCCGCGACCCTGCAACTCCGGAGCGCGAACTCGGGCGGTACGTATCTCTGCCATGGTCACCATCCTGCCTGAACACCCCGGCCGGGCTGCCCGCTGCCCTGGAACATGCCCGGCCTACCGCAGGTCGGTCAGTCCCTGCGGCGCAGCAGCCAGACGTTGTCCTGCTGCCAGATTTCCTCGTAACCCAGGTCGAGGTACTGCTGCTTGAGGGTCATGACCGCGTCCCGGCTCTTGAACGGCCAGATGATCTCCGGCGGGGCGCCGAGCACCGCGTACTGGGCGCCGTACGGGGCGATGTCGATCACCTTTGACCCGGGCGGGCCCGACTTTGCCGGCAGTCGGAGTTGCTGGGTGCGATTGCTGATCAGTACCCCGATCGCGTCGTCGGCTTCCACCGTCGCACCGCGCGGGATCTGGTCGACGACGGCGAAGGCGGCCCGCTCGTACGACGTCTGCTGCCACGAGTCCTGCTCGAACAGCTTGCGGATCGGGAAGGTCGGCGAGATGCAGCCGTACACCGCGACCGCGAGAACCCCGGCCAGCCAGGTCCAGACGAGCCCCTGAGCCACCCGGGTGCGTACCGCCCGGGGTTTCTGCGGCACGACGGCCTCGGGTGCCGGCGCGGCCTCGGGTTGGTCGCCCTCCGCGGCGGGCGGGGCACTTTCGGGTACGGCGGAACGACGCTCCTGGAGGCGGACGATCCAGCCGGCGAGGCGCCCGACACCGTCCACGCCGGCCATCAGCAAGATGACCATGAGCGGGGCGTTGTACTGGTAGTGGACCATGCTGTACGAGGGCGTGTCCGACAGCATCCGCAGTGCCAGCGACGGCAACGCGAGCAGCATGATCGGCGACAGGAAGTACGCACCGAGGGCGACCGCGAGCAGCCACATCAGCAACTGCTCCCGGTACGGCGTCGAGGAGATGTGGTCCAGCACGTCCAACGGTTGGGTCAGCACGTGCTTCGCCGCCGACGCCGGGCCCGGCCCCATCGACTTGTACGTCCAGTACTGGGTGGAGCTGCCGCCGAACGCCGGCACGAAGACCTTGATCGCGAGCGCGGACCAGACGACCCCGACGAATGCGACTCCGGCGCCCCAGAGCCGATGCCCACGGATGAAGAAGAGCACACCGAGTACGGCGACCAGCAGCCCCATCTCCTCCTTCACCAGCAGGAGCAGCCCGGCCGGGACGAGCGCCTGGAGGTGCCGGCCGGCGTACAGCCGCTCTAGGGCGATGGCCAGCAGCAGGACCGAGGTGTCGAGTTCGTGGTAGCCGACGATCATCGCGGACTGGAGACCCCAGGAGACCGCGAACGCGAGCGCCACCAGGTACGCCGGGCCGACGCCGAGGATCCGTCGGGTGAACTTCCAGATCAGCGCCGCCGCGACCGCGTAGATGACCGCCTGGGCGACGAACAGCATGCGTACGTCGTCCCAGATCCAGTACAGCGGCGCGAAGAACACGTAGATCGGGGAGAAGTGGTCGCCGAGCTGGATGAAGTCGGCGGGAAGCCCGGCGTACCCCGACTTGAGCGGGACGATCGGCGCCTCGAACCGGGAGTAGCCCCGGATCGCCTGGTCGAAGATGACGCTGTCGAACGACTTGTAGCCCAGCTTCCGCCAGCCCTGCACCATCATCGTCAGGTAAAGGCCGAAGGTGAACACCATGACGCCCAGCACCCCGTACGTGTGACGCGTCACCGCCCACGGGAAGAACCGGCGGCGAGGTGGCGACGGTTCGACCGCCTCCGCCTCGGGCAGGGTGATCGTGCTCATGCTTCTACTCCAGGTGAGGGTGGTCCGGCCTCGACGGCGAGATCCGGGGCACGGGAACCTTCCGGCTGTCCGCCGACGGGTTACCGGGGCTGGCCGACCAGGTCGTACGGCTCGGCACCGGCCGCCGTGCGCTGCGCGGGTGGCCGCCCCTCGGAGGTGGCCGCAGGCAGGTGGGCCTCCTTGAGGAGGAAGTGCGGACGCTTCTTGGCCTCGTAGTAGATACGGCCGACGTACTCGCCGATGACGCCGAGCACCATCATGTTCAGGCCACCCAGGCCGACGACGGCGGTGAGCAGGGTGACGTATCCGGGTGAGTCATTTCCGAACACGGTTGCCTGACCGATGATCCAGAGCATGTAGAGCAGGGCGACCGAGGTCATTGCCAGCCCGAGGTAGATCGCCAACCGTAGCGGTTTGTTGTTGAACGACAGCAGTCCGTCCATCGCGTAGTTCAGCAGCTTGCCGAAACTCCAGCTCGTGGCACCGCCGTGGCGCGCGACGTTCTCGTACTCGATGAACGCGATATCGAACCCGACCCAGGCGAACATCGCCTTGGAGAAGCGGTTGTATTCCGGCATCGCGAGGATGGAGTCGACAACCGGGCGGGACAGCAGCCGGAAATCGCCCGCACCGTCGACGAGGCGAACCTCGATCCAGCGGTTGACCAGGCGATAGAAGGCACGGCTGAGTGCCGTACGCACGAACTTGTCGCCCTGTCGGTTGCGGCGGGCCACCACCTGGTCCAGTCCCTGCCGGTGCAACTCCACCATCCGGGGAATCAACGCGGGCGGGTGCTGCAGGTCGGCGTCCATGAGGATGACCGCGTCACCGGTGGCGTGCTTCAGCCCGGCCAGCATCGCCGACTCTTTACCGAAGTTTCGGCTGAACGACACGTACCGCACCCGGTCGTCGGACTCGGCCAGCTTGCGCATGACTATCAGGGTGTCGTCGCTGCTGCCGTCGTCGACGTATATGACTTCGAAATCCTCGCCGGCCGCGGCAACCTCGGCGGTCACCTTGGCGTGCAGCAACTCCAGCGAATCCGCCTCGTTGAAACACGGAACGACGACGGACAACAACATCCAGGCCCCTTAGCGCTTTGCGGCCGGAGTGGAGTTCGGTGGCGGCCGCTCGATTGACTCTCGCCCGATGCGAAGGTGGGGTGGCGAGGCCAGAGCATAGTAGCTGTCCTCCGTCCCGCTATGCGAGCCCAGTAACTCCATACCGGACAAAGCGGCAGGTGGTGCCCCATCGACGCGCGGCACGGACTGCGGTGGTCGAGACGAAAGGCGCCCGCCCCGGAAATCGGAGCGGGCGCCTGTGGTCCGTACCGGTCAGCCGCCGGCGGTCGGCCGGAGGCAGAGCACCTGCTGCTTGCCGTCGTCGGTGGGGATGATGACCTTCGGCAGCGCCTGGTCGGCGCACTCGGCCTCGCTGGCCACCTTGGATACCACCGTGAACGAGCCGGGCTCGGTGCAGGCGACACCGACGGCCCCGTCACCGGACTGCTTCACGCACTCACCGACCGCCGGGTTGAACGTGGGTTCGCCGCCCTGGCCGATGAACCAGAGGGCGCCGAGCGGAATGGCGAGCAGCAGCACCGCGGCGGTCAGCACCATCAGGAGCACCCGCCCGTTGCGTACCTGGGGTGTCGGTGCGGGCTCGGTCTTGACCTCCTCCGCGTCCGGCTTGAACGCGTCGAACCGGTTCTGCGTGGGCTCGTTCGGCGGCGCCTGGGTCGGCCAGGCCGCCGTACCGGCGGGTGGCGGCATGGCCGGTAGCGCAGGGGCTGGCACCACCGGGGACACGCTGGTCCGGTCGTCGAATCCGCCCATGCCGGCGCCACCGGAGACCGCCGGCTGGCCGAACTGGCCGGGCCCGGACGGGCGTGCGGAGCCGGTTGCCGGACTGCCCGGCATCGCGTTGGGTCGTTCACCGAGCAGGTCACCGAAGGGTGCGCCGCCGCCCATGCCCGGATACTGCGGCGAACCGCCCTGCGCCGGCTCGAACCCGCGCGGCGGGTTGTCGTAGCCCGGCGGGGGGCCGTCGAATCCGGCGGTCGGGGCGGGAGCGTATCCGCTCGGTGGCCCGTCGAACCCGGCCGACGGGGGCGGGAACCCGCCCTGCGGCCCGTCGAACCCGCCCGGTTGTGGGTCGAACCCGGGCGGCGGGGCGTCGAATCCGGAGCCCTGGGGTGCGGGGACCCGGGCGGCTCCACTTGCCTGCGGTGCGCCCGCCGGTGAGACGGGGCGCTCGGCCTCGTCGCCGGCAACGGGCACAGCGGCCGCCCCGCCGTACGTGGTGGGGCCGCGGCGGGGCGCTGGTTCGGCGTACTCGGGCGGCTCGGGGTATCCGGCGGGTGGCTCGGTGTAGCCCCCGGCCTCCGGGTAGCCGGAGGATTCGGCGTAACCGGTCGGCGCGGGCGCGAACCCGCTCGGCTCGGCGTATCCGGTGGCCTCCGGGTAACCGCTCGAATCGGGATAACCGGTGGGCGTGCCGTACGTGTTGGGGCTTCGGTGGGCCGAGGGGTCGTTCGGCCCCCGTTGGGCGTCTTCGGCGACCTGCTGCTCGGGCTCCTCCACCGGGTCGGCGGCGGCCGGGCGTCCGTACACCCGGGGCTGGGGAGTGGGCATCGCCGACGACCTGACGGCCTGGTCGGTCGGCGGCATGACCCGGCTGGCCAGCGGCACCGAGGCGCTGCCCGAGACGGCGGCGCTGGCGGAGACGGCCGCGCTGACCGGGACGGCGGCGCTGGCCGCGGCGCGGATCTCGGGAGAGTCCGCCTCCTGGGCCGGCTCCGGCTGCTCGGTGCGGGGCATCGAGACCCGACCCGAAATTCCCGACTCGCTCGACGAGCGGGGTTGCGGAACCACAGCCGGCATCGCCGGGGCGGCGGCCGGGGACTGCGGTGCGTCCGTACCGGGTCCGGAGTAGCCCTCCGGCGCCCAGGCCTGCGGTGCCGGAGCGCCGTCGGACGCCTGGCCGTAGTCCGATTCTCGTCCGGCTCCACGATCGTCGTCGGCGACCGGATCCTGACCGCCGTAACCGCCGGTGCCTGGGAAGCCGTCCGGCGGGTTCCCGTAGGACGGCTGCTCGGCGGCTGCCGGACTGCCGTAGGACGGCTGCTCGGCGGGGGCCGAGCTTCCGTAGGAGGACGGCTGGTCGTAGTTCAGTTGCCGGGGGTAGCCCGGTGACGGCGGGAAGTCGATCTGTACGACGGGTGCGTCCGGGTAATCGGGCAGCTCGCCGCGGGTGGGCCGGTCGGTGGGCGGGTTCGGGCCGCTCGTCGCGGGAAAATCGTCCGCGGGCGGGTAGCCGGACGCCGAGGCCCATCCCGTCGGTGCCGGGTAGTCGGCCTGCGCCGCGTAGTCCGGGTTCGCCGTCGGGTAGTCCGAGGCGGGCGGCGGGAAGGCGCCGGGCGGCGGGTAGCCGCTGGGCGGGGCCCAGTCACCGGGTGGGGCGTACTCGGCGGGCTGGCCGTAGTCCGCGGGGGGCGCGAAGTCGGCCGGTGGGGACGCGGCCAGGCTCGCACCCGGTACCCGTGGCTCCTGCGGCGGCAGCGGCACGGCACCGGCCGGGGAGAAGCCCGGAGCTGGAGCCGGCTGGTAGATCGGGGCGGGTGAGCCGCCTGGCTGCGGGGTCCGGTCGGGCTGCGGCTCGCCCCAGGCGGGACGGCTCTCACCGCTGGGATCCGGCGGGAACTCGTCCGCGCCGAACCGTCCCCGCTCCCGCTGCGGCAGTTCACCCGAGGTGGCACCGGGCGTCGGCACGGAGGCCCGGCCGGGCTCGGGGGCGCCCCAGGCCTCGCCGGGTGCCCACGGCTGCGCGCCGGCAACCTCCGGCGGCAACGGGGGCGGGGTCGGCGTCGGGCGGGTGCCCGCTGCCGCGCTGCCCTGGGCACCCCAGCCGCCGGTCGACTCGGGGTGGGTCGTGCCGGGCGGGCCCCACTGGTCACCGGCCTCGGAACCCTCCGGTACGGGCGCCGCGCCCCAGGGGGTCGCTGCCGGGGATCCGCTGGTCGGTGCCGGCGGTGCCCAACCGGTGTCGTACCCGGGTGGGGGTGTGCTCGCGTACCGCTGTGGGGGGTGTTGCTCGTGGCTGCCCTGCGGCGCTGGTCCAGCGGGGCCCGGCGCAGCCTGGTCCGGCTCCTGGCCGGGATGCTGCAGGTCCTCGGACGTCATGCGCGCGTCTCCTCCATGACATGTCGGCCGTGCCGATGCCGTCCGGACGTCCCCGGCGTGCGGCCGAAGGCGCCGGCCGGACCGGCCGTGCAAGCTTCCCGCACGGTAGCCGGTCTAGGCCGGTGACGCCCGGGCAGCGCCGGCCGTCGAGACCGGGCTGCCGGTGGGGAGTCGAGCTGACGATCTACTCAGACGTCCCGTCCGGCCCGGTCGGGTGACGACCGAGCCCAACCGTACCGGGCGCGTTGATGCACGGTGATCCCGGTCCGGTGGGCGTGCGACGCCGATGACTGGGTGTGAAACGCCGATGACCCGCCCGGGTGAACGGGCGGGTCATCGATCTGGAGGAGAGGAGGTGGAGGTCTGTTGGTGTCAGCCGTAGTAGCGCTGCGCGATCGTGAGGATCTCGTCGCGTACGGCCGGCGAGTTGGCGGAACGGAGCGCGCGCTCGATGGCCCGTGCGCGGCGTGCGGCGTCCCGACGACTGCGGAATTTGTCGATCATGCTCATGGTCTAGCCCCTCTGGCTGGTTGTCCCCAGCGGTTGTGTACCTCCATTAAAGCGCAGCATCGGGCAATCGACCATCGATTAGTAGGTGAGCTGCGACACTGGCCGAACAATCGAAGGTTGTAGGGCGATCGTGCCGACGTTTCAGGTTCCCTAAACGACACGGCCGGTGCCCCCGGAGTTAACCCCGGGCACACCGGCCGGTTGGCGCGGTACCTCTGTTCGGCGGGCCGTTGCGGACATCGGGTCCGGATCGGGCACGCTTCGGACGGCGATCAGGTCCAGGCGAGCAGTGCCGCCTCCGGATCGGCCAGGAACGCGCCGATGTCGCGCAGGAACTTCGAACCGAGCTCGCCGTCGATGATCCGATGGTCGAACGACAGGCCGAGCGTGGTGACCTGACGTACCTTGATCTTGCCCTTGTGCACCCACGGGGTGTCCCGGATGGTGCCGAGGGCCAGGATCGCGGACTCACCCGGCGGCAGGATCGGCGTACCCGTGTCGACCCCGAACACCCCCACGTTGGTGATCGTGAAGGTGCCACCGGACATGTCGGCCGGTGCCGTACGACCGGTCTTCGCGGTCTGGACCAGCGCGGTCATCGCGTCCGCCAGTTCGCGCAGGGAGAGCCGACCGGCGTCCTTGATGTTCGGCACGATCAGCCCACGCTCGGTGGCCGCCGCGATGCCCAGGTTGACGTACTCCTTGACCACGATCTCGTCGCCGGCCCAGGTCGAGTTGACCAGCGGGTGCCGGCCGACCGCCAGCAGGACCGCCTTGGCGACCAGCAGCAGCGGGGAGATCCGCACCTCCCGCCACTCCGGCAGCGCCCGCAGCCGGTCGATCGCCTTCATCGTCCGGGTCACGTCGACGGTCAGGAACTCGGTGACGTGCGGTGCGGTGAACGCCGACGCGACCATGTTCGCCGCGGTCAGCTTCCGTACGCCCTTCACCGGGATCCGCTGCTCGCGGTCGGGTCCGAAGACCGGGGCCGAGGACCCGGTCACCGCCGCCACGGTCGGCTCGGCCACCGTCGCGACGCCGGCCGAGGCCCGCTGTACGTCTTCCCGCGTGATCGAGCCGAGCGGACCCGACCCGGCGAGTACGGACAGATCCACTCCCAGGTCCCGGGCGAGCTTGCGCACCGGCGGCTTGGCGAGCACCGGCCCACCACCCACCAGCGCCGTCGCCGCCCGCTGCACCTGCGGAGCCGGAGCCGGAGCAGGTGCCGGTGCCGGCTGCCGTACGGGTGCCGGAGCCGGCTGCACCGGAGCCGGCTGCACCGGGGCTGCCGCGGCCACCGTTTCGACGGCACCGCCCTTGCGCGGCCTCCGCTTGGCGGCGCCGGTCTTCGGTCCGTAACCGACCAGCACGGCGGTACGCCCACCCGGTGCCGGACCACCGATCAATCCGGGCTCGACCGCGCCCTCGGCCGGGGCGATCTCCACCGCGGCCAGCGCCTCGGCCGACGGGACGGGCAGGCCACCGTTGTCACCGGGGGCGAGCGGTCCGGCGCCGGGCTGGGTGTCGATCTGGATGATCGGCGCGCCGACCTCGACCACGGCACCCTCGGCCTCGAAGATGGCGTGCACGACGCCACCCCACTTCGCCGGGATCTCGACCGCCGCCTTGGCGGTCTCCACCTCGACGATCGGCTGGTTCAGCTCGATCGTGTCGCCGACCGAGACCAGCCACTTGAGGATCTCGCCCTCGGTCAGGCCCTCGCCCAGGTCGGGCAGGTTGAACTGTTCGATCCGTGGCATTAGCTCACCATCCGAAGGTGCGGTCGACGCCGTCGAGCACCCGGTCGAGGTTCGGCAGGTAGTCCTCCTCGACCCGGGCGGCCGGGTACGGCGTGTCGTAGCCCGTCACCCGCAGCACCGGCGCCTCCAGCGAGTAGAAGCACTCCTCGGTGATCCGTGCGGCCAGCTCCGCGCCGAGGCCCAGGTTGCCGGGCGCCTCGTGCACCACGACGCACCGACCGGTGCGGCGTACCGAGTCGTAGACCGGGCGCAGGTCCAGCGGGGAGAGCGAACGCAGGTCGAAGACCTCCAGGTCCCGGCCGTCCTCCTCGGCGGCGGTGGCCGCGTCCAGGGCGGTCCGGACCATCGGCCCGTACGCGAGCACGGTGGCGTCCCGGCCGGCGCGCACCAGACGGGTGGCGTGCAGCGGGTACGCGTCGGCGAGCGGGGCGTCGACGTCGACCGGGCCCTTCTCGTAGTACCGGCGCTTCGGCTCCAGGAAGACGATCGGGTCGTCCGACAACACCGACTGCTGGATCATCGAGTACGCGTCCTGCGGGGAGGCGCAGCTGACGACCTTGAGTCCGGCGGTGTGCGAGAAGTACGCCTCCGGCGACTCGGAGTGGTGCTCCACCGCACCGATGCCGCCGCCGTACGGGATCCGGATGACGATCGGCAGTTTGACCTTGCCCTGCGACCGGTAGTGCATCTTCGCCACCTGCGACACGATCTGGTCGTACGCGGGGTAGACGAAGCCGTCGAACTGGATCTCGCAGATCGGCCGGTAGCCGCGGATGGCCAGGCCGACCGCGGTGCCGATGATGCCGGACTCGGCGAGCGGGGTGTCGATGATCCGGTTCTCGCCGAAGTCCTTCTGCAGGCCGTCGGTGATCCGGAAGACGCCGCCGAGCTTGCCGACGTCCTCGCCCATGATGATGACCTTGGGGTCCTGCTCCAGCGCGCGCCGCAGGCCGAGGTTGAGTGCCTTGCCCAGGGTGAGGGTTTCGGTGGCCATCAGTGCGCACTCCCTTCGAACGACTCCAGGTACCGGGCTGCCTGCTCACGTTCCGCGTCGACCAGCGGCGAGCCGTGGGCGTAGACGTGGTCGAAGAGGGTCAGCGGTTCCGGGTCCGGCATCGCGAGCACCCGCTCGCGCAGGTGCAGGGACTCCCGCTTGGCCTGCTCGTCGATCTCGGCGAAGAACGACTCGTCGGCGATCTGCTGCTTCTCGATGAACGCCTTCATCCGGGCCAGCGGGTCCTTGGCCCGCCACGCCTCGACCTCGCTGGCGATCCGGTAGCGGGTCGGGTCGTCGGTGGTGGTGTGCGCACCCATCCGGTACGTGTACGCCTCGATCAGGGTCGGGCCCTGTCCGTTGCGCGCGTTGTCCAGGGCGTTGCGGGTGACCGCGTACGTGGCCAGCACGTCGTTGCCGTCGACCCGTACGCCGGGGAAGCCGAAGCCGGCGGCCCGCTGGTAGAGCGGGACGCGGGTCTGGCGCTCCAGCGGCTCGGAGATCGCGTACTGGTTGTTCTGGCAGAAGAAGACGATCGGCGAGTTGAACACACCCGACCAGACGAACGCCTCGTTCACGTCACCCTGTGAGGTTGCCCCGTCACCGAAGTACGCGATGACCGCTTCGCCCTCGTCGCCACCGATCTTGCCGTCCATGCTGATGCCCATGGCGTAGCCGGTCGCGTGCAGGGTCTGTGCCCCGATGACGATCGTGTACATGTTGAACTTGAACTCGTTGGGGTCCCAGCCGCCCTGGTCCACGCCGCGGAAGAGCCCCAGCGGCATGATCGGGTCGATCCCGCGGCAGTAGAGCACGCCGTGCTCGCGGTAGGTGGGGAACGCCATGTCCTGCGGGCGCAGTGCCCGGCCCGAACCGACCTGGGCGGCCTCCTGGCCGAGCAGGCTGGCCCAGATGCCCAGCTCACCCTGACGCTGCAGCGCGGTTGCCTCCGCGTCGAGCTTGCGTACCAGGACGAGGTCGCGGTAGAGCCCGCGGTACTCCTCGTCGGTGAAGTCCACCCGGTATTCGGTGCCGTCCGGTCCCGTCGCCGAGTCGATCCGCTCACCGTCCGGGGTGAGCAGCTGCACGAGGTTGGGATCGCCCGTGCTCTTCGCCCCCGGCTTTGCTGCCCTGGGTGCGGCCCGCTTGCCACGGGCCGTGGCCCCGCCGTCGCCTCTCGCCATCCGTCTCTCCCTGTCGTGTGTGCGTCGGCCTCGGGGGTTTCCCGACCGCGCAGCTCCTGCGCCCGCCCGGCTGCTGCCGGACCGGGTAGTGGCCGCCACGCCTAGCCCCGGTGGGGGTTGCCGCGCGGCGTGAACCGGATTCTGGCCGAACCAGGTTCGGGAGTTGCCGGCGCCGAGCCGCGCCTGCCGCGGGGTACGCGGAGACCTTGGCTGCGTTGCCGTCAGGTCCATATTTGCAGAGGTGGTGAGCGCGCCCACAGCTCGGCCTCGACCAGTGATCGACGGACGTCGCCTTCATGGAGTCCTGTCCCTTTTATGACTGTAGGGAGCGTCGGCACCAAACTTCAAAAATTGACACGCTGTGGGGGGCTAGCCAACAAAGCGTTACTACGTCACTGTATGTGGCGGTGCTACCGCTGCGGTAGGGAGAGTTCTTCCCTGCCGCCCCGCCCGGTTGACGCCACCGTACGTCGGTGCCGGCGATGTCGTATGACCTCGATATCGCCGGTGCCGGCGTCAGGCGCGCTCACCGGTGCGGTCGACAGGACGAGGAGGACGCCCGTGCCCGACCACGGTGCCGACCCCGTACCCTCGCTGCCGCCCCGCCACCGGCGGTCCGGCCCCGCGCCCACGAGCCGGCGTACCACCGGCGCGCACCGCGCGGAGGGGCTCGCCGGACCGACCCGGCGCTACCTGTTCATCGTGACCCTGCTGGCGAGCACCTCGTCGCTGCCGATCATCGCGGCGATCAGCGCCGGCTCGGCCACCGTCGGCGGCACCACACCGACCGGCACCATGCCGTTCATCGCCCCGCCGTCCGAGGGGCCGGTGGTCCTGCCGCTGCCGCCGACGGCACTGCCGGGCGCGCTGCCGCCGGCCGCCGAGGCCCGGATCACCCCGTCGGTGCTGCGACAGCCCCCGGACCCGGCCGACCGGCCGATCCGAGGACCCGTACCGGCGCGGCCCGAGCCGGGTCACCCGCCCCGGCCGGCGCCGCAGCCGATCCGCCCGCCGGTGCCGCCACCGAGCCCGGAACCGACCGGGTCGAGCCCGGCCCCGCAACCGTCACCGACCGGTCCGCCCGACCCGAGCCCGGAGCCGACCGCGAGTCCGAGCCCGGAACCGACGGTCAGCCCGTCGCCGGGCCCGACGGCCGGTCCGACCCCGGAGCCGACGCCCAGCCCGGATCCCACGCCGAGCCCCGAGCCGACGCTGAGTCCGACGCCCGATCCGACCGTCGCCCCGACCCCCGAGCCGACCGCGAGCGGCGCACCCGATCCGACTCCGGAACCGACCGGCAGTCCCGCACCGGGCCCGACACCCGGCCCGACCGAGAGCGACCCGCCGCGTCCGACGCCCGCGCCGACCGGGAGCGACGCGCCGGGTCCGACGCCCGCACCGACCGGCACCGGTACGCCCGTACCGCTGCCCTCCATCCGGCCGACGCCGATTCCGTCCCCGCGGGCGGCGGTCACCGGCCTGCCGGTTCGGCCGATCACTACGCAGTGACGACTGACTATGCTGATCCTCTTCGATTGATCCCGGGTCATCCGGGCGACTCGAACGGGAGGGCAGTGTGGCTCAATCCAGTCGTACCTGGCGTCGTCGCCTATTGGCCGCCGGCACCGCTGTGGTGGTGGGCGTGGTCGTGGCGGCGCCGCCGGCACAGGCCACCGGCGGCGGGTCGGGAGCGTTCCAGTCCTGGCTGGTACGCAAGGCGGTCACCGCCAACGGCGTACTGCACCATCTGAAGGAACTCCAGAAGATCAGCGACCGCAACGGGGGCAACCGCGCCTCGGGCTCGCCGGGTTACAACAAATCCGTCGACTACGCCGAGAAGGTGCTGCGCAAGGCCGGTTACCGGACCAGCCGACAGGCGTTCGACTTCCAGACCTTCCTCATCAACACCCCGTCCGAACTGGACCGGGTGGCACCCGCACCGGGCGCCCTGGAACACCGGATCATGAGCTACTCGGGCAGCGCCGACGTCACCGCGCCGGCCTCCGTACCCATGGGTGACCAGTTCGGATGTACGGCGGCGGCCTTCGGCCCGGCGAACGTCGGCACGATCGTGCTGATCAGCCGGGGCACCTGCCCGTTCGGCGACAAGGCGCTCGCCGCGGCAGCCGCCGGGGCGGCGGCGATCGTCGTCTACAACAACACCACCGGGGCGCTGGCCGGCACCCTCGGCAACACCTTCACCGCCGACTTCGCCGCGGTGGGGATCACCCAGGCGCTCGGTCAGGAACTCGTCGCGCAGGTCCCGGGTGGACTGACCCTGCGGGTCCGGACCGACACCTTCCGGGGCATGGCCACCACCGAGAACCTCCTCGCCGAGTCCCGCTGGGGCAACCCGAACAACGTGGTGATGGCCGGTGCGCACCTCGACTCGGTGCCCGAGGGTCCGGGCATCAACGACAACGGCAGCGGCAGCGGAGCGATCCTGGAGGTCGCCGAGCAGATGCGCCTGCTGCACCCCAAGAACAAGGTACGGTTCGCGCTCTGGGGCGCCGAGGAGTCCAACCTGGTCGGCTCGACGTACTACATCGCCAACCTGCCGCAGGCCGAGCGGGACAAGATCGCGCTCTACCTGAACTTCGACATGGTCGGCTCGCCGAACTACGTACGGTTCGTCTACGACGGCGACAACTCGGCCTTCCCGCCGGGCACCGGTTCGGCCGTCGGACCGCCCGGTTCGGGAGCGATCGAGGCCCTCTTCCACGACTACTTCGAGTCCCAGGGGCTGGCGTCGGCGGAGACGCCGTTCTCCGGCCGCAGCGACTACGGTCCGTTCATCGCGGCCGGTGTCGACATCCCCTCCGGCGGCCTGTTCACCGGCGCCGAACTGGTCAAGACCGAGGCCGAGGCGGCGGTCTACGGCGGCACCGCCGGGGTCGCGTACGACGTCTGCTACCACCAGGCGTGCGACACCATCAACAACGTGAGCAGGAAGGCGATCGACGAGATGTCCGACGCGGTCGCGCACGCCGTGGTCACGTACGCCTTCGACACCCGCAGTCTGGGCGCGCCGACCAACGGACCGGCGAGCGGCTCGACCGCTCCGGCCGGCGGTGGCGGCGGACTGCACGACGATCACGAGTACGCCAGCTAGGCCCGGTGTACGTGGGGGTCGAAGGTCGGTGGTCTGCCGGCCTTCGACCCCTTCTTCGCGCTGGTTGGCGGCCTGATCGGTCTGTCACCGGCGCTGCTTCGGCGGGCTTCGCGCCTAGGAGAAGTAGTGCCCCTGCTGGAGGTCGGCGATCAGTCCGGGGCCGGTAGGTCGCCAGCCGAGCAGGTCGCGGGTGATCTGTGCCGATGCGGGCCCGTCGACTGTCCAGAGGCCGCCGAGCCAGCCGACGTAGTCGCCGGCTTCCTCGGCGCTGACCGAGACCGCGGGAACGTGCAGTTGTGCGGCGAGGGTCTCGGCGACCGTACGGATCGGCACGCCCTCGTCGCCGACCGCGTGCAGGACCGAGCCGGCCGGGGCGGACTCGACCGCGAGGCGGAACAGTCGCGCGGCGTCGTCGCGGTGGACGGCGGGCCAGCGGTTGTCGCCGTCGCCGACGTACGCGGCGGCGCCCTTCTGGCGTGCGAAGCCGATCGCGGTGGTGGTGAAGCCGTTGTCGCCCATGCCGTGGGTGGCGGGTGGGAGCCGCACGAGCGAGGAGCGGACTCCGTGCTCGGCGAGCGCGAGTGCTCGGCGGGCGTTCGCCATCCGTCCGGCGGCGCCGCTGATCGGGCCCGTGCTGCCGGCGTCCGGGTCCAGTCCGTCGCGTTCGGTGGCGACGACACCGGACGGCAGCCCGAGTACGCCGAGCATGCCGGAGGCCATGACGAACGGCTTGCCGGTGCCGGCGAGGGCTTCGCCGAAGGTGTCGATCGCCGCGCGGTCGGCGTCGGTGGCGCCGGCGAAGTCACCGGCGAAGAACATGTCGTGCTTGAACGCCAGGTGGACGACGCCGTCGGCGGAGTCGGCCGCGGCGCGCAGGGCGCCGAGATCGTCGAGCGATCCCGGGTGGACCTCGGCCCCCATCTCCCGCAGGGACTTGGCCGCCGCGTCCGAGCGGGCCAGCCCGGTGACCTCGTGGCCGGCGGCGATCAGGTCGGGGACGAGCCCTCGACCGACCCAGCCCGACGCTCCGGTGACGAACACACGCATGAGGACCTCCGAGATCCTAGAACGATCGTACGAGAAACGAATGTAGTACGGTCGTTCTAGAAACCGCAATGCGAGAGGGATCACGAGGCAGCCATGACGGGACGCCCGGTCAATCACCAGCGGCGGGCCGACCTGCTCGACGCCGCGGTCGAATACGCGATAGAGCACGGCTTCGCCGACCTGTCGTGGCGCCCGGTGGCCCGCGCCCTCGGGGTGTCGACCACGACGCTGGTGCACCACTTCGGCACCAAGGAGCAGATGCTCGAGGCCATACTCGGGCGGCTGCGGGAGCGCGCATTCGCGGCCACGAGCGATGCCGTCGGCGACCAGCCAGACCTGGCCGCCGCCGCACGCGCGGTCTGGACCCGTACCTCCGACCCGCTTCAGTGGGCGGAGTTCCGACTGTTCTTCGCGGTCTACGGACGCGCGCTACAGGCGCCGCGACAGTTCGCGGAGTTCCTCGACCGCGTCGTGGCCGACTGGATGAGCGCCCTTGTCGACGCGCAAGGACCGGACACCGACGCGGCGACAGCGACCCGCACCGCAACCCTGGTCATCGCCACGATCCGCGGGCTGCTGCTCGACCTGCTCGCCACCGGCGACCAGGACCGCGTCCAGGACGCGGCCGAGAGCTTCCTGGCGACCCTCGAACACCGCCCGCCGCCACAGAGCGGCACCCAGCCCCGCTGAGCGGCCCTAATCGGGAAACCGACGGACGAGCACCCGCACCAGCACGTTCGCGCCCAACCGCGGCCTGGTACGGGTACGGGGCGACGCAGACGCGCCGCCCCGTACCCGTTGTCCGGGCCGGCTAGGCCGGTTCCTCGCCGAGGCGCTGGCGGTTCGCCTCGATCCAGGCGTCGAGCGCGTCCGGGTCGTCCGGGTCCACCCCGTCCGCCATCAGCTGCGCCACCGCCGCCGTCGCCGGGCTGCGCCGCTCGCCGGTGCTGTAGAGCCGGGCGAACTCCGGCACCATCTCCTCGATGGCCTGGTCCGTCTGCGGCACCGCCGACTCCGGCAGGCCACGACGACGGGCGGCATAGGCGGCCCAGGCGCGTACCGCGCGGGGCAGCATGGCCGCGTCGTCCATGTCGAGCACCGCGCGGCGATGGACCCAGTCGAGCAGGAAGAGGCCGGCGACCGCCGGACTCCACCGCATCGGGTCCGCGTCCGGGAAGCTCGCCGAGTGGTCCAGCACCAGGCTGAGGCAGAAGTGCAGCGAGGGCAGGTCGGCCTCCGGCACGTCGGACAGCCCGAACCGGGCCGCCTCCGGCGAGTCGAGGAACGCCCGGACCAGCGCCGAGCGCTGCTCCGACGAGAGCGGCTCGGGCTCGTCCGGCACCGCCGTCAGCACCGACGCCGGCAGCAGCGCCAACCGGGCGCCGACCAGGGCCCGGTCGGTGGCGAGGGAGCCCTCCGCCGGCAGGTCACCGAGTTCGTCGGTCACCGCCAGGTAGCGGTCCACCTCGCGGCGCAACCGGCGCGGTTCCTCCTCCCGGAACCAGGTCAGCTCGTCGTTGGCGCACATCTCGCGGACCTGACCGAGGATGCGCTCGGCCGGGCCGCCGACGAAGACGTCCTTGGTGATCCCGATGTTGTGGTCGACCAGGGCCACCACCGCATGCTCCGGCCCGCCCGCCTCACCGTCGTCGTACGCGAAGGTGGCGAGGTAGGACGTCTGGTCGCCGTACACGTCGCCGTAGGCGTAGCTGCCGGTGAGCCGGACCTTGCCCAACTGGCCCGACCACGACGGCGCGGTTGCGCCCTGCTTGACCGTGGCCGCGCCCTCGGCGTCCGGCACCAGGGTGGCGAACACGTTCCGGATGGTGGTCGCGGCGGCCGTCCGGCGTCGCGAGGTCGCGGCGAGGAAACCGCCCACGAACTCGCGTACGGCCGTGCTGCGGTCTTCGTCGGCGATCGCGTAGACACTGCCCAGAAGTGCCGCGCCGAGCATTTCGGCATCCAGTGCGCAGTCCAGCTTGGTTACGTCGCGGGCGGCGTGCAGCACCGCGTCGTAGGGGGTTTGAGGCGTCGCCATGGTTCCGACCCTACGCCCGCGGCCACCTCGTGAGTACCAGCAGCGCGCCCGGCGCGAGTACGCCCAGAGCGAGCGAGACGAGGCTGGCGACCAGCCCGCCACCGGCCAGCGTCCCGCGATGGGACAGGTGGAAGGCCAGGTGTATGCCGGAGAAGAGCAGCACCCCGCCGAGTACCACCCTGGTCACCCGTTGGTCGGCCAACCAGGCGGCGGCGAGCAGCAGTGCGCCCAGGGTCAGGAACGCCGCCCCGACGTCGGTCATCAGGTGCACGTTGAACGGCGGGTACGCGGCCGTCCAGGTCTGCCCGAAACCGGGAAAGTGGTCGAAGAACCAGCGCGGGGCGGCCACCGCGGGAATGCCCCACGACACGTGCAGCGCACCGAGCAGGACCAGACCGGCACGCAGCAGCGGCCCCGCCCAGCGGTTCACCGGTACGGGGCCCATCGCGGCCGGCTCACCGGGTGGCGGTGGCCATGGCGAGCGCCTCGCGGGCCTGGGCGTACCGGCGCAGCACCTCGCGTACGGGCGCGACGACGAGTTCCTTGCCCACCTCGGAGACGGCAGAGTGCAGCCGCTCCTCGGCCCGTCCGCCGGCCCGCCGCGCCGCGAACCCGATGATCGGCTTGACCAGCAGGGCGACCACCACCCCGAGCAGCAGGCCGCCGAGCAGCAGCACGGTCGGCATCGGCACCACCCCGACGGTCGGGTAGTCCAGCGGCGGTAGACCCAGCGCGCGCAGGGCGTACCCGAGCACCAACCAGCCGAGCCCGGCCAACGCGGCCAGGATGGCCAGCCACTGCACCCCGCCGACGATCCGCCACCACACCGGGCTGCGCCCCATGCCGAGGTCGGTGCCGGCCACCGCCCGGTCGAGCGCGTCCGGCAGGTCGTTGAGGCGGGACCGGGCCGCCGCGGTCACCGCCGCCGTCCACGGGTCGGGGAGCGCGGCCCCGGACTGGTCGGCGATCGCCCGTACGGCCAGCCCGACGGCGGCCCGCTGGGCAGCGGTCGGGTCGGGCAGCGAGGTGACACCGACCGGGGTGGAGCCGATGCCGGAATCGACGGCCGGGGTGTCGTCCCGCCCGGGACCGGGCAGGTGCAGCCGCCGCAGCGGATCGGGACGCAGCCGGCGCCAGCCGCGTACGACCGGCCAACCGGTGGCACTGGCGGCCCGGTGCACGTACGCCCGACGGGTCGCCTCGGCCACCGCCGGCACCCCGGCCGAGCCGGCGAGCGCCTCGGTGAGCCGTCGGATCGTCCGCCGGTCGATGTCGTTCTCGTTCGCCGGTGGGCCCATCAGCTCGGCGAGTTCGTCGACTACCACGTCCACGTCGGCGGAGAGCCGGCTCAGCGCCGCCTGCCGCTCGGCGACCGTACGTTCGAGGGTGGCCCGCAGGTCGGCGATGCCGGCCTGGTTGAGGGTCGAGGTGGCCAGCACCGGCACCTGGTCGAGCTCGTCCCGGGCGAGGATCTGGCGCAGGTCGGCGACCACCCGGGGCACGTCGGCCGGCGGTAGCCGGTCGGACTGGTTGAGCACCACCACGGTGACGTCCTGGTGCCGTTTGAAGTCGCGCAGGTAGTTGGCGTGCACCACCCGGTCGGCGTACTTCTGCGGGTCGACCACCCAGACGACGAGGTCGACCAGGCCGAGCAGCCGGTCCACCTCGGCTCGGTGCGCCCACTGGACCGAGTCGAAGTCGGGCAGGTCGAGCAGGACCAGGCCGTGCAGCGCCAGCTCGTCGTCGCCGTCGAGCGCGCTTTCCCGTACGAACCGGTGGCGGGGGAGCACGCCGACCCAGTCGAGCAGCTTGGCGGCGCCGGTCAGGGGTCCCCAGACGCAGGCGTGGGTGACGCCGGTGGTCGGCCGGCGTACCCCGACCGGGGACATCTCCCACCGGGCGAGCGCGTTGAACAGGCTCGACTTTCCGCTGCCGGTGGCACCGGCGAGCGCGACCACGGTGTGGTCCCGGGACAGGGCGAGCCGGGCTTCGGCCCGTTCGACCAGGGTGTGCGCGGCGCCGAGGCGCTTCTCCGGCAGCAGCCCGTCGACCGCACGGCGGAACCGGTCGATCGCCTCCAGTCGGTTCAGCAGCCGGTCGGCGTCGATCAGCCGGCCGCCGCGCAGCGCGTCGCGTACCTTGCCCGCGAGGTTGCTCACCGGGCTCCCTCCGGGCCGCCGGTGGTGAGGCCGGTTCGGGCCCGGGCGCGTTCGACCGCCTCGGCAGCGGCGCGCAGCCGGGCGCCGGGTTCCGCGCCGACCTCGACGGTCGCGAGCTGGTCGAGGTAGCGGGCCATCTCCTCGTCCAGCAGCCGGTCGACCAGGACCAGCAGGTCGCGTCGGGCGCGGGCGGCCAGCGTACGGATGGCCTGGTCACCGAAGATCGCTTCGAGCACCTTCTGTGCGGCGACGGTGGTGCCGCCGGCCGCGGCGACCTCCAACCCAGTCGGGATGAAGGCGGTCGAGGCGAAGACCGCCACCATGACCGCGAGCCCCATCGCGTTGACCGCGTACGCGGCGGTACGGGCGACGAAGCGCTTGTCACCGGCCTCGGCCCGGACCAGCTCGAGTACGCCGCGCTGCCAGTCCCGGATCAGCCGCTCGGCCCGGTCCGGCAGGTCCACACCGGGACGGCCGAGGGCCGGGGTGAGCAACGCAGCCCCCGAGGGATGGGTGTGCCAGGCGTTGTACGCGCCCTCGGCGGCCTCGGCGGCGACTCCGCGCAGCAGGTTGACCAGTTGGGACTCGATCGCGTTCTGGAGTTGCCGGCCCGGCGCGGGGCGCCCGGTGACCGCGGCGACGACCCGGTCACGGAGCCGGCCGATCCGCGCCTCCAGGGTGCGGAACAGTTCACCGGTGCCGACGAACTCCTGCCAGCGGTTGAGCACCTCGCCGCGGAGCAGCCGGCCGTCCTGGAGACCGTGCTCGACCGTACGCCGGGCGCCCCGGTAGGCGGCGCGGGCGCGTTCGGCGAGGTCGTCGGCGGTCTCCGCCTGGTCGTCGGCGGCGGTGGCCAGGCTGGCGACCGCCGGCCGCAGCGCGCTCAGCGCGCCGTCGAGGGTCTGCCGGACCACCGCGGCTCGGGCGTCGGCGTCGCCGGCCAGCCGGGCGAACCAGGAGCGCAGCGGCGCGGTGTACCGCTCCGGCAGCAGGCCCTGCCCGTCGACCGGGGTCTCGGGGAGCACGAACAGCGGCGCCGCGCCCAGCTTCTGTTCGGTGAGCATCTCGGTGAGGTGGTCGGCCACCTCGTCGGCGGCCTCGCGTGGCACCCGGTCGAGCACCAGGGCGATCACGGTGCCGCGCAGCCGGGCGGTGCGCAGCAGTTCCCACGGGACGGCGTCGGCGTACCGGGCGGCGGTGGTGACGAAGAGCCACAGGTCGGCGGCGGCGAGCAACTGCGAGGCGAGGGCCCGGTTGGCGTCGACCACCGAGTCGATGTCGGGTGCGTCGAGGAAGGCCAGGCCGGGGGCGAGGGCCGGCGCCGCGATGAGCTGCAGCGTGCCGGGGTCGTCACTGGCGTCGGTCGTACGGGTCAGGCCGGGCAGCAGTTCGCCCTGCCGGAACCAGGCCAGGTCGCTCGGGTTGCAGACCAGGACGGGTGCCCTGGTGGTCGGCCGGAGCACTCCGGTGGCGCTGACCCGCGCCTGGACCAGGCTGTTGACCAGGGTCGACTTGCCGGCGCCGGTGGAGCCGCCGACGACCACGAGCAGCGGTGCGTCGAGCCGGGCCAGGCGTGGCAGCAGGTAGTCGTCGAGTTGCGCGGCCACCGCCGCGCCGACCTGCCGGGCCTCGTCGGCCGACGGCAGGACCAGCGGGTACGTCGTCTCGGTGATCGCCGTACGCAGTTGCGCCAGCGCGGGTCGCAGGTCGGGTTCGGTGCTTTCCGCGACCTCTGGACCGTCGGCTGCCCGCCAGGTCACCTCGTGCACCACAGGTGCCCGATGGGTGCCTTCGGGCACCGCGGCCCCGGTACGCCCTCCGGCGGGCCCGGTGTCGCCGGTCCCGGCGATCGGTTGCTCCGCAGGGGCCCGCTCAGGGGGCGGCGGTGAGGAAGATTCGGATATTGTGGGAGGTTTCTCCACGATGGCGGGCGCGCCGGGACCGCTGGCGGGATCGCCGTGCGTCGTCACGGGTAAAGCCTGCCTGATGCATGCAAGACAGACAACAGGCACCCATGTCGGTCCGGCGGTACCAATGTGGTGACGGCCGGCATTCGGCCCTGCTCAGCGGGCCGATCGGCCGAGGTTGCGTGGATGTGACTCAACTCCAACTTGACGCCTGGGATCATCGTGGCACTATTGAGTCCGGTCCACTCAACTTGCGGTGGGTGTGCTGCGGGCGGTGCCCGTCACCTGCCTAGTAACGAAGCGAGGAAGCAAAGATGGCACGTGCGGTCGGCATCGACCTCGGCACGACGAACTCCTGCGTCAGCGTTCTCGAAGGCGGTGAGCCTACCGTCATCGCGAACGCCGAGGGCTCGCGGACGACTCCTTCGATCGTCGCGTTCGCCCGTAACGGTGAGGTGCTCGTCGGTGAGGTCGCCAAGCGCCAGGCGGTGACCAACCCGGACCGGACCATCCGGTCGGTCAAGCGGGAGGTCGGCACCAACTGGTCGGTAGACATCGACGGCAAGAAGTACACCCCGCAGGAGATCTCGGCGCGCACGCTGATGAAGCTCAAGCGGGACGCGGAGGCATACCTGGGCGAGCGGATCACCGACGCGGTGATCACCGTTCCGGCGTACTTCAACGACGCCCAGCGGCAGGCCACCAAGGAGGCCGGTGAGATCGCCGGCTTCAACGTACTGCGGATCGTGAACGAGCCGACCGCGGCGGCGTTGGCCTACGGGCTGGACAAGGGCTCCAAGGAGCAGACCGTACTGGTCTTCGACCTCGGTGGCGGCACCTTCGACGTGTCGCTGCTGGAACTGGCCGAGGGCGTGGTCGAGGTCAAGTCGACCAGCGGTGACAACCACCTGGGCGGCGACGACTGGGACGAGCGGATCATCGACCACCTGGTCAAGACCTTCCGGGGCCAGCACGGCGTCGACCTGTCCCAGGACAAGATGGCGATGCAGCGGCTCCGCGAGGCGGCCGAGAAGGCCAAGATCGAGCTGTCCGCGGCGACCACCACCAGCATCAACCTGCCGTACATCACCGCCGGTCCGGCGGCCACCGACGGTGCCCCGTCGGCCCCGCTGCACCTCGACGCGACCCTGACCCGGGCCGAGTTCCAGCGCATGACGCAGGACCTGCTGGACCGCACCAAGGGCCCGTTCGAGCAGGCGATCAAGGATGCCGGCGTCAAGGTCGCCGACGTCGACCACGTGATCCTGGTCGGTGGCTCCACCCGTATGCCGGCCGTCTCCGAGCTGGTCAAGCAGCTCATCGGCCGGGACCCGAACAAGGGCGTCAACCCGGACGAGGTCGTCGCGGTCGGTGCGGCGCTGCAGGCCGGTGTGCTCAAGGGCGAGGTCAAGGACGTCCTGCTGCTCGACGTGACCCCGCTGAGCCTGGGCATCGAGACCAAGGGCGGCATCTTCACCAAGCTGATCGAGCGCAACACGACCATCCCGACCAAGCGCTCCGAGGTCTTCACCACGGCGGACGACAACCAGCCGTCGGTGCTGATCCAGGTCTTCCAGGGTGAGCGCGAGATCGCGTCCTACAACAAGAAGCTCGGCACCTTCGAGCTGACCGGGCTGCCGCCGGCACCGCGCGGCGTGCCGCAGGTCGAGGTCACCTTCGACATCGACGCCAACGGCATCGTGCACGTCAACGCGAAGGACCTCGGCACCGGCAAGGAGCAGTCGATGACGATCACCGGCGGCTCGGCGCTGCCGAAGGACGACATCGAGCGGATGATGCGCGACGCCCAGGACCACGCCGACGACGACAAGCGCCGCCGCGAGGAGGCGGAGACCCGCAACGTCGCCGAGCAGCTCCAGTGGCAGACCGAGAAGTTCCTGGCCGAGAGCGGCGACAAGCTCCCCGGCGAGTCCCGCGACCAGATCAACGAGGCCCTCGGCGACCTGCGCAGCGCGCTCGGCGGCACCGACCTGGAGGCGATCAAGTCGGCGCACGAGAAGCTGGCCACGGTCTCCCAGCAGGCCGGCTCGCTGCTCTACACCCAGCAGGCGGAGCAGGGCGAGCAGCCCGGCGCCGCGGGCGCGGGTGCCGGCGCGACCGGTGCCGGCCCGACCGGCAAGCCGGCCGGCGGTCCGGACGACGTCGTGGACGCCGAGATCGTCGACGAGGACGACAAGAAGTGACCCGTCGCCACCACGCCGGCCCGGCCGCCACCGCGCGGCCGGGACCGGCGCTGCCTTCGGCGCTGATCGGCGCGAGGTAGTCGCGTGGCCGAACAGCGCAGGGTGATCGCCCAGCTCGGTCCGACGGACCGGGATCTGGACGAGCGGAGCGAGGAGAAGTCATGACGGAGAAGCCACAAGCCGCCGACCCGGAGACCACCGGGTCGACGCCGGGTGGCTCCGGCCCGGCGCAGGAGCAGGCTGGCGAGCGGGTTGTCATCCGGGACAAGCGGAAGATCGATCGGCACGACAACGGGTCTGAGCCGGCCACCGACGACGCCGATGCGGCGCAGGCCGAGGCGCAGGTGAACGGGGTCGAGCCGGGACAACCGGACGAGTCGGAGGACGGCGAGGAACTGGTCGGCGAGCCGGACACCCCGATCCTGGACGAGTTGGTCGAGGACGCCGAGGTCGAGGTCGAACTCGGCGACGGCAAGGCGCGGGTGCCGAAGCTGGACCAGCCGAGCGGCCCGGAGGGCGCCGTGGTGGACGCACCGGCAAAGCCGGTCAGCGGCTCTCCCGGCCCGCTGGGCGCCGAGTTGGAGGCACTGCGCGGCGAGCTCGAAGAGCGGACCCGGGACCTTCAGCGGGTGTCGGCGGAGTACGCCAACTACCGCAAGCGGGTGGACCGGGACCGGGGGCTGGCAGCCGAGCAGACCACCGGGCAGGTGCTGACCGCGCTGTTGCCCGTACTGGACGATCTGGACCGGGCACGCGAACACGGCGACCTGGTCGGGCCGTTCGGCACCGTGGCCGAGCAGCTCAACACGGCACTGACCAGGTTCGGCCTGACCCCCTTCGGGGAGAAGGGCGACCCGTTCGACCCGACCCGGCACGAGGCGGTGGCGCACCAGACCTCGGCCGAGGTCACCGAGCCCACCTGTGTCTCGGTGATGCGTCGGGGCTACCAGCTCGGCGAGAAGCTGTTGCGCCCCGCGCTGGTCGCCGTCGCCGATCCGGAGTAGTTGGATTCGACTGTCATGATCGGGGCGTACCGGGGGCCGCTGAGGCGGACGCGGTACGCCCCGATCACGACGCGAGGAAGGGGGTGGACGACAGATGAGTTCCAAGGACTGGCTGGAGAAGGACTTCTACGCCGCGCTGGGTGTGGGTAAGTCCGCCTCCTCCGACGAGATCAAGAAGGCGTACCGCAAGCTCGCCCGCGAGTCCCACCCGGACCACAACCCGGGTGACCCGCAGGCAGAGGAGCGGTTCAAGACCGTCTCCGAGGCGTACGACGTGCTCTCCGACGAGCGCAAACGCCGGGAGTACGACGAGATGCGCTCGCTGTTCGGCTCGGGCGCGTTCCGGCGCAACGCCCGCAGCGGGCAGCCGGGTGCCGGCGGATACCCATTCGACGTCTCCGACCTGTTCGGCAACGCCGGTCAGGCCGGTGCCGGCGGTGCAGGTGACCGCCGGTTCGGCGGCGCCGGATTCTCCGACCTGTTCAGCTCGATCTTCTCCGGTGGCGGTGCCGCCGGTGCGCCGCCACGGGCCCGTGGCCCGGCTCGGGGGCGCGACGTCGAGGCGGAGGTCGTACTCGACTTCAACGACGCCGTACGCGGGGTCACCCTGCCCCTGACGCTGCGCGCGCCGGGAGTCTGCGACACCTGCCACGGCGACGGCGCCAAGCCCGGCACCCAGCCGCGGGCCTGCCCGCAGTGCCACGGTGCCGGTGTGGTCACCCGCAACCAGGGCTCGTTCAGCTTCTCCGAGCCGTGCCGCGAGTGCCAGGGCGTCGGCACAGTGGTCGAGGAGAAGTGCCCCGAGTGCCTCGGCACCGGCGGGGTGACCAAGACCCGCACCCTGAACGTACGGTTCCCGGGTGGGGTGGCCGACGGCCAGCGGATCCGGCTTGCCGGGCGCGGTGAGCCGGGCGAGCGCGGCGGCTCCGCCGGTGACCTGTACGTGCTGGTCAAGGTACGCAACGACGAGCTGTTCGGGCGCAGCGGTGACGACCTCACGCTGACCGTGCCGATCACCTTCGCCGAGGCGGTGCTCGGCACCGACCTGCGGCTGCCCACCATGGACGGTGCGGTGACCCTGCGGGTGCCGCCGGGCACCCCGAGCGGCCGGACCCTGCGGGCCCGCGGCAAGGGTGTTGCCCGCCGTGACGGACAGCCGGGTGACCTGCTGGTGACCGTGGAGGTCACGGTGCCGGCGCAGGTCTCCGCGGAGGCCCGCGAGGCGTTGGAATTGTTCGCCAAGCAGACTCCTCCGGCCGGGCGGGAACATCTCGACGCCCGGGTGCGTCGAGTCAACTAGTGGTCGTGATGCGGAGGTGAGTGGCGATGGCTGAGGAAATCATCATCTCGGTCGAGACGTCGTCCGATGCCAAGGTGTTGATGATCTCGGTAGCGGCGCGGATGGCGGGAATGCACCCCCAGACGCTGCGCCAGTACGACCGGATGGGCCTGGTCCAGCCCGGTCGGGCGGCCGGCGGTGGGCGGCGCTACAGCGTGCGCGACGTCGCCCTGCTGCGTGAGGTGCAGCGACTCAGTCAGGACGACGGGGTCAACCTCGCCGGCATCAAGCGGATCATCGGCCTGGAGCAGTTGGTCGACGAGTTGCAGCAGCGGATGGCGCAGATGGAAGCCGAGCTGGAACACGCGTACCGGCGGGTTGCCGAACTGGAGGCCCTGGCGGTCAGCGGCCCGTTCCCGCGCCGCGACCTCGTACCGACCAACCAGGTCTCGACCGCCCTGGTCGTCTGGCGCCCCCGCCCCCGCTGACCCGGCCCGTTCGGATACCACGACGCCCCGCATTTCCCCCCGGAACTGCGGGGCGTTGCCCTACCTTGAGGATGCCGGCACGGGCCGGGATCCACGGGGGCTCCCGGCCCGTACCGCCCGCCCCGCCCGCCCCGCCCGCCCCGCCCACCCCCCACCCCGGGGCCCGCGACGATCTTGCAGTTGTGGTGCCCCAATTCACGTGTTTCATCCACATTCGTCAACCGCCACAACTGCAAGATCGTCGCGTGTTTCGGGTGGGGGGGGTTTGCATATGTCGGTCGTCGGCATATGGTGGGTGGGTGAGTTCACGGATGCGGGAACCTACGTACTTCATCCTGGCGGCGTTGCAGGACGAGCCGCTGCACGGCTACGCGATCATGACCAGGGCCGGTGAGCTGTCGCGGGGGCGGGTTCGGCTCGCCACTGGCACGCTCTATGCCGCGCTCGACCGGCTCACCGGCGAGGGGTACGTGGTTTCGACCCACGAGGAGATCGTCAACGGTCGCGCCCGGCGCTACTACCGACTCACCCCGGACGGGGCGGCCGCCCTGCGATCGGAAGCCGAGGCGATGGCGGCCGCGGCCAGGGTCGTGACCGACCGGACGGCCTTCTCGCCGGCACCACGACCCGCGGCGGGTCTGGCATGACCGAGCTGGAGCGACGGTACGCGGGCTGGTTGCGCCTCTACCCCAAGGCTTACCGGCGGGCCCGGGGCGCCGAGATGCTGGCCGTGTTGATGGACTCGTCCCCGCCGGACCGGAGCCGTCCGCAGTGGCGGGAGGTACGCGGGCTGATCCTCGGCGCGCTCCGGGTCCGGGCCGGTGCACACGGTCGCCGTACGGTCGGGCATTCCTGGCGGGTGTCTCTGCGTACCGCTGCCTTGATGTTGTTGATCGTGGCCGGCGGCGACGTGCTCTGGCAGATGACGCGCCATTCGGTAGGGGCGAGCCTCGTCGTCGTCGCCGCGTGTGTGTTGGCGATGGTGGCGGTCTTCCGGGGGGCGTACCTTGCGGCGACCGTGCTGACGGCCGGGGCGTTCGTGCTGGACGCGGTCGCCCGCCAGGGCATTTACGAGTTCTCGTCGTCGTGGCCGTTGCCGCTCGCCGTAGTGCTGCTGATTCCGCTCGTCGGACGCGGGGCGGTGACGGCGCCGAGGTCACTGCACCTCATGCTGCTCGTACCGCTGGTGTCGGTCACGCTCCAGGGGTACGGGACGATCGCGCAGGAACCGGCGTTCCAGACCGCCGGCCGTACGGTGTGGCAGACGCTCGCCGTCGCCGCGATCATCTGGTCCATTGTGGATGAACGGGTCACGATCTCGTTGGGGCTCGCCTTCCTCTACGTCGTCGTCAGCAGCGCCGCGAGCGACCTGGTGGCAATGGGAGCCTGGTCGACGGGAAGCTGGGCGCTGATCGACCTGGCTGTCCTGGCGACTCTGCCGGTCCTCAACATCGCGGTCGGCGCCACGGTTGCCGTGTTCCGCGCCCGCATCTGACGGGCCCGAGTCCGACCCGGGGCGGCCGGCAGGATCAACGGGGGCTGCCGGCCGCTCCGGGCCGCAACGTCGAGGGCTGTTGCTCGGTCAGGCGAGGCGGCGGTTCTGGCGGACCAGCCCGCCCTCGCACCAGTCGTGGTAGTTGAACAGCTCCGGCTTGGCCAGCAGCACCCGACTGTTGTGCGCCCAGACCTGCATCTGTTCGTCGCCGCCCTGCTCGGCCTGCTCGACCAGCTTGCGCAGCCGCCGCTTCGGGTGGGCACGGAACTTCGTCCGGATGCCGTCGGCCGCGTAGATGTAGAGGCAGTGCAGGGCGAACCGGCGGGCCGGGCAGGACCGGTCCATCGCCAGGTCGAACAGGGTGGTGATCAGCCGGTCACCGGAGACCAGCAGGTCCCAGTCCTGTGGCATGGATTGCAGCGGCACCGAATCGGGCTGGTAGGCCCATGCGCGCAACTCGGTGGGAGACGGGTCCACCGGGTTGGAGAAGCCTTGGAACGCGGTCTGCTGCACGCTCACCGGGCCGACCTTCCGCTCTCGCGAGCGCGGGACACTCAGCGTCCCGCGCACACCACCACCTGCTGCGGCGACACGGTAGCGTGCCGCCGCCGATCTGGGGAAGAACCCTGACGTGCCATTTCATCAAGCCGTTACGCCAAAAGTACGGAGAGTCCCCCGTACCGGGGCGATTCAGTCGACTGCCGGTGCCGGCTTGAGCGCCGACGCCTGAGCCTTGCGGCGCAACCAGTCCTTGAACCAGCGCATGTCCGGCAGTCGAGCCAGCATCGGACCGCTGACCACGGTGATCAACACGTATGCCGTGGCGAGCGGGGCGAGTTGCGGTTCGATCGCCGCCCCGGTGGAGGTGACCGCCAGTCCGGCGATGACGATCGAGAACTCGCCGCGTGGCATCAGTGCGAGTCCCGTACGCCAGCGGCCCGGCAGGGCTATCCCGACCCGGCGGGCGGCCAGGTAGCCGGTCAGCACCTTCGTGCCCATCGTGACCACGGCCAGCCCCAGCGCCGGCAGCAGTACCGGCGGCATGTCGGCGGGGTCGGTGGCGAGCCCGAAGAAGACGAAGAAGACGGCGGCGAACAGGTCCCGCAGGGGTGAGAGCAGTTCGGTCGCGTGGTGTGCGACCGGCCCGGAGAGGGCGATGCCGACCAGGAACGCGCCGACCGCCGCCGAGACCTTCAGCCCGGCTGCCAGGCCCGCCACCAGCAGGGTCAGCCCGAGTACGCCGAGCAGCAGCGCCTCCGGGTCCTGTGGCGCGAACATCCGGGAGATGACGTGCCCGTACTTGATCGCGACGACCAGCACCACGATGACCGTGGCGACCGCGATGGCCAGCGCCTGCGCCCCGCCGAACAGCCCGATGCCGGCGAGCAGCGCGGTCACCAGCGGCAGGTAGAGCGCCATCGCGAGGTCCTCGATGACCAGGATCGAGAGGATGACCGGGGTTTCCCGGTTACCGAGCCGACCCAGGTCGGCCAGGACCTTGGCGATCACGCCGGACGACGAGACCCAGGTGATGCCGGCGAGCACCACGGCCGACAGCCAGCCCCAGCCGAGCAGCAGCGCGAACGCGGCGCCGGGCAGTGCGTTGAGCAGCCCGTCGATCAGTCCGGCGGGGGCGGCCGAGCGGAGGTTGCCGACGAGTTCGCTGGCCGAGTATTCCAGGCCGAGCATGACCAGCAGCAGGATCACGCCGATCTCGGCGCCGACGGCGAAGAACTCCTCGCTGGCCGAGAGCGGCAGGATGCCGCCGTGTCCGAAGGCCAGGCCGGCCAGCAGGTAGAGCGGGATCGGGGAGAGCCCGATCCGGCGGCTCAGCCGGCCGAGCAGGCCGAGCCCGAGCAGCAGCGCGCCGACTTCGACGAGCAGGACTGTTTGATCGTGCATCCGCGATCAGCCGTCCGGATCGCTGTCGGCGAGGATCGCGGTGACGCCGTCGAGACCCGTGCGGGTACCGACCACGACCACCACATCGCCGGCTTCGAAGCGGAACGAGGGATCGGGGGAGGCGATGACCTCGCGCTCGCGCAGCACTGCCACGATCGAGGCGCTGGTCCGGGTGCGAGCCTTGGTGTCGCCCAGTCGACGCCCGACGTACGGTGACCCTGCCGGGATGGAGATCTGCTCGGTGAGCAGTCCGGCGGCCTGCTGGCGCAGCCCGGAGAGCTGGCCCAGCATCAGCGAGGCGCCGAGGATGTCGGCCAGTGCCTCCGCCTCGTCGTCGGTCAGCGGGATGTCCGCCGTGCAGGCGTCGGGGTCGTCGCGATCGTAGAAGACCAGATCGCGTCGACCGTTCCGATGGGTGACCACCCCGAGCCGGCGCCCGGACGTGGTCACCATGTCGTGACGCACGCCGATCCCGGGCAGGGCGGTCTGTTCTACGCGTACTCGCACGGCAGCAACGCTACCGTGTGCCTTCACACAGCTGCGAGCGACCGGAAGTGTGCTGATCACGGCCGGGATGGTGGCGGGAATCCGGTTTCCGGAGTGATCGACGTCACAGCGTAGAGTTGAGCGGAATAGACTCAACTCTGGTTGTGTCGTCACCAGTGGACACGCCGATCCAGGGGAGCCCATGAACGCCGAACGTCTCACCACCAAGAGCCGCGAAGTCATCACCGGCGCGGTCGCCATCGCCAACCAGCGCGGCCACGCCACCGTCGAACCGTGGCACCTGCTGTTGTCGCTGCTGGACACCGGTGGCTCGACCGCCGGTGGCCTGCTGCGCGCCGTTGGCGCCAACCCGGCGGACATCCGTCGGGCCGCCGCCCGAGCAGTGGAGAACCTGCCCGCCGCACGCGGCGCCAGCGTCGCCGAACCCAGCCTGTCCCGCGAGTTCGCCAACGCCATCGGCGCCGCCGAACAGATCGCCCGACCGCTCGGCGACGAGTACACCTCGACCGAGCACCTGCTCGCCGGCCTGGCCCGGGTGGGCGGCGCGGTGGCCCAGGCGCTCAAGACCGCCGGTGTCACCGAGGAGGACCTGGTCGCGGCGTTCCCGACCGTACGGGGTGGCGATCGCCGGGTGACCACCGCCGACCCCGAGCAGACCTACCAGGCACTGGAGAAGTACGGCGTCGACCTGACCGCCAGCGCCCGTGCCGGCAAGATCGACCCGGTGATCGGGCGCGACTCGGAGATCCGCCGGGTGATCCAGGTGCTCTCCCGGCGTACCAAGAACAACCCGGTCCTCATCGGCGAGCCCGGCGTCGGCAAGACCGCGATCGTCGAGGGCCTGGCCCAGCGGATCGTCGCGGGTGACGTACCGGAGTCGCTGCGGGACAAGAAGCTGGTCTCGCTCGACCTGGGCGCGATGGTGGCCGGGGCGCAGTACCGCGGCCAGTTCGAGGAGCGGCTCAAGTCGGTGCTGGAGGAGATCAAGGGCTCCGACGGCCAGGTGATCACCTTCCTCGACGAGCTGCACACCGTGGTCGGCGCCGGCAAGGGCGAGGGCTCGATGGACGCCGGCAACATGCTCAAGCCGATGCTGGCCCGCGGCGAGCTGCGGATGGTCGGCGCGACCACGCTGGACGAGTACCGCGAGCACATCGAGAAAGACCCGGCGCTGGAGCGCCGGTTCCAGCCGGTGCTGGTCGGCGAGCCGACCGTCGAGGACACCATCGGCATCCTGCGCGGGCTCAAGGAGCGCTACGAGGTGCACCACGGCGTACGGATCACCGACGCCGCACTGGTCGCCGCCGCGTCGCTGTCCGACCGGTACATCACCGAGCGCTTCCTGCCCGACAAGGCGATCGACCTGGTGGACGAGTCCGCCTCCCGGCTCCGGATGGAGATCGACTCCCGGCCGGTCGAGGTGGACGAGATCGAGCGGGCCGTACGCCGCCTCGAAATCGAGGAGATGGCGCTGGCCAAGGAGCCGGACGCCGCCTCCGCCGAGCGCCTGACCCGGCTTCGTAAGGAACTGGCCGACAAGCGCGAACAGCTCACCGCTCTCAGCGACCGGTGGCGGCTGGAGAAGGAGCACATCACCCGGCTCTCCGCCGCCAAGGAGGAGCTGGAACGGCTCGGCGGCGAGGCCGAGCGGGCCGAGCGTGACGGCGAACTGGAACTGGCCGCCGAGCTGCGCTACGGCCGCATCCCCACCATGCAGGGCGAACTGGCGCGGGCCGAGGCGGAACTCGCCGTACTCCAGGCGGCCGGGGCGATGCTCAAGGAGGAGGTCGGCGCCGACGACATCGCCGCCGTGGTCGCCGCCTGGACCGGCATCCCCGCCGGCCGGCTGCTCGAAGGCGAGACCGCCAAGCTGCTCCGGATGGAGGAGTCGCTCGGCTCCCGGGTCGTCGGGCAGCCCGAGGCGGTCGGCGCGGTCGCCGACGCGGTCCGCCGGGCGCGGGCCGGTGTCGCCGACCCGGACCGACCCACCGGCAGTTTCCTCTTCCTCGGCCCCACCGGCGTCGGCAAGACCGAGCTGGGCAAGGCCCTGGCCGAGTTCCTCTTCGACGACGAACGGGCCATGGTACGCATCGACATGAGCGAGTACGCCGAGAAGCACTCGGTGGCGCGCCTGGTCGGTGCCCCGCCCGGCTACGTCGGGTACGAGGAGGGCGGCCAGCTCACCGAGGCGGTGCGCCGCCGGCCGTACTCCGTGGTGCTGTTGGACGAGGTGGAGAAGGCCCACCCGGACGTCTTCGACGTGCTGCTCCAGGTGCTCGACGACGGCCGGCTCACCGACGGTCAGGGGCGCACGGTCGACTTCCGCAACGCGATCCTGATCCTCACCTCGAACCTCGGCTCGGGACTGATCACCGACCCGACCCTCACCGAGGAGCAGCGGCGCGACGCGGTGCTCGCGGTCGTCCGTACCCATTTCAAGCCGGAGTTCCTCAACCGGCTCGACGACATCGTGGTCTTCGCGGCCCTGACCGGCGACGACCTGCGGTCCATCGTGGACATCCAGCTCGACCGGCTGCGTCGGCGGCTGGCCGACCGGCGGCTCGCGCTGGTCGTCGACGACCCGGCCCGCGACTGGCTGGCCCAGCACGGGTACGACCCGATCTACGGTGCCCGCCCGCTGCGCCGGCTGGTCCAGTCGGCGATCGGCGACCGGCTGGCCCGGGCGCTGCTCGCCGGTGAGATCCGTGACGGTGACGTGGTCCGGGTGGAGCTGGCCGAGAGCAAGGACGCGCTGACGGTCTCCGCCGGCTGATCGGCCCGGATCCCGGTGGGGATGCTGCTGGACGGGCGGCAATCTCCACCGGGATCCGGGTTCGGAACGGCTCGATTGGGGCAGAATCAAAGACATGGCTGATTCCCCCGCACCGGGTTCCCCCGCCTCGGGCGACGGCATCGAGGCGGCGGTGGACCAACTCCGTAGCGCCGACGCGGTGGCGTTCGGCGGAGTGGGTTTCGCCGGCCGGATCCTGCCGGCGACCGAGGCGTACCACACGCTCGAGGTGGCGCTGCCCAGCCGGCTGGACGAGGTACGCCGGCACATCTGCGAACTGCTCAAGCACGGCACCCCCGCCGGCAAGGTGTACGCCGCCACCCTGCTCACCCGCTTCGACCCACCCGCCGCCCGCGCCGCCTGGCAGTCGCTGACCGGCGAACGGGACGAGTTCACCACCTACACCGGCTGCCTGGTCGACCAGACGACCGTCGGCGAGTACGCCACCGCCCAACTCGACCAGGGCTGATCCGTACGGCGTCAGCGGACGGCTTTTCGCCCACTGTCGCCGGCTGCCCTTGATCGCTACCGTCACGCCGGTGAGCTACGCGTGGCAGTACCCACCACCCGGCTTCCCGCCGCCCGGTCCGCCGCCCTTCCCGCCGTACGCGTCGATCCCGCCACCGCCCCCGGCGCGGCCGGCGACCGTGACCGTGGCCGGCTGGCTGGTGTGGGGCGTCATCGGGGTGCTGCTGGCCGAGATCGTGCTCGGCATCGCGTCCGCGGTGCACTTCTCGGGCGAGATCGACCGGGCCGCGGCACTGACCGACCCGGATCCGTCCGAGGTGAGCACCGAGCGATTCGGCAACATCCTGGGCCTGCTGTTCACCGGGGTTCCGGCGCTGGTGCTCGTGATCTGGCTCGCGATCTGCGTACCGCCGCTGCTGCGGGGACGCAACGCCGCCCGGATCCTCACCATCGTCCCGGCCGGGCTGATGCTGCTGCTGGCCTGCTGCCTACCGGTCGGATTCGGCATGATGGTCGGGGGGTTCCTGCTCAGTGGCCCGGTGCTGGACGAGCCGACGGCGAGCGGGCCGTGGCCCGAGTCGGAGCCCGGTGCGGCCCCGGACTATCCCGACGAGCCGGACTTCTCGCAGTTCGAGGACTCCGAGTTCTACGACCGGCTCTACCTCGACACCGATCCGGTCTGGGACCTGCTCGGTATGGCCGCCCCGCTGCTGGCGCTGCTGGCGTTCGGGCTGGTGGTGGCCGTCGCGGTGCTGCTGCTGACACCCTCGGCGAACCGGTTCTTCCGACCGTGGCACCAACCGCCGACATTCTGGCCCGGCTACCCGTACCCGGTGCCGGTGTTCACCCCGCCCGGATATTCGTGGCAGCCCCCGATCGCGCCGGACGTGTCGGGTGCGGCTGGTGATGTGGGGAAGGAACCGACCGGCTGAGGGTGCCCGCTGGTTGGTTTTCGTCGATGGGTGGGTACGGGTGCGCGGGGTTGTTACCGTCGGCGCCCGAACAAGGTCGAGAGGAGTGAACCCGGTGAGTGGCGGGACTGCGTACCTGGTGGCAACCCTCGGTTGCCTCGTCGCGGTGGCAGGCGTGGTGGTGGCCGTACTCGCCCTGCGCGCGAAACGGCGGCAGGCCCGGCAGACCGGGCCGGCAAAGGAACGGGACCCGTTCCGGGTGGTGGACGACGACGCCGACGCGCTGCGGGGTGACCCACGCCGACTGCGGCCCGGCGACATCGTCGAGATCCGGCACACCCAGTACGGCGTACGCGGCACGGTCCGGTTCACCGAGGGCGGCTGGAGCTGGACCGAGCACCTGCTGGACGACGCGCACGGCGCGAAGCTCTGGCTCTCGGTCGAGGAGGACCCCGACCTGGAAATGGTGCTCTGGCACGAGGTTCCGGCCACGGAGGCCGTACCGGCACCCGGCCCGCCGCGGCTCGACTTCGACGGACGCGCGTACACCAGCGACGAGTCCGGGCAGGCCCGCTACACCGCCTCCGGCACCACCGGGCTCGACCCCACCGGCACGGCCCGCTACCACGACTACGTCGACCCGACCGGCGCGAAGCTCTCCTTCGACTCGTACGGCGACAGCACCACCTGGGAGGCGTCCCGGGGCGAGCTGCTGCAACGCGCCGAGGTGCAGGTCTATCCACAGTCGACGTCCGGCACCGAGGGTGGACCGGCGGGGCGGGCCGGCTGAACATGCTCGTCACCCTGGACACCCCGTACGCCGACACCACCGCCGCCGAGCTGAGTCTCGCGCTCGGTACGCCGGAACTGCCCGCGCTGCACGTACTCGACCTGGCCCACCCGGACCGACCGGGCGTACGGCTGCGGCTGCGCCTGCTCGGCGCCTCCCACCAGGTCGTGCTCCAGCGGCACGAGGGCGGTGACGGTGACGAGGGTCGGGAGCCGACGGCGGGTGAGCTGGTCGAGACGGTGGCCTGCCTGCCGGGCCGGTCACCCGAGCTGCCGACGGAACTGGCCGACCCGGCCACCGGTTACCGGTTCGCCGCTCGGGTGCTGCGGCTGGACCCGGCCGAGATGTCGGCCCGTACGGCGGTGCTGCGGCGCGAACTCGCCGACGACCCGTACGCGTTGATCGGGGTCTTTCCCGGCGGCCCGGAGGCGATCACCGCGCTGCGGCTGCACCTCGGCGACCCCACCGCCGACCGGCCCGACGGCGGCAACACGATCGGTTGGCGCACCTGGCACGCGTATCCGCAGAGTGGCGAACTCGTCGAGACCGAGACGGTGGTGAGTACGGCATGACGTACCGCAGGTGGTTCTTCATCGGTTCCGCGTTCGCCCTGGTGGGTTCGCTGGTCGCCGGGTTCGCGATCTTCTCCGGCAGCTTCTCCCCACGGGGCTACGTGCAGGACCACTACTCCCGGGCGGCGTCGCGGGACATCGGGACGCAGGCGCTCGCGTACAGCTCGACCAAGACGCCGAGTGCGGTGGCCAAGGACGTCACCGACACCTGGCGCCCGGCCGACCAGTACGTCGACGGCAGCGGCGTCTACCTGCGCTACGACGACGACTCGGTGGTGATCCTGCCGCTGGCCGGCGGCTCGCTGATCCTGCTGGAACGCCTCTCCACCGCGCATTCGCGCTACCACTCCACGGTCGGCAACGCGTGGGGCTGGGGGCGGGGCGTGACCGTACGCGGCGGCGGACCCGGCGCCGGCAAGTAGTTCGTTTCCCCTCCTCACCCCTCGGGAGCCTCATTGAGCACCCTCGTCAACGACCTGCTGGCCACGCTCGCGTTCGGCGTGGTCGGTGTGCTGCTGATGGGCGTCGGCTACGCCCTGGTCGACATGGCCACGCCGGGCCGGCTGCACGAGCTGATCTGGGCGGACCGCAACCGCAACGCCGCGTTGCTGCTCGCCTCGAACCTGGCCGGTGTCGGCATCATCGTGACCACCGCGATCGTGGCCAGCGACGACGACTTCGTCGCCGGCCTGGTCGGCAGTGCCGCGTACGGGCTGATCGGGCTGCTCATCATGGCGGGCGCGTTCCTCCTGCTGGACATGGCCACGCCGGGCCGGCTGGGTGAGATCCTGGTCGACCCGGAACCCCATCCCGCGGTCTGGGTCTCGGCGGTGGTGCACCTCGCCACGGGCGCCGTGATCGCCGCCGCGATCAGCTGATGGCGGACAGTTCGGGGCCGGACCCGCAGGCGAAGCCGCCGCTCGGGCCCGCCGAGCCAGCCGCGCCCGCACCGGCAAAGCGGGCCGATTCGGCCAAGCGGGCCGATTCGGCCAAGCGGACCGCACCGGCGAAGGGGACCACGCCAGCGAAGCGGGTCCAGTCGGCGAAACGGCCCGCGGGCACCCGGGACAAGCGGATCGCCACCTGGCTCAAGGTCGGCGGCCTGGTGCTGGTCGTCGTGCTGGCCATCGTGGGGATGATCCTGCTCGACCGCGCGGACGGCGAGACCGGCGGCGGCGGTACGGCCGTGCCCGCGCCCGATCCGACCGAGCGTGCCGACACCGTCCTCCTGCTGAGCAACGCCCACCAGGCGCAGCAGGTCTGCTACGGGTGGGAGCTTCAGGGTCACGTCCCGAAGGTGAGCGTCGGCTCCAACCTCGGCGACGACGTGCCGGTGGATGGCGACCCCGCTCGGTGCCCGCGCTGGATGAAGGTCATCGCCGATGTCACCTACACCTCGGAGAGCAGCGAGGCCAGTGACTACGCCTCGTTCTGGGTGACCAGCTCGGACGACCTGTCGGGGATCGACTACGTCGAGGGCCTGGGTCGGTTCGGGCTGACCGACGACGACTTCCTGGCCGATCCGGGCTGGGCGATCTGCCGGGCGGCCGTGTTCCTGCCGCTGCTGGTGGCCGAGTCCGGTGGGGCGCCGGCCGCCCCCGTACAGACCACCGGACCGGATCCGTCGGCGTCACCGCAGGCTGCCCCGGCCGCGTTGCCGGACGCGGGCAGCGACTTCTGGCGTGACCGCATGACCGAGGTGCTCGGTGCCGGTTTCCTGCTCCTGATCAGTGTGCTGCTGGTGGCCATCGGCTGGTTCGAGCGACGCCACCAGCGCCGCCTCGGCACGAGGCCGAAAAAGTCGCCAACCGCAGCCACCGCCGGCGCGAACGGTCCGAAACGATGACCGTCGAGCCGCTGTCCAACCCGACCCGGACGACCGAGGCGACCGACCCGACCCGGACGACCGAGGCGTCCGAGGCTTCCGACCCGACCGAGGCGACCGAGGCGTCCGGCCCGGCCGGGGCGGTCGCGCGGCCGCGTTGGCGGGGAGCGCGTGCGGCCGTACTGGCGGCGGTTTTCGTCTGTGCGGCGTGCGGGCTGGTCTACGAGCTGGCGCTGGTTGCGCTGGGCAGCTACCTGATCGGGGACACGGTCGGCCAGGCGTCGATCGTGCTCGGGGTGATGGTCTTCGCGATGGGCGTCGGCGCGCTCGCCGCCAAGCCGTTGCAGTCCCGGGCCGCGGTCGCGTTCGCCGCCGTGGAACTCGCCCTCGCGCTGTTCGGCGGACTGTCGGTGCTCGGGCTCTACGCCGCCTTCGCCTGGCTCGACCTGTACGTCCCGGCCCTGGTCGGCACCGCGTTCCTGCTCGGTCTGCTGATCGGGGCGGAGATCCCGCTGCTGATGGTGCTGCTGCAACGGATCCGTGCGCAGGCGGCCGGCAGCGCGGTCGCCGACCTGTTCGCCGCCGACTACGTCGGTGCCTTGCTCGGCGGGCTCGCCTTCCCGTTCCTGTTGATGCCGGTTTTCGGACAGCTTCGCGGGGTGCTCGTGGTCGGCGTGGTGAACGCGCTGGCCGGGCTCGCGCTGGTCTACACCGTCTTCCGGCGCGAGCTGGGCCGGCGGGCCAAGGTCGGTCTGGCCGCCGGGTCCGTGGCGGTCGGGCTGATCCTCGGGTACGCCTACGTGACGGCGTACGACTTCGAGGTGACCGCCCGGCAGCAGCTCTTCCGGGACCCGGTGGTGTACGCCGAACGCAGCCCGTACCAGGAGATCGTGCTGACCCGGTCGGTCCCGCTCGTCTCCCAGGGCGTGACCGACCTGCGGCTGTTCCTCAACGGGGACCTCCAGTTCAGCTCCGTCGACGAGTACCGCTACCACGAGGCGCTGGTGCATCCGGTGCTGCGCGGGACCCGAGGGTCGGTGCTGGTCCTCGGCGGTGGCGACGGGCTCGCCGTACGGGAGCTGCTGCGCTATCCCGACGTGGAATCGGTGACGGTGGTAGAACTCGATCCTGCGGTGATCCGGCTGGCCCGGACCGAGCCGCAGCTCCGTACGCTCAACCACGACGCGTTCACCGACCCGCGCGTACGGGTGGTCAACGCGGACGCCTTCCAGTGGATGCGTACGCAGGCGCAACGGTTCGACGCGATAGTGGTGGACCTGCCCGACCCGGACGAGACGGCCACGGCCAAGCTCTACTCGGTGGAGTTCTACGCGCTCGTACGCGCGGTGCTGGCCGACGGTGGCCGGATGGTGGTCCAGTCGGGTTCGCCCTACTTCGCGGCCAAGTCGTACTGGTGCATCGAGGCCTCGATCCGCGCTGCCGGCTTCGCCACCACGCCGTACCACGTGGACGTCCCGTCCTTCGGTGACTGGGGTTTCGTGCTGGCGGCACCGGGACCGTCCGGGCCGGCGCTGGGGTTGCCGTCGGACGTACCGCCGTTGCGTTTCCTCGACGCGGACACGCTCCGGCTGGCCGCGAACTTCCCTCCGGACCGCCGCCGGCAGGACCTGCCGCCGTCCACCCTGCTCCACCCCCGCGTGCTGGAGTACGCCCGCGCGGAGTGGCGCAGCTACTGAGCCCGGCGCGAGGGCGACTCGCATCGACGGTCGGTGATGTTCTGACGGCGTGGCGTCGCCCGACACGCCGGTTTGACCGGTAGGGCTGGCGGGGTACCGATACGGTGATCCTCGATCTGAGGGGAAGGAGCGCCGTGTCTGATCCGAACTACCCGGCGGGTACCGCGGCGAGGCCGCGTCCGAGCACCGTCACCTACGCCGGATATCTGCTCTACCTGGTCGCCGCGGTTCAGTTGATCGGGGCGATCATCACGCTTCCGCTCATCGGCACCATCAGCGACGTCTACGAAGAGGCGTACGCCGGCACCGACCTCGACGGCGCGGGTGCCGTGGGCACCGCGACCATCGTCGTCACCGCGGTGGTGGGGCTGGTCGTCGCGATCGGCCTGGTTGTCCTCGCGCTGTTGAACAACCGCGGCAAGAACCCCGCCCGGATCGTGACCTGGGTGCTCGGCGGTCTCTTCTTCTGCTGCTCGGTCGCGGGTCTGGCACTGACGGCGGCGGGCAGCGCGCTGACCCCGTCGTCCAGCGGCGACGCGAACGTGCCGGACGAGGCCGAGATCCAGCGGATGTTGAACGACCGGCTGCCCGGCTGGTACGAACCGCTCAGCAACCTGCTGAGCGTGGTCGCGGTGCTCGCCGTCCTGGCGGCGCTGATCCTGCTGGCCCTGCCGCCGTCGAACGAGTTCTTCCGCAAGGCGCAGCCGGTCTGGCAGCCGCCCGTGCCGGGCTCGGCGTACCCCGGTTACCCGCAGTCGACGCCGGGGACCGACCCGTCGCAGCCGTCCGGGCCGAGCCCGACCACGCCGCCGGCTGCTCCCCGCGACGGCGACTCGGACGACCAATGGGGACCGCCGCCGTCGGCCCCGCCACCGTCCGGACCCTCGACCAGCTGACCGGACCGTCAGCGCACCGACCGATTCGACGACTCGTCGAATTGGTCGGACCGGGATAGGGCTTCCGCGTGATCCCCCCGAGTAGGTTGCATTCCGACGCCTACTCGGGGGGATCTGTCGTGTCGGACCCAGCGCACGTGTGGCCCGGTGGCCCGGTCCCGCCGGTGGCCGGTTGGCCCGCCCCAGCGCCCACCGTGGCGCCGAACCGGCGTCCGGGGGTGGTCGTGCTCGCCGCCGCGGTGCTGGGCGTCATGGCGGCCGGTGGGCTGGTCCACGCGATCCTCGGGCTGGCCACCTCGGGCGGCACGGTCGACCGGTTCCGGGCCGCCGCCGGGCAGGCCGGTGTCGACCGGTCGGAGGTGGACGGCTTCGTGGCGCTGCTCCGGGTCGGCGCGGGGGTCAGTACGGCGGTCGCCGTCGGGGCGGCGGTGCTGCTGGTCGTCCTGGCGGTGGGCAACCTGCGCGGCGCCAACCGGGTCCGGATCACCACCTGGGTGGTCTGCGGGCTCGGTCTGCTCTGCGGCTGCGGCACGCTGGCGACCGTGGTCGTGCAGCGCACGGTGCCGCTGACCAGCACACGGGACGACCAGATGACAACCGAGCTGATCCGGGCGCTCGGCGACGCGTACCCGTCCTGGTGGGTTCCGCTGACGGCCGGGCTTTCGGTGGCCCAGGCACTCGGTTACTTTGTAGTAGCAACGCTGCTGGTGCTGCCCGCGGCGAACGCCTTCTTCCGTGGGCGGACGCCTGTCCAGGTGCAGCCGCCGGTGCCACCGCCGCCGAACTGGTAAGGACCTGCCCGTGCCAGCAGTGCCCGTTCCGCCCCGTACCGGTTCGGCTCGCGCCCTGGTGACCGGTGCGACCGCGGGTATCGGCGCGGCCTTCGCCCGGCGGCTCGCCGCCGACGGGCGGCACCTGGTGCTGGTCTCCCGCGACGGCGAGCGGCTGGCCGGGCTGGCGGCGGAGTTGGCCGAGCGGCATCAGGTTCGGGTGGACACGCTTCCGGCCGATCTCACCACCGACGATGGGTGCCTCGCGGTGGAACGGCGACTCGCGGAGTCGGCCGAACCGATTGAACTTCTCGTGAACAGTGCCGGCATCAGTCTGGCCCGTTCGTTCCTCCGTTCGACCGTCGAGGACGAGGCACGTTTGTTACGGCTCAATGTCCACGCGGTCATGCGCTTAACCCTTGCGGCCCTGGCCACCATGACCGTACGGCGCGATGGGGCAGTGATAAATGTCTCTTCGGTTGCCGGCTTCGGAGCCGTAATGCCGGGCTCCACCTACTCCGCCAGCAAGGCCTGGGTGACCAATTTCAGCGAGTCCGTGGGCCAGTCCACCCGCCGTTACGGCGTACGGGTGATGGCGCTCTGCCCGGGCTTCACCCGTACCGAATTCCATCAGCGGGCCGGCATCAACGTGTCCAAAATGCCTGATTGGCTGTGGCTCTCGGCTGACAACGTGGTGGCCGATGCCCTGCGTGACCTGGGAAAAGGCAAGTTGGTCAGCGTTCCGGACTGGAAATACAAGGCGGCGGTCTTCGGGTTGCGGCACGCCCCCCGTGGACTGCTGAGGACGGTCAGCGGCGACACCCGGGCGCGGGTCGGACGCGACGAGCGTTGATCTTGTTGTCCCGGCGACGGCCCGCGGACGAGGCGGTCGGGGATCCCGCAATCTGGTTACCCACACCGGATTCCGAGTACGCAGAGTAGTCGCGCACCGTCAATCCTGAGCATCATCGCCGATGGCGGATCGCCGGCCGGTCGGGTCCACCCGACGGCACCCAGACTCGAGCAGTACCCTTGGGCGCCATGGGGGACCACGACGACCTGCGTAAATTCATTTCCGACCTGGCCGTAGTACACGGCCGGGTCGTGCTGTCCTCCGGTCGTGAGGCGGACTGGTACGTGGATCTGCGCCGGGTGACTCTCCATCACGCGGCGGCACCATTGGTGGGCCGAGTGTTGCTCGACCTGACCGCGGACTGGGATTTCGAAGCGGTCGGTGGCCTGACCCTGGGCGCCGATCCGGTTGCCGCGTCCATGCTGCACGCCGCCTCGGCGACGGGGCGCGGGCTGGATGCCTTCGTGGTGCGTAAGGCCGAGAAGACGCACGGCCTGCAGCGGCGGATCGAGGGGCCGGAGGTGGCCGGTCGCCGGGTGCTGGCGGTGGAGGATACTTCGACGACGGGTGGCAGTGTGCTGACCGCGGTCGAGGCGTTGCAAGAGGCTGGGGCCGAGGTTGTGGGCGTTGCGGTTATTGTTGATCGAGGCGCGGGCGACGCCGTTCGAGCGGCCGGACTGCCATACCGAGCGGCCTATACGTTGCCTGACCTCGGCCTAGTGGCCTAAAAGTTTGACGATTCGGATCTGCTGATATGCAGGCGGGTCGATGCTGCTGGTGGAAGGATGGAAAACGTGGGAACTGCGTTGGCTGAAATGACTATGCCTCAGATCTCGCCGCTTGCCGGCGAGCCGATCGAACGTGCCGACGCCGAGCGACTTGCGGGGGTCCTCAAGGCCCTCGCCGACCCCGCCCGGCTGCGGCTGCTCAGCCTGATCCAGTCGGCGCCCGAGGGCGAGGCGTGCGTGTGTGACCTCACCGCACCTCTCGGCCTCTCGCAGCCGACGGTCAGTCACCACCTGCGTATCCTCACCGAGGCCGGCTTGCTGGAGCGGGAGAAGCGCGGCGTGTGGGCGTACTACCGGCTGGTGCCGACGGCGATCGCAACGATCGCCGACCTGTTGACTCCGCCCCGTAAGCGAGCCACCAAGAAGGCTCGCTGAATCAGCGACTGGCCCGTCTGGTGCCTGCCCCTGTCCGGGTGGCACCAGACGGACCGACGGCTGTCCGGGTGGAGTTGAGGGTGCGGGGTCCGCTGGGGTGAACGACGACCTCACCGGTGACCTGCGCACGCAACTCGCCCGGGTCGGCCGGGACGTGGTGCGACCCGGTCTCGTGGTGGGCTCGGGCGGAAACCTGTCCGTCCGGCTGCCCGGCACCGACTCGTGCTGGGTCACCGCGGCCGGCACCTGGCTGGACCGGCTCGACCGGTCCGACTTCGTCCAGGTCGGCATCACCGACGGCGCGGTACGCGACGAGGGCGGCTCCGGCATGCCTGTGGGCGTACCGACGAGTGAGTTGGCGCTGCACCTCGCCACCTACCGGGCTCGTCCCGACGTACGGGCGATCGTGCACCTGCACCCGCAGCATGCGCTGCTGCTCGACGCCCTGGGCGAACACATCCGGTTGGTCACCACCGATCATGCCTTCTACCTGCGTCGGGTGGGCCGGGTGCCATTCCGGCCACCGGGTTCGGCGGAGTTGGCCGAACTCGCCGCCGCGGCGGCCGCCGACGGCACGAACTGTCTGGTGTTGAGCCGACACGGCTGCTCGGTGCTGGCCGAGAGCGTGGAACTGGCCCACAAACGGGCCGTCAACCTCGAAGAGGCCGCCCGGCTGACCTACCACGCCCTGGTCGCCGGCCGGCTCGACGATCTGACCGAGCTTCCGCCCGACCTCCTCGACCGGATCTGAGCACGCAGCGCCCCGGTTCTCGACCGGGTCGTGGCCGAGCGCTCGGCGACCGAGCCTGAGCGCTCAACCCCAGTCCCCGCTCAGGGGCGGTGCTGCTGGCTTTCGCGCGCGGCCTCGTCCAGTGCGGCCTGCTCGGCCGGGGTGGTGCCGCGACGGGCAGCCATCCGGGCTCGGAGCAGCTCGATCGCGATCGGCACCACCGAGATCACCACGATCAGGATCAGGATGATCTCGATGTTCGCCTTGACGAAGTCGATCTGGCCGAGGAAGTAACCGAGCAGCGTGACCCCGGTGCCCCAGAGGGCCCCACCGATCACGTTGTAGATCACGAACGTGCGGTAGTTCATCTTGCTGACGCCGGCCACGATCGGGGTGAAGGTCCGTACGATCGGCACGAACCGGGCCAGCACGATCGACCGGGCGCCGTACTTGTCGAAGAACTCGTGCGCCTTGAGCAGGTTCTCCTGCTTGAACAGCCGCGAGTTCGGGCGGCGGAACAGCGCCGGCCCCACCCGTCGGCCGAACAGGTAGCCCACCTGGTCACCCGCGATCGCCGCGATCGTGATCAGCAGGCAGACCAGCCAGATCGGGTACGTGATGTACTGCCCGTCGGAAGTCAGCAGGCCGGTGGTGAACAGCAGCGAGTCGCCGGGCAGGAAGAACCCGATCAGCAGCCCCGACTCGGCGAAGACGATGGCCAGGATGCCGAGCAGCCCGAAGGTCGAGATCAGCCACTCCGGGTCCAGGAACTCAGGGCCCATGGCCAGCGTGGTGGTGGGCGTCGGCACGGGGTGACCTCCGAAGTTTCCCGGTCGGGCAGCGACTTTCCGCGCACTGGCGGACATTCCGAGCAGGGTACGACCCTCCGCCGCGGCGACGGGTACCCCCGCAGTCTAGGTGGCGGCGATGGGCGCCCGCCCGCCGACGTCTCTCCCCGGCCGACGAACGCCCACCGCCGCCGGGCCCCCCAGCCGACGGACACCCCACCCGAGCGGGGTGACTTCGGTTACAGCCGGGGGTCCACCGGCTCTGACTCGCAGGCCAGGATGGCGAAGACCAACTCGTGTCGCCGCCACAGCGGGGCACCGTCGGCCAGCCGGTCGAGCGCGGCCAGGCCGAGGCCGTGCTCGCGCAGCGCCAAGCCGCGCTTGCGCCCCAGCGACCGCTTGCGGAGCACCGCCAATTGCTCCGGCTCGGTGTACTCCGGCCCGTAGATGATCCGCAGGTACTCCCGGCCCCGGCACTTCACCCCCGGCTGCAGCAGCCGGCCGCGCCCGTCGACCGCAGCCAACCCGGCGTACGGCTTGACCACCATGCCCTCGCCGCCGGCAGCGGTCAGCTCCAGCCACCACTCGGTGGCCTCGCGTACCGCGGCCTCGTCGGCGAGGTCGACCACCCGGCGCCGGGTGGGGGTGAAGAACACCGGATCGGCCTCGTGCAGCCGATCGGCCACCGCCAGGTGCCAGCCGTGGTCCCGGCCGGTGTGCGTCGCCCCGGCGCTCGCGAGCAGCGCGAACGGGGCGAGCGTCACCCCGTCCAGCCCGTCGGAAGGGTGCACGTACGCCCGGTAGGCCTCGGTGTAGCGGGCCAGGTCGGTTGCCCGGCGGGCCATCCGGTCCCGCAGTTCGCCGACGGGCAGGCCACGCCCGGTCGCGGCGTCCAGCGCGTCGAGCACCGCCGGCAGCACCGCCCCGCCGGCCGCGCCGACGCTGGCGTACTGCTCCCGGATCAGGCCGGTCGCCTTCGCCGACCAGGGCAGCAGTTCGGTGTCGAGCAGCAACCAGTCGGTGTCGAGTTCGGCCCACAGCCCGGCACCGGTCGCCGCCGCCCGTACCTTTGCCAGCAGGCCCGCGTCCAGCGGTTCGCCGAAGAACGGGCGCCCGGTACGGGTGTAGACCGCCCCGCCGGCCGGACCGAACCGGTTGTCGTCGGCCTGCCGGCAGACCAGCACCACCGCGCGGGAGCCCATGTGCTTCTCCTCGCAGACCACCCGGTCGACGCCGGCCGCCCGGTAGTCGGCGAACGCCTGGGCCGGGTGCTCCAGGAAGCCGTCCAGTTCGGCGGTCGAGCAGGGTGCCATCGTCGGCGGCAGCCACGGCAGGGCGCGCGGATCGACCGCGAACCGGCTCATCACCTCCAGTGCGGCGGCGGCCTGTTCGGCGTCCACGGTGAGCGTGCCGTACCCGTAGTCGAGGTGCCGGCGTCCGGTCACGTCACCCAGGTCGAGCGTGCCCTCGGCCCGGTCGGGCTCGGCGGCCGGCACGCTGACCAGGGGTCGCGCCGGGGCGTAGTACTCCTTCGCGGCCGGCACCGAGACCAGGTCCCGCTCCGGGTAGCGCAGTGCGGTCAGCGTGCCGCCGAAGACGCAGCCGGTGTCGATGCAGATGGTGTTGTTGACCCATTCCGGGGTCGGCGTCGGGGTGTGGCCGTAGACGACCATGGCGGAACCCCGGTAGTCGCGGGCCCACGGGTAGCGCACCGGCAGGCCGTACTCGTCGGTTTCGCCGGTGGTCTCGCCGAAGAGCGCGAACGCCCGTACCCGTCCCGATGCCCGTCCCTGGTATTCCTCCTTGAGACCGGCGTGTGCGACTACCAGCCGGCCGCCGTCGAGCAGGTAGTGGCTCACCAGGCCGTCGATGAACGTGGACGCCTCGGCGACGAACGCGGACTCCTCCTGTTCGAGCTGCTCCAGCGTCTCGGCGAGGCCGTGGCTGACCTGCACGTTGCGTCCGCGCAGCTTGCGCAGCAGCTTCTGTTCGTGGTTGCCGGGCACGCAGATCGCGTGCCCGGCGGCGACCATGCCCATCACCAGGCGGAGCACGCCGGGCGAGTCCGGGCCGCGGTCGACCAGGTCACCGACGAACACCGCGGTACGCCCGTCCGGGTGCGTGGCGTCGACCGGTCGCCCCTGCGGGTCCCGGTGCAGCGTCCAACCGAGCCGGGTCAGCAGCGTCTCCAGCTCGGCCCGGCATCCGTGTACGTCGCCGACGATGTCGAACGGACCGGTCAGCTCCTTACGGTCGTTGAACATCCGCTCGTACCGGATGGTGGCGGCGTCGATCTCCTCCACTCCGCGCAACACGTGCACCTTGCGGAAGCCCTCCCGGGCCAACTGCCCGATCGAGCGGCGCAGGTCGCGCTGCATCCGGCCGAGCACCTGGCGGCCGAAGGTCCGGTCGGTCCGCGCCTGGGTCCGTTCCCAGCACAGCGGTTCCGGCGCGTCGAGCACCACCGCCACCGGCAGTACATCGTGCTCGCGGGCCACCCGTACCAGGCCGGCGCGGGCGTGCGACTGGAGGTTGGTCGCGTCGACCACGGTCAGCCGACCGGCGCGCAGCCGCTTGCCAGCCACGTAGTGCAGCACGTCGAACGCCTCGGCGGAGGCGGACTGGTCGTTCTCGTCGTCGGCCACCATCGCCCGGAACGCGTCCGAGGAGAGCACCTGGGTGGGTGCGAAGTGCCGGCGGGCGAAGGTCGACTTGCCCGAACCGGAGATGCCGACCAGGGCGACCAGGGCCAGCTCCGGAATGTCGAGGGCGGTCATGCGGTCCCCTCCTTCGAGGTGTCGGCGGTCCGTGCGGTTCGTGCCGAGTCGGCGGTCTGTGCGGCGCGGGTGAAGATGGCGAGCTGGGTGGGTGCGCCGACGATCGGGTCGTCGTCACCGACCCCGGTGATCGTCGCGGTGTAGCCGTGGGCGGCCGCGACCCGGTTCACCCAGTCGGCGAACTCGGCCCGGTTCCACTCGAACCGGTGGTCGTGGTGCCGCATCGAACCGGCTGCCAGGCCCTCGTACCGGACGTTGTACTCGGAGTTCGGGGTGGTGACCACCACCGTGGCCGGCTGGGCGTGACCGAAGACCGCCCCCTCCAGCGCCGGCAGGCGGGGTGGGTCCAGGTGCTCGACGACCTCCATCAGCACCGCGGCGTCGTACCCGCGCAGCCGGTCGTCGCGGTAGGTGAGGGCGGACTGCCACAGCTTGATCCGGTCCTGCTGACGCTGCGGCAACCGCTCCAGCCGGAGCCGCCGCTGCGCCATCGCCAACGCCCGGTGCGACACGTCGGTACCCACGATCTCGGTGTAGCGCCGGTCCCGGATCAGGTCCGCCAACAGTGCCCCACCACCACAACCCAGGTCGAGTACGCGAGCAGCGCCGACCTGGGCCAGCGCCGCCAGTACGGCCGCCCGGCGGCGTACGGCCAGGGGCTGGCGTCGGGCCTCGGCCGGCAGGTTGGCGTCTTCGTCGGAGCCGGCATCGTCCGGAACGTCCACAGTGTCCGGTTCGCCGTTGTCGTCGATCAGGCGCAGTTCGGCCAGTCGGGCCAGGGCCGCCCCGGCCAGTGCCCGGCGGTGGGCCAGGTACCGCCGGGTGATGAGCCCCCGTTCGGGGTGCCGGGCGAGCCAGCCCTCACCGGCCCGGAGCAGCTTGTCGATCTCGTCCGGCGCCACCCAGTAGTGCTTGGCGTCGTCCAGCACCGGCAGCAGCACGTAGAGCTGGTTCAGCGCGTCGGCCACCCGCAGCGTGCCGCGCAGGGTGAGCGCGACGTACCGGCTGTCGCCCCAGTCCGGACGGGTCGCGTCGAGCGGGATCGAATCGGCCGTGACCGTCCAGCCGAGCGGGGCGAAGAGCAGGTTCGCCAATTCGGCACCGCCGCGGCAGCGCAGCACCGGCACGCCGATCTCCAGCGGGATCGGGGTCGCGGCCAACTCCGGCCGGTCCTTGGAGGCGCCGTGCAGGGCCGAGCGGAACACCTTGGCCAGGGCCGAGGAGAGCAGGCTCGACGCCGCGTACGGCCGGTCGTTGACGTACTGGCCGAGGGTGAAGCCCTCGGGGGTGCTGCCGGCACCCCGGCCGCGGCCCTTGCCGCGCGCATTGGTCAGCCGCAGCGGGTCGACGTCGAGCAGCAACGCGGCGGTGCACCGGTCCTCGTCCGCCTGTGGATAGAACACGTGCGCCGTCCCCGTCGGTACGTCGAACGAATGCTGCCGGTCCGGGTGTTTGACCAGTAGGTAACCGAGGTCGGTGGCGGGCCGGTGGGTGGTGGAGACGGTAAGTAGCACATCCGGAATGATCTCAGCCAGCATCGACCCGCGTCGCCCAAATTTGTCGGCAACCGGGCCCCTGCGACGGGTACGGTCGGCCTCCCGATGGTCGGCCGGCAGAGTTGATGAAACCGTCACCGGGAAATTGCAGCCTTTCCCGGGTCTCGACCCGTCAATAGTTATGGCAGCGCGACGCGACAGGGAATCCGGACGGTGACGATGCGGGCTCGCAGCGGCAAAGACAGCGACTCGGGCATGGCCGGCAAACGGCAGCCGAAGCGGTCGAAGCGGCCGGGACAATCGAAGCGTTCGGGGCGGTCGAAGCAACAGGGGCGCGAACCGCAGCCGGAGCATCCGGACAATTCCGGTTCCGCTTTCGATCCGACTGTCGACTCCGGATCGGCAATTGATGGCGAGTTGTCGGCCGCTTCCGAGTTGTCGGTCGAGTCCGATTCGCTGGCCGCTGCCGAAGGAGAGAGCGGTTCGGGGTCCGGCAAGAGCAAGCGCCGGTCCGGCCGGCGACGGGCTCCGATCTGGACGAAGGTGTTGGTGGCAACGGGGTCGCTACTGGTGGTGATGAGTGGTGGGGCGTACGCGCTGACCCAGGTCGCGATCGACAAGGCGACCTCGAAGATCACCCAGGCCACCCTGCTCGACGGCGAGGCCGTCGCGGTGCCGGCGACCCCCGGTCCGGCCGGGAAGAAGATCGACGGTCCGCTCAACCTGCTCCTGGTCGGCATCGACGTCCGGCCCGGCTGGGACGCCGGTGCCCGGGCCGACACGATCATGATCGTGCACATCCCGGCCAGCCACGACCAGGCGTACCTGGTCTCGATTCCGCGCGACTGGCGGGTGCCGATCCCGGCCAACCCGGAGACCAACTACCGCGGCGGGACCGACAAGATCAACGCAGCGTTCGAGTTCGGCTACCGGGGCGAGGGTACCGAACTCCAGAAGCGGGCCCGAGGCTTCAAACTGCTCGCCAGGACTCTCAACAAGCAGATCGGCATCACCTTCAACGGCGCCGCCCTGATCGACTTCCAGGGCTTCCAGTCGGTCATCCGCGAACTGGGCGGCGTCGACATGTGCATCGACCAGCGCGCCTCCTCGATCCACCTGGCCTACGACCGCAACGGCAAGCTCGTACCGATCAAGTTCAACGAGGCCACCCACCGGGTCTTCGACGTGCCCCCGGGCGGCAAGGTCGTCGTGCACGAGGTCGGCTGCCGACCCATGTCGGCGGAACTCGCCCTCGACTACGCCCGGATCCGGTACGGCCTGCCGAAGACCGACTACGACCGGCAGCGCCACCAGCAACAGCTCATCAAGGCCATCGCCAAGAAGGCCACCAGCGCGGGTGTGGTCACCAACCCCGCGAAGATCGGTCGGGTGATCACCGCCGCCGGCAAGGCGTTCATCCTCGACACCCAGGGTGTGTCCATCGAGGACTTCGTGTTCACCCTCAAGGGCGTCGCCGCGAACGACATGGCCGTACTGAAGACGAACCAGGGCAACTTCGCCGAGGTGAAAATCAACGGCATCTCGTACCAGAGGCTCACCGACGAGTCGATGGAGATGCTGCACGCCGCGCGCGACGGCACCCTGGACGAGTTCGTCCGTACCCATCCTGCCGTGGTCGCACCGAAGACCGGCTGATCCCCCGGGACCGTCGCCGCAATCATTCCGCGGGTCCGACCCGTCTCTAGAGGCGAGGACCTTCGGAGGTGCCAGTGACATACGCGGACTTCGCCGACACCCGGCTCACCGCGCTGCTGCGGTACGCGGTGCTGTTGACCGGAGACCCCCACCTCGCCCAGGACCTGGTCCAGGAGACGATGGTGCGGGTCCAGCTCAACTGGCGCCGGGTGGCCCGGGCCGACTCGCCCGACCGCTACGTACGCCGCATGCTGACCAACCAGTACCTCGACTGGCAGCGCGGCACGTGGTTCAAACGGGTGCTGCTGCGCGCCGACCCCGGTGAGCCGGTGGTGGCCGCGACGGTCGACCACGCGCAGAACGCCGCCGACCGGGACCAGATCTGGGGCTGGTTGAGCCGACTACCCCGGCGGCAGCGGGCCGCCCTGGTGCTGCGCTTCTACGAGGACCTCCCCGACGCCGAAATCGCCGAGGTACTCGGCTGTGCGGTCGGGACGGTACGGGCGTCGATCTCCCGCGCCCTGGCCACCCTACGTGCCGAGCTGGTGGAGGCAAGCTGATGATCGAGGAAGAGCTGCGGGCGACGTTCGCCCGACACGGGGAGCTGGCACCGCCGGCCGGACCACTGCGTGCCGCCATCGACGCGATCGCCGCCCGGCGTCGGCGCCGCCGCACCGCCGTCCGTACGACCGGCGCGGCGCTGGCCGTACTGGCCGTGGTCGGGATACCGGTGCTGGGGCGGGGCCTGGTGCCGACTCCGGCTCCGGTCGAGCAGGTGGCGGAGGCACCGAGCCCTCCGGGCCGGCCGGACGGCGCACTGAACTTCCTGCTGCTCGGGGTCGAGGGACAGGACCAGGACAACGCCCGGGCCGACTCGGTGCTGATCGTCCACGTACCGCGCGACCGCAGTCGGGCGTACCTCGTCTCGGTCCCGCGTGACCTCGGAGCCGACATCCCCGGTCACGGCGTCCGCAAGCTGTCGGAGTCGTTCCTGCTCGGCAGCGCCCGGCCGAGTGGGGGAGCGGACCTGCCCGGCGGGGCCCGGCTGACCGCGAAGACGGTCACCGGCCTGACCGGTCTGACCTTCGACGGGACCGCGGTGCTCACCTTCGACGGGCTGCGCCAGCTCACCGACGCCGTCGGCGGGGTCGAACTCTGCCTGCCCGCCGCGGTGCAGTCCCTGCACACCCGGCGTGTGTTCCCGGCCGGATGCCAGCAGTTCGACGGCGCCGCAGCGATCGACCTGCTCCGGCAGCGGTACGGCCTGCCGGTGGGCGCGCACGACCGGGATCGCAACGCCCAGCGGTTCGCGACCGCCCTGGCGTCGAAGATGACCAGTACGGAGGTGCTCACCAACCCGGTCCGGCTGTCGAAGATCCTTCAGGCCGTCGGCGACGGACTGGTCACCGACACCGGCAAGTCGTCCCTCGCCGGGCTGCTGCCGACCCTGGTCCAGGTCGCCGGGGCAAAGCCGGTGGGCATCGGCTGGGACTTCGACAACGCGCCGACCGACAGTTCGGGACGCCTCGCCCTGGATAGGGCAGCCGCCGACGACCTGTTCGCCGCGCTACGCGGCGACACCCTGACCGCCTGGGTGGGCGCCCATCCGGACAGGGTCACCCGCTGACGATCGGCGTCGGCGGCCACCCGCCGACGCCGATCACCGGTAGTCGTCCTCCGGGCCGATGATCCGGGCCTGCTCCAGCGCGTCCCACTCGTCCACCTCGATGCCACGGGGCAACTGCTCCGAGTCGGTCGCCGACGGGGGACCGTCGTCGGTCGGGTCCGCGGAGGAGGCCTGCTCGACGGCGTCGTCGGCGGGCGCCTCCGGGTCCCTTTCCTCCGGGTCGAGGTGGTCGCCGGGGGCGAACTCCTCGCCGAGGACAAAATCATCGTCGGGCTGGGTCATCGTCGCCTCCTCCGGTCCGCAGTGCTCCTTCACCGTACGGGTTGGCCTGCCGGTCCGCCGGATTCGTGCCGGCAATCGGCCCGCCCGGTACGGGGCGGGCGGCAGTCGCCGGGTTTGGCACCCGATCGGGCGGTGGCGGTGACACGATGGGCCGGTGGGCTACCTGATCCGGCTGGTGATCACCGCTGTCGCGTTGTGGGTCACCACCGCGCTGGTGCCCGGCATCGACGTGTCCGGCCGGTCGGCCGGGGAGAACGCGTTGACGCTGCTGGTCGTCGCGGTGATCTTCGGTGTGGTCAACATGGTGCTGAAGCCGATCATCCGCGTGGTCGGTTGCGTGTTCTACGTCCTCACCCTGGGGCTGTTCGCCCTGGTCGTGAACGCGCTGCTGTTCCTGCTGACCGACTGGATCGCCGGTGAGTTCGACCTGCCGTTCCACGTGAACGGCTTCTGGGCGGCCTTTTGGGGAGCCATCGTGGTGGCGGTGGTGAGCTGGTTGATCAGCGTCTTCGTACCGGACCGGTTCGACCGCCGATGAGCCGGGCCGCAGCAGGTGGGCCGGGTCGGGCCGGTGTCGACGCGGGTCGGTTGTGTCGGCAAGGGCGCCCTGCGGGATACTGCCCGCGAAGGACAGCGCGGTCCGGCGCGTACACGTGAGACAGCGGCCGTAGCGGCCGAAGTGGTTAGTAAGGAGCGTTCGAGATGCCCATTGCTTCCCCCGAGGTCTACGCCGAGATGCTGGACCGCGCCAAGGCGGGCCGGTTCGCGTACCCCGCGATCAACGTGACGTCCTCGCAGACCCTCAATGCCGCGTTGCGCGGATTCGCCGACGCGGAAAGCGATGGCATCATCCAGGTCTCCACCGGTGGCGCCGAATACCTCTCCGGTCCCTCGATCAAGGACATGGTCGGCGGCTCGGTCGCGTTCGCGCTGTTCGCCACCGAGGTGGCCAAGAAGTACGGCGTCAACATCGCGCTGCACACCGACCACTGCCCCAAGAACAAGCTCGACGGGTTCGTCCGCCCGCTGATGGCGATCTCCAAGGAGCGGGTGGCCCGCGGTGAGGCCCCGCTGTTCCAGTCGCACATGTGGGACGGCTCGGCCGTACCGGTGGCGGAGAACCTGGAGATCGCGGCCGGGCTGCTGGACGACGCTGCCGCGGCGCACGTCGTACTCGAGATCGAGGTCGGTGTGGTCGGCGGCGAGGAGGACGGGGTCGAGGGCGCGATCGACGACAAGCTCTACACCACCGTCTCCGACGGTCTGCAGATGGTCGAGGCGCTGGGCCTGGGTGAGAAGGGTCGCTACATGGCGGCGCTGACCTTCGGCAACGTGCACGGCGTCTACAAGCCGGGCAACGTCAAGCTCCGCCCGGAGATCCTCAACGAGATCCAGCAGGCGGTCGGCGCCAAGTACGGCAAGGACAAGCCGCTCAGCCTGGTCTTCCACGGCGGCTCCGGCTCGCTGCTGGAGGAGATCCGGGAAGCGCTGGACTACGGCGTGGTGAAGATGAACATCGACACCGACACCCAGTACGCGTTCAGCCGCCCGGTCGCCGACCACATGTTCCGCAACTACGACGGCGTGCTCAAGGTGGACGGCGAGGTCGGCAACAAGAAGCTGTACGACCCTCGCGTCTGGGGCAAGGCGGCCGAGTCCGGTCTCGCCCAGCGGGTGGTCGAGGCGTGCGAGCACCTGCGCTCCACCGGCACCACCCTCGCCCGCTGACCCAACCCGAACGCTGACCAATCTCGAACGCTGACGGCCGGTCCCCCGACGACGGGGACCGGCCGTTTTCGCGTACGTCGACGCGGTCAGTCGTGGACGAGCAGGCGTACCGCCTCGTGCACGTCGTCGGTGACGTGGATCGAGCCGGTGAGGTCGCCGAACGGGGTGAGCGCGAACAGCGGCCGCAGCAGCGACTCGATCGGCAGCGTCTCGGTCCAGAAGGCCCGGTCGAGGAAGACGTACGCGCCGCTGGCGCCGTCGGTGCCGTAGAAGGTCTTGGTCGCGGCCTGGAACACCTCCTGCACCGTCCCGGCCCGACCGGCGGCGAAGACGATCCCGCCCCGGGCCAGCCGGAGCAGGGTGTCCTCCCGGATCGCGTTCGAGAAGTACTTGGCGATCCTGCCCGCGAACAGGTTCGCCGGCTCGTGTCCGTACAGCCAGGTGGGGATGGACAGGCCACCGCGCCGCGCCCAGCCGACGGTGTCGGCCACGACGGTCCGCTCGCCGCCGCGCTGCGCTGGCGGTGCACCGACCTCCGGCACCGACCCGTCATCGGCCGCCGACACGCCGTTCCCGGCGACCGACACGCCGAGTTTCGTGGTCGACCCGGGACCGTCGGGGTCCGGCCCGAACTCGGCCCGGACCCGCAGCGCCGCCGCGGTGTAGCGGTCGTGGTCGCCGAAGTCGGGCGCGGCGGCGAGCAGGTCGATGGCGCAGGCCAGTTCCTCCGGCGTACGCCCGGACAGGTACGCGCCCAGGTTCGCCGCCTCCATCACGCCCGGCCCGCCGCCGGTCACGACCAGCCGGTCCGCCCGCGCCAGTTCCCAGCCCAGCGTCGCGGCCAGCCGGTACGCCGAGGTCCCCCGGGGTACGGCGTGCCCGCCCATCACCCCGACCACCGAGCCGGGGCCGTGGATGGCCAGCCAGCTACGGGTGGCGTCGGCGAGCGCGTTGTCGACGCCGTGGTCGTGCATCCGTTGCGCCAGCGCCTCGCGTACCGGTGGCATCGCCCCGCCGTGGCCGCGGAAGTGCTCGTAGACCACGGTGTCGAACATGCCGGCGAAGCCACCGTCGCCGAAGCCCGCGACCAGGTCGTCCGGGGTGTAGAGCCGCGGCGGCTGGGTCGAGTACGGCAGAGCGGTGAACGGCGGCAGCAGGTGGGCGCCCCGCTCGATGAGGTCGGCCTCGACCTGACGGGAGGCGAACCGGCAGCCGATGAAGAGGGTGTCGGTGAGGTCGACCGTGGTGAGGTCGGGCGCCGGGTCGAGATCCAGCCGCAGCCCCTGCACGGTCAGCCCGGCGAGACTGCCGGTACGCAGGTGACGGTCGAGTTCGGCGCGGGACTCGATCTCGGACTCCGTGGTGTCGTCCGGTTCGAGCAGGTGGGTCGTGGGTGGTGTGGGCACGTCCGACATCCTCCTCCGCGCCGGCAACCCGCGACCAACGCCGGCCGGTCCGGAAGGACGTCGGGCAGTCCGCAAGGACGTCGGGCGGTCCGCAAGGACGCCTGGATGGACGTCGGGGAAGACGAGAGCCCGGTGACCGAAGTCACCGGGCTCTCCTTACCGGGTCCTGGGGAGGCTCCGGACCTCTATTTGTAGTCGAGTCGACCATTGCCCGCACCCGCCGCACGCGTGACCGAAGACTCAGCCTTTCAGTCAGGCCGAGAGGTAGCCCGCCTCGCGACCGCCCAGGTCGGGCAGGTTCAATGGGCCGATGCAGAGTCTTTTGCCCGAACCGCCGGCCACCCTCCTCCCCGCCGACGACGCGGCCGAGGCGGCCCTCGCGGAGGCCATCGAGGCCGACACCGACGAGGCCTACGCCTCGGTCGCCGCGCGTTTCCCGACCTCCAGCGCCGCCTGGGGGGCGCTGGGCCAGCGAGCGCTCGCGTCCGGGCAGGTCATCACGGCGTACGCGTACGCGCGTACCGGCTATCACCGTGGGCTGGACCAGTTGCGCCGAAACGGCTGGAAGGGGCACGGTCCGGTGCCCTGGGCGCACGGCCCCAACCAGGGGTTCCTGCGCTGCCTGCACGTGCTCTCCCGAGCCGCCGGTGAGATCGGCGAGTCGGACGAGGCGGCCCGCTGCGCCCAGTTCCTGCGCGACTGCGACCCCGAAGCCGGTGACGCGCTCGCCGGCTCCTGAGCTGGCCCTACGCGTCGCTGGTCCCGCCGACCGGTCCGCTCCCCGCCCCGGCCCGACCGGGGCGGGGAGAACCCGTCACAGGCCCTCGGCCACCGCGGCTGCGATCTTCAACCAGGCGTCGCGGCTGGCCGCGGAGAGCTGCCCGTACCGGATCGGCTCGCCGGTGTCGATCAACCGCTCGTACGGCGCCAGCAGCACCGCCCTGGTCCGGGCGGCGAAGTGGCGCTGGATCGCCGGCAGGTCGATCTCCTTGCGTGACGGTGGCATGGACACCACCGTCACCGCCTGCCGGACCAGCCGCTGCCGGCCGCTCTGTTCCAGGTGGTCGAGCATCCGGGCGGCGGTCTCGGCGGAGTCGTTCCGGGCGGACATGGTGATCAGGAGCTGGTCGGTGGCGTCGATCGCGGCCTGCCAGTTCTGCGCCCGTACGTTGTTGCCGGTGTCTACGAAGATCAACTTGTAGAACCGGCTGACCACCTCACGGATCTCCGCGAAGGCGGCCGCGGTCAGCATCTCGCCACCGGTCGCCGACTCGTCCGACGCGAGTACGTCGAACATCCCCTCGCCCTGCGACCGGACGTACTGCGACAGGTCGCCGACCCGCCCGTGCGACACCTGGAACTGCCCCAGGTCCCGCAGCATGTCCCGGACCGTACGGGAGTGGAAGTCCTGCTGCGCCCGCATCCCGAGGGTGCCCTGGGTCTCGTTGTTGTCCCAGGCCAGCACGTACCCGCCGCGCTTCTGACCGAAGGTCATCGCGAGCAGCAGGATGGCCACCGTCTTGCCCGCGCCACCCTTCGGGTTGACCACGGTCACCTGGCGCAGCCCGCCGAAGTTCCGGCGCACCATCTCGACGTCCTGCCGGATCTCCTGCTCGTGCCGCCCCGGCGAGAGCCGGACCAGCCCGAGCGTGGTCTTGTTGACCGCCGCCCGTACGCCCATGGTGGCGATCGGGTCGGCGGGGCGGTTGGCCCGGCGACGCGCGAACTCCTCCGCCGTCGGGGTCGACGAGTCGGGGGTCCAGACCGGCTCCGGGTACGTCATCGCCGGTGGTGGCACCCTGGTCACCCCGGCTGTCTCCCGGTACGGCTGCTGCGGCACCTCGGCGACACCCGGATGCCCCTCCGCCCTCGGATGCCACCCACCAACCGGCGGGTACGGCACCGCCCTCGGCACCGGCGGCTGTCCCGGTACGGCGCCCGCCCCGCCCGCGTACGCCGCACCTCCCGGCCCCGGATAGCCCTCTTGGTAGCCCTCGCCGCCTGGCGTTTGATACCCCCCGCCTGGCCCCGAGTAGTCCTGGCCTGCCTGCCCCTGGCCTGCCTGCGCATGCCCTGCCTGGCCCGGGTAGCCCTGCCCTGCCTGCCCCTGCCCTGCCTGGCCCGGGTAGTTCTGTCCAACTTGTCCTGGATAGCCCTGCTGGGTGGACCCCGGGTAGTCCTGAGCGGCCGGTCCCCGATGGTCCTGACCGGCCGGTGGCCCGAGGTACTCCGGCCTGGCCGGTACCGGGTGGTTCTCGCCCGGCGGATAGCCCTGGCCGGCCGGAATGCTGGCGCTGCCGACCACTGCCGTGCCGCGTGACGCCGGTGGCTGAGGCTGTCCGGGCAGCGGCACCCGCGCCGATGCCGATGCCGACGGTGCTGTTGCTGCTGGCGGTGCTGTTGCTGTCGGCGGTGCTGTTGCCGGCGGTGCCGAGGCAGGCGGGGCGGTGGTCGCGGGTGGGTGAGGACCGGTGACCGGCGTCGGTGTGTCGGCGGGGAGTTGCGGGCTGGCGGAGTCGGGGTCGGCGGCTGCCGCCGGGGCGGCCGGGTAGTCGATGGCTGGGCGCTGCGGTGGTTGCGCCCAAGGGGACGCTGGTGCCGCCGCCCGGTTGCCGTGTGGACCGGCACCGGGTGCCCCGTCCGCTGGGCCGCCCGGCCCGGCGGGTCCACCGGCGAGCAGGTCGTCCAGGGTGAAGGGGTCGTCGAGGCGTACCGACGGGGTTGCCGGGCTGGAAACCGTACCCGGGGTCGGTGTGTCTCCGGTCGGCGCCCACGGGTCCGGCGCTTGTCCCGGCCCAGCGGCGCCTGGTGTCCGGGCCGGGTCATCGTCGGCTCGTGCCGGTTGTACCGGCGGCCGGTTGGCTGCCGCACCGGCCGCGCCACTGATCAGCGGCCACGCTCGGGTGGGCTGCTCGACCGCCGCCCGCGTCTGCCTATCTCCCGCCGTCGGCGGGCCGCCCCCGTCCACCCCGTTCCCGGTGCCGGCCGTGGCTCCGCTCGCGGCGTTGCCCCCGGAAGCTCCGCTGGCCCCGGTGGGTCCACTCCCGGCGGCGCTGCTCCAGGTAGGCCCGACGGTGGCAGCCCCGGTCCCGGATGTGCCGCCTCCGGTCCCAGGTGTACCGGCTCCGGCTGTACCGCCTCCGGCTCCGGCTGCGCCGCGTCCGGCGGCTCCCGCCTCCGGTGTCTGGCCGAGCGGTGCGACCGGTGCCGTCGGGGTGGGTACCGGTGGCACGGGCATGGCCGGCGCGGCCTGCGTCGGAGGCATGGCCGGCGCGGCCTGCGTCGGCGGCGCGGGCAGTGGGGGTGTGGTCGGCCGGGGCGTCGCCGGAAGCGGAACCGGGCCGCCTCCCCAGGCGATGTCCGCGCCGACTCCCGGCGTCTGCGGCGGCACCGGAGGGCTGCCGGCGCCCGGGCCGCCACGGGTCGCCGGGACGTTGCCGCCCGTCGGCTGCGGCGGCTCGGCGACGATCTCGTCCGGCGGCCAGAACGGCTCGACGTCACGGGGCGCCGCCCCCTGGCCCGGCCCGCGGAACTGGTCCGGTTGGTCGTCCACCACGGCTAACTCCCCCCTGCTCCGCCCGAGGATATGCCCGCCGGGCGGGATCAGCCCGGCACCGAGCCCGGCTGTCGGCCGACGTACCTGGTCAGCGGCCGTACACCGCCCAGGCGCCGGGCTCGATCCACCAGGACCGCTTGCGGCTCAGGTCCCCGCTCACCCCGTCGTCCACGTACGGCAGATCACCGTCGCGTGGCACGACCGCGACCGCGCGTCCACGGGCCCGGCGCACCTCGATGCGTACCTTCTTGCGGCCCCAACGGCTGCCGGTGAGCACCGGAACCGCCACCGCGACCTCGATGGTGCCGCTGGTCGGGTCCGCCTCGGTCAGCAGTGGCAGCCCGGCGAGTTGGGCGTAGCCGCGTCCGTTGCCGATCGCGCAGGCCAGTACCGGGTCGTCGCCGCTGGTCAGGATGGTGTCGTCCACCTCGACCCGGCCGCGCCAGGGGATGGTCCGACCCTCTTTGTCGCCGCCGCCGAGCAGCACCCCGTCCAGGGTGACCGAGCCGCCGTCGTTGCGGAGCAGGTCGAGCCGGCGGACCGGGCCGTCGAGTAGCGCGGCGGCCACCTCGGCCGGCTCGCGGGGCAGCCCGAGCTGACCGACCAGGTCCACGGGTGACCCGGCGCGCGCACCAGCCGGGTCGAGCGGGAGCAGTCCGATCGGCGGCAGGTCCGGGACCGTACGGTTGCCGGCGAGGTCGGCCGGACGGCGGCTCGGCGGAGGGGCGTACCGGCGGACCATCCGGCGCATTACAGCGCGTAACTGGCCGTCACTGGCCGTGGCGACGACCAGACGGGTCTTGCTGTCGCCGTCCGGCCAGGTCAGTCCGTCGGGGCGGGCCGGCGCATCGAGCCGTGACAGCACCTCGTCGATCTCGGCGTCGGAGGATGCGGTGACCATCTCCACCCGAGCGCCCCGGGCGGTCAGCGCATCTGCGCAGTTCAGCACGGGTACCCGAGGGGTATCGGTGCAGCTGTCGCCGGCACCTTCGGCACCCGTTCCACAGCATCCGTCGCCGCTTCCGCAGCCGGCGGAGCCGTCCCGGCCGGACCCGAGGGTGAGCAGCACCACGTCGTACACGGGCGGTGGCCTCCTGCCTGTCTCCCGGCCACTACTGGCAGGGCTGTCACTTCTTGTTAATCTGACACCTCGGGCTCGCCACGCGGTCGCCACCTGGCACCCGAGCCCCTCGAAGGCGGGTTGAGATGCCAGCGATCGTGCTCATCGGGGCGCAGTGGGGCGACGAGGGCAAAGGCAAGGTTACCGACCTGCTCGGCGAGCAGGTCCACTACGTCGTCCGTTACTCCGGCGGTAACAACGCCGGACACACCGTGATCACCCCGGACGGGCAGAAGTACGCACTGCACCTGATGCCGTCCGGTGCACTCTCGCCGAACGCGATGATCGTGATCGGCAACGGTGTGGTGGTCGACCCGAAGGTGCTGCTGGCCGAGATCGACGGGCTGGCCGAGCGGGGCGTCGACGTCTCCCGGCTACGGATCTCTGGCGACGCGCACCTGATCATGCCGCACCACCGGGCGCTGGACAGGGTGGTCGAGCGTTACCTCGGCTCGGCCCGGATCGGCACCACCGGTCGCGGCATCGGCCCGGCGTACGGCGACAAGGTCGCCCGGATGGGCATCCGGCTGCAGGACCTGCTCGACCCGGGCATCCTACGCAAGAAGCTGGAACTCGCATTGCGCGAGAAGAACCAGATGCTGTTCAAGGTCTACAACCGCAAGGCGCTGGACGTGGACGCGGTCACCGAGGAATACCTGGAGTACGCGAAGCGGCTGCGGCCGTACATCGCGGAGACCCGGGCGATCCTCTGGGACGCGCTGGACCGGGGCGAGACGGTGCTGCTCGAAGGTGCCCAGGCGACCATGCTCGACATGGACCACGGCACGTACCCGTTCGTGACCTCGTCGAATCCGACGGCGGGTGGGGCCTGCGTGGGGGCGGGCATCCCGCCGACCGCGATCACGAAGGTGATCGGGGTGACCAAGGCGTACACCACGCGGGTGGGTTCGGGGCCGTTCCCGACCGAGCTGTTCGACGACAACGGCATGCACCTGCGCAAGGTCGGCGCCGAGTACGGCACCACCACCGGCCGGGAGCGTCGTACCGGTTGGTTCGACGCCGTGGTCGCCCGGTACGCGACCCGCCTGAACGGCATCACGGATCTGGTCGTCACCAAGCTCGACGTGCTCACCGGGCTGGAGAAGGTGCCGATCTGCGTCGGCTACGAGATCGACGGTGAGCGGTTCAGCGACATGCCGATGACGCAGACCGCGTTCCACCACGCGACGCCGATCTACGAGGAGCACGACGGCTGGTGGGAGGACATCACGAAGGCCCGTACCGAGGCTGAGCTGCCGGAGAACGCCCGCCGCTACATCGCCCGCATCGAAGAACTCTGCGGCACCCGCGTCTCCGTAGTAGGAGTAGGCCCCGGCCGAGAAGAAAACGTAGTCCGCCACCCCCTCCTCTAACCACCCGCCCCGATTTCCTCGTTGATCATGAAGTTAGCGACGAGAAACGTGCGCCCATCCGTCGCTAACTTCATGATCGACGGGACGGGTGGGTGAGGCGGGCGGCGCGGATGGTGGTGGGGATGTAGTCGGGGTCGAGGGTGTCGGACCAGGTGAAGCGGAGGACGCGCCAGCCGGCGTTGGCGATCAGGTTCTGACGCCGACGGTCGCGGTAGAGGGCTTCGGGGGTGGCGTGTACGGCTGCGCCGTCCGCTTCGCCGATGATTCGTTCGCGGAGCCAGGCGAGGTCACCCACGGCCAGCAGGTAACCGTCCTCGTCGCGTACCGGGTGCTGTAGTTCGTCCGGCGCGACGCCGCCGTCCACGCAACGCAGGCGTACCCGGGTCTCCAACGGGGATTCGGCCCGGCCGTCCGCCTGCCCCAGATGGTGCCGCGCGGACACCGCGCCCCGGCGCCGGGCGAGCATGGCGCGCACGACCAGCAGGTCCGGCTCCGTGATGGCCCCCTGGTGCAACGCCGAGTCGAGCATCGACACGGCCGAGAAGCGGTCCACCCGCAGCAGCAGGTCAGCCGCCGTACGCGCTGCCGTGGTGGTCCGGATCCCGCCGATCGTGCCGACCTGCTCGGGTGGGGTGACGAGTTGGTGCACCACCACTGCCGGATCCCTCGGTCGAAGTGGCCGTGCGGCCGGCCCGGGTACGGAGACGTGGATCCTCGGATCGGTCCGCAGTCCCGCGAGCCCGTGCAGCTCGGCGGCGGTGCCGAGCACTGCCGTCGCCAGTTCCCCGAACGATGCGACCGCCGCCCGGATCCGTGCTCGCCGCGCGGCCAGCGGACTCGGCGCCACCTCCACCAGGTACGCCGCCCGAGCCAGCCGCCGCCACCTCCCGCCGCGACACAGCCGATCGATCTCCCGCACCGTCAGCCCCGCCGCTAACGCCTGCTCCCGGGTAACCACCCCGTCCTGCCTAGCCGCCACCCGCCGAACCACAGCCCACCCATCCATCCCCCCACCCAACCGCCCCCCGCCCCCCCTCCACCACCCCCTGTGCATAACCCCCCACCCCCCTGTGGATAACCCCCGCCCCCACCGCGTTGATCATGAAGTTAGCGACGGGAAATCGCTGTTCAGGCGTTGCTAACGTCATGATCAACGAGCGAGGGGTGGGTGGGTGCGTAGGATCTGGGGTCGTGCGGGTACTTGTGGTGGGTGGCGGGGGGCGGGAGCATGCGCTCGCGCTCGGGTTGAGTGGCGATCCGGTCGTCGAGCGAGTGATTGCGGCGCCGGGGAATCCGGGGATTGCCGCGGTGGCCGAAGTGCTGCCCGTCGACGCGGTTGATCCGGGGGCGGTTGCGGCGCTGGCGGTGGAGACGGGTGCGGATCTCGTGGTGATCGGGCCCGAGGCGCCGCTTGTCGCAGGGGTCGCCGACGCCATCCGGGCCAAGGGCATCGCGGTTTTCGGCCCGTCCGGGGCGGCTGCCCAGATCGAGGGCTCCAAGGCGTTCGCCAAGGAGATCATGACGGCCGCCGGGGTGCCCACCGCGCGCGCGTACACCTGCACGAAGGCGGACGAGGTGGCTCGCGCGCTGGACGAGTTCGGCGCGCCGTACGTGGTGAAGGACGACGGGCTGGCCGCCGGCAAGGGCGTGGTGGTGACCGATGATCGGGCACGCGCGCTCGAACACGCCGCCCAGTGCGACCGGGTGGTGATCGAGGAATACCTGGCCGGACCCGAGGTGTCCCTGTTCGTGGTGACCGACGGTGAGGCAGCGCTCCCGCTGCTGCCGGCCCAGGACTTCAAGCGAGTCGGCGACGGCGACACCGGTCCGAACACCGGCGGCATGGGGGCGTACGCGCCGCTGCCGTGGGCGGCACCGGACCTGGTCGACGACGTGATGGCCCTGGTGGTCGAGCCGACCCTGGCGGAGATGCGCCGCCGCGGCACCCCGTTCTCCGGGCTGCTCTACGTCGGTCTGGCCATCACCGCCGACGGACCGAAGGTGATCGAGTTCAACGCGCGGTTCGGTGATCCGGAGACGCAGGTCGTACTCGCGCTGCTGGAGACGCCGCTGGCCGGCCTGCTGCACGCGGCCGCGACCGGGACGCTCGCCGCGCACCCGCCGCTGACCTGGCGCGGCGGAGCCGGGGTCGCGGTGGTGGTGGCCTCGGCCGGATACCCCGAGTCGGCCCGCACCGGCGACGTGATCACGGGCGCCGAGCGGCCCGGCATCATCCACGCCGGCACCGCGCGCCGCGAGGAAGACGGCGCCCTGGTCTCCGCCGGGGGCCGGGTCCTCTGCGGTACGGCGATCGGCCCGGACCTGGAGGTCGCGCGGGACGCGGCGTACGCCCTGGTCGAGGGGATCGAGTTGGCCGACTCGCACTACCGGCGGGACATCGCCCTCGCCGCGATCGAAGGTCGCGTCGTCCCACCCCGCGGCTAGCCACGACGAGGGGACAACGCGACGGCGGGAGGCCGGGCAGCCCGCCCCATGGCTCGACCACGACCACGACGACGCGACGACGGCACGAAAGCGGGATTCGCTGGACCCGCCCCGGTCCTTACCTTGGGACCCGACACCCGGTCGAGCACCGGCCGGGGCGAGTTCCGCAGGGAGCGACCATGAACACGATCGTGGCCAGCCGGTACGTCGGGCAGCGCACCGGCGGCGATCCCGTCGGCGGCGAACCCGCCGGTCCGTCCACCCGTCGGGCGCCACGGGCCATCGCTGGCCGCCTGACGCTTCCGCTGCTGGTGGGCGTGCTGGCGGTGGCCGGGTCGGCCGGCTGTTCGTCGAAGGACCGGGCGCCGGCTCCGTCGGCGGGTCAGCCCTCGGCCAGTTCGTCGGCCGGTATCGGCGGGGTCCCGACGACGTCCACCGTGGATCCCGGCGCCAGTCCTGCCGCCACCGCCGCCGGTCAGCCGGGCAACAACCCCGGCAAGCCGGCCGCCACCCCCACCGGCGGGGCCAAGCCGGGCGCGGCCACCTCCCCGGTGCAGATCGTGCAGTTCCGGATCCAGCAGAAGCCGACCTGCCCGCAGGGCACCTCGGAATTCCCGGTCGAGGCGACGCCGTTGGTGATCGAGTGGAAGGTCACCGGGGCGGAGCAGGTGGAGCTGGCGGTGGACGGGCCGGGCCTCTACGACACCTATCCCGCGCAGGGCAAGGAGAGCTTCACCTTCTCCTGCGGCGGTGAGCCCGGCAGCACCGAGAAGCACACCTACAAGCTCACCGCCAAGCACGGAAAGTACGTCGAAACCCGTACGCTCACCGCGACCGCGACGGTCTACGACAAAGCGAACGTCTGAGCAACCGTCTGAGGCGGAACCCAGCACCACCGCCAGCCGATCATCCTTCCCGGACCATCCGTTCGGTGTAACGACCGGACATCTCTCGTTGACACACCGTGCCATGATCAGCCTGTCGCGCGGAACGGATCGATGTCCAGCTCTGTTTGCAGAGGTCCGCGCCGGTGCGTTGGCAGCGCGGGGAGGTCGGCGAAGTTCGATGGGTGAGTTCCTGGACGTGGCGTTCGGCTTCCCGACCGCACTCTTCAGTTTCCTGCTCGTGGTGGTGGTCGGCTACTGGGTGCTGGTGCTGTTCGGGGTGGTCGGGCTGGACGACGACGCGACGGCCGAGCCCGGCGGGGCGGCCGGATTCCTCGGCGGGCTCGGGCTCGGCGGGCCGCCCGCCACGGTTGTCCTGTCGCTGCTGATCGCGGTGGCGTGGTTCGTCAGCCTCGCCGGCACCGTACTGCTGGACCAGCCCGGACTGGCCGGCGTACTGCTGGCGGTGCTCTCCACGGTGCTGCTCGTGGTCGCCCTGGCCGGCGGGTGGCTGGTCACCCGCCTGCTCGTACGCCCGCTGTGGCACCTCTTCCACACCGACGAGACGATTTCCCGCAACGCCTTCGTCGGACGGGTGTGCGTGGTCCGTACCGGCCTGGTCAGCGTCGACTTCGGACAGGCCGAGGTGACCGCACCCGACGGCTCGTCGGCGGTGATCCAGGTACGGCAGGCCAGCGGCGATGCGATGGGCGCCGGTAGTCGGGCGATGATCTACGACTACGACGCCGACCGCGAGTTCTTCTGGGTGTTGCCGGTGGAGGCCACGGGTGACCCCGACTACTACCCCCACGGACAGAAGGACCACTGATGGATGTGATCACCACCGGCGTCGGCGTGCTGCTGGCCGTCATCCTGCTCGTTGCGATCGGCGTGGTTTTCCTGGTCAGCCGCTTGTTCCGCAAGGTCGAACAGGGCAAGGCCCTGATCATCTCCAAGGTTCGTCGGGTCGACGTGACGTTCACCGGCGCGGTGGTGCTGCCGGTTCTGCACAAGTCCGAGGTCATGGACATCTCGGTGAAGACGATCGACATCGAGCGGACCGGCCAGGAGGGCCTGATCTGCCGGGACAACATCCGGGCCGACATCCGGATCACGTTCTTCGTCCGGGTGAACAAGACCAACGAAGACGTGATCAAGGTGGCGCAGGCGATCGGCACCGCGCGGGCCAGTGACCGGGAGACGTTGCAGGAGCTGTTCAACGCCAAGTTCTCCGAGGCGCTCAAGACGGTCGGCAAGCAGCTCGACTTCGTCGACCTCTACACCAAGCGGAACGAGTTCCGGGACCAGATCATCCGGGTGATCGGCACCGACCTCAACGGCTACAGCCTGGAGGATGCGGCGATCGACTTCCTGGAGCAGACGCCACTGACCAAACTGGACGCGGCGAACATCCTCGACGCCCAGGGCATCCGGAAGATCACCGAGCTGACCGCGATCGAGCACATCCGTACCAACGAGTTCCAGCGCAACGAGCAGAAGGAAATCACCCGGCAGAACGTCGACGCCCGGGAGGCGATCCTGGAGCTGGAGCGGCGGCAGGCCGACGCGGAACTCAAGCAGAACCGCGAAATCGAGACGCTGCGGGCCCGCGAGGACGCGGAGATCTCCCGCGTACGGGCGGAGGAGCGGCTCCGGGCCGAGACCGCGCACATCCGTACGGACGAGCAGCTGGGGATCCAGCAGGAGAACAAGTCCCGGGAGATCGCGGTCGCGGAGAAGAACCGGGAACGCGTAATCGCGATCGAGTCGGAGCGGATCGAGAAGGACCGCATGCTGGAGGTGATCGGCCGGCAGCGGGAGACCGAGCTGTCCACCATCGCCAAGGACAAAGAGGTCGAGGTGGAACGGCGGGCGATCGCCGAGGTCATCCGGGAACGGATCGCGGTCGACAAGACCGTGGCCGAGCAGGAGGAGAACATCAAACGCCTGCGGGTGGTCGAGGAGGCCGAGCGGACCCGCCAAGCGGTGATCATCCAGGCCGAGGCGGAGGCGCAGGAGGCCCTGGTCAAGGACATCAAGGCGGCCGAGGCGTCGGAGCAGGCGGCCAAGCACAAGGCGCGGGAGAACCTGGTCCTGGCCGAGGCCCGGCAGCAGGCCGCCGAGCTGGAGACCCGAGCCAAGATCCGGCTGGCGGAGGGTGCGCAGGCCGAGGCCGCCGCGGCCGGTCTGGCAGAGGTCCAGGTACGCGAGCGCGGTGCCGAGGCCATCGAGAAGGAAGGCCGCGCCGAGGCGATGGTCGAACGCGAGAAGGCGCTGGTCCTGGCCGACGCGTTGCGCGACAAGCTCAAGGGCGAGGCGGAAGGTCTCACCGAGAAGGCCGCCGCGATGGCGGCGCTGACCGACGCGAGCCGGGGGCACGAGGAGTTCCGGCTGCGGTTGGAGGCGGAGAAGGACCTCCGGCTGGCCGAGATCAACGCCCAGCACCAGGTCGCCGAGTCGCAGGCGATGGTGCTCGCGGCCGGGCTGGAGAAGGCGAACATCGACATCGTCGGCGGGGACACCATGTTCTTCGACCGGCTGGTCAACTCGATCACGCTGGGCAAGAGCGTGGACGGCTTCGTCCAGCACTCGGAGGTCGCGCAGAGCCTGGCCAAGCCGTGGTTGGACGGGGAGGCGAGTTTCCCCGCCGACCTGACCCGGATGATCGGGTCGCTGAACACCGGTGACGTACAGAACCTGACCGTGTCGGCGTGGTTGTTGCAGCAGATCAAGGCTGGCGGGGCCAACTCGGACAAGCTGCAGGACCTGCTGCGGTCGGCGCAGCAGCTCGGCCTGGCCGACCAGCCGATCGCCGCCCTGAACGGCCCGAGGCAACGGGGTACGGGTGAGTGACCCGTCGACCACCAGCGGCATGACCAGCACAGTCGAACCGGTCGAGCCGGGCCCGGCGACCGAGGCAGCCACCGGCGGTGCTGTCGACGCCGGCACATACGAGGTGTTGCGGGCCCGGCTCGCCGAGCGGGCCGGTGAGCTGGCTCGGCGGGCCGAGTGGCTGAACAGCCGCCGGTTGGAGGTCTTCGGCGGCACCGAGCTGCGGCTGATCGGCACCGAGCGGATCCGGACCCAGCACAACTGCGTACCCCGGGACATCGTTTCGGTCGGCGGCCTGATGCTGTTCGGCTACAACGTCTTCATCGGGCTCAAGCCCGAGACGACGGTGGACGACGTCTTCTCGCTGCACCACTTCGCCCGTGGCCGGGCCGCTGCCGACAGTCCGACCAGCGAGGACGACGACGCGTTCCGGTTCGACGACGTCGACCCGGGGCAGCTCGCCGGACTGCTGCGCGACCCGCAGTTCGAACGCGACTTCGGCGAGCTGTACCGCTACTACCGGGAAACCCGGTTGGTGCAGTTGCGGCGGCTGGACGGCCGGCTGCTGGCGGTCTTCCAGACCGGGCCGCGTACCGAGGACATCCGGGTGCTGCGCTGGCAGGTCGACGTCGACGGCAGCATCACGTACCTGGACAACCGGGGCGAGCGGGATCACGTCTTCCCGCCGTCGCACGACTTCGAGTGGACCGAGACCACCCGAGACGACCACATCCTCGGCCGGCACCCGCACATCTCCATCGACGACGAGGTTTTTGTCGAGACGGTCGGCGGCACGCTCACGGTCAAGGTGGAGAACAACACCGAAACCGGGCAGGGCATCTACGAGGAACCCGTCGACGAGCCGTTGCAGAGCCTCGCCGACGCCGACATCCAGCACGCCCGGATCGGTCCGCTGATCCTGCTGCGGATGCGGCCGTACAAGGAGACGCGGTGGCGGCACCTGGTCTTCAACACCAGGACCAAGGAGGTGGTCCGGCTCGACGGCATCGGACAGGCCTGCCAGCGGCTGCCCGAGGACCACGGCATCATCTTCCCCGGCGGCTACTACCTGGCCACCGGAGTCAGCCGGACCTTCGACACCGACACCGAGGGGCTGGAGTTCGAGCGGACCATCCGGTCGACCAACGGCGAGGACGTGCTCTACGTCTTCCACAACCGCAGCGCCGGTCGGACGCTGCTGCTGCCGTACAACGTGATCCGAAAGGAGGTCGCCACGCCGGTTCCGTGTCACGGTTACTCGCTGTTCGACGACGGGACGCTGGTGGTCTTCCGGGCCACCTCCGACGAACCGACGCGGGTACACCCGATGCAGGTGTGGCAGACCCCGTACCTGTCCGACAGCTACGCCGCCGGGCAACCAGTCGGCACCGGCCCGCTGGAGCGGGTCGGCAACGCTGACCTCGTACGCGGAATCTCGGACTGCCTGTCGGTGGCCCGGATGGTCGACGAGATGACGCCGACCCTCGGGGTGTTCGAGGCGCTGATCACCGCCTGCGCCCGGATTTTCGACCACTACCACTGGCTCGGTGAGGCCGACCTCGGTGACCTGCGGGCCCCGCTGAGTGAGGTACGGGCCACCGGCAAGCAGGTGCTGGACGAGTTCGAGAAGGTCCAGTCGCTCACCGCGCACGCCGCCGCGACCCTGGACGAGGCCGCCGCCCGGACCGCGACCCTGGTCCGGCAGGTACGCGCCGAAGCTCCGCGCACCGCCGACGAGTGGGTACGCCAGCTCGCCGGCCTGCGCCAGGCGCAGGGACAACTCGTGACCCTGCGCGACCTGCGGTACGTCGACCTGGCACGGATCGACGAGCTGAGCGGCGAACTCGACTCCGAACTCACCTCCACCGGGCAGCGGGTGGTCGCCTTCCTCGAACGTGACGACGCGTTCGGCGACTACCAGGCCGAGGTGGAGCGGCTGCGTACCACCGCCGCCGCGATCGGGACGGTGGCCGAGTCCGCCCCACTGCGCGACCGGCTCGCCGAGCAGGCCGAGGGTCTTCAGGTGGTGACCGAGGTGGTCGGCTCCCTGGAGATCGCCGACGCGACCGTACGGACCGGGATCCTGGCCCGCATCGGTGAGGTGCTCGGCGCGGTCAACCGGGCTCGGGCCACCCTCGACGGCCGCCGCGCGCAACTGCTGACCGCCGAGGGGCGGGCCGGTTTCGCGGCCGAGTTCGCCCTGCTCGGGCAGGCGGTGACCGGTGCGCTGGCGGTGGCCGACACCGCCGAGCGGTGTGACGAGCAGCTCGGCCGGCTGCTGCTCCAGGTGGAGAACCTGGAGTCCCGGTTCGGCGAGTTCGACGACTTCCTCACCGAGCTGACCACCCGTCGGGCCGACATCTACGAGGCGTTCTCCGCCCGTAAGCAGGCCCTGCTGGACGAGCGGGCCCGCCGCTCCGACCGGCTGGTCGGCTCGGCCGAACGGATCCTGGTCAGCGTGCACCGCAGGCTCACCGGGCTGCGCTCGATCGACGAGATCAACACGTACTTCTCGTCCGATCCGATGGTGGCGAAGCTGCGCGGGGTCGCCGACGAGCTGCGTACGCTGGGCGACCCGGTCCGGGCCGAGGAGCTGGCCGGGCGGATCAAGGCCGCCCGGCAGGAGGCCGGACGGGCGCTGCGTGACCAGCAGGACCTGTACCTCGACGGCGGTGCCACGATCCGGCTGGGCCGGCACAGCTTCTCCGTGAACACCCAGGAGGTCGACGTCACGCTGGTGCCGCACGACGGCGAACTGGCGGTCGCGGTCACCGGCACCGACTACCGGGCACCGATCCGGGACGAGACGTTCCAGCAGACCCGACCGTTCTGGGAACAACTCCTGGTCTCCGAGTCACCGGAGGTGAGCCGGGCGGAACACCTGGCCACCTCGATCCTCGCCGACGCCGGGGCGGGTGCCGGCGAGTTGACCATGGAGGCGTTGCACGAGGCGGCGGTGAGCCAGCCGGCGCTGGTGGAGCTGGTACGCCGGGTCGCCGAGGGCCGTTACGACGAGGGTTACGAACGCGGCATCCACGACCACGACGCGGCGGCGATCCTGGAACCGCTGCTGCGCCTGTACGACGGCGCCGGTCTGCTGCGCTTCCCGCCGGAAGCCCGTGCCGCCGCGCAACTGTTCTGGACCTTCGGAGTGGACGAGCCGACCCGTACCGGCTGGTCCACCCGTGCCGGTTCGCTGGCCAGGGCGCGTACGACGTTCGGCGCCTCGGCCGCGATCGCCGAACTGTGCACGGAACTCTCCGGTGCGGCGGCGCGGTTCCTGCACGAGACCGGGCTGCCGGACCAGGCGGCGGTCGCCCCGCTCGCCGCCGAGTACCTGTTCGAGGAGCTGTCCCGGGCGCCGTTCGGCTTCGTCACCGGTTCCGGTGCCCGTGCGCTGCTCGACCGGTTCCGGCGCACCCTCGGTGGCCCCGCCTCCAAGTCGGTCCAGGAGTACGACGAGGACCTGCGCGCCCTCGGCGACGACCTGGCCGCCCGGCACCAACTGGTGGAGGCGTGGCTGGAGTCGTTCCTGCGTACGGCGGACGAGTCGGCGTCCACCGGGCAACCGCTGGACGCGTACGACCTGGCGGAGGCGGTGGCGATCGAACTCTGCGGGACCGCTCTGCCTCGGCACGAGTCGGCGGCCACCCTGACCGCCGAGGTGACCGGGCTGCTCGCCACCCATCCCCGGATAGTCGACGCCCGGCTGTCGCTGCGGATCGACGAGCTGCTGGCCCGTACGCGGGAGTTCCGGACCGTACGGGTTCCGGCGTACCGGGCGTACCAGCGGCGGCGCAACGAGCTGGTGGCGAGCGAGCGGAGCCGGCTCCGGTTGTCCGAGCACCAGCCGAAGGTGCTCAGCTCGTTCGTCCGCAACCGCCTGCTGGATGAGGTCTACCTGCCACTGATCGGGGACAACCTGGCCCGCCAGATTGGCGCGACCGGTGACGGCAAACGGGTCGACCAGATGGGCCTGCTGCTGCTCATCTCCCCACCGGGTTACGGCAAGACAACCCTGATGGAGTACGTCGCCAGCCGGCTCGGCCTGGTCTTCGTCAAGGTGAACGGGCCGGCTCTCGGTTCGGCGGTGACCTCGGTCGACCCGGCCGAGGCACCGAACGCCACCGCCCGGCAGGAGGTGGAGAAGATCTCGTTCGCGTTGGAGTTGGGCAACAACGTGCTGCTCTACCTGGACGACATCCAGCACACCTCACCGGAGTTGTTGCAGAAGTTCATCTCGCTCTGCGACGGCCAGCGCCGGATGGAGGGCGTCTGGGACGGCCGTACGCGCAGCTACGACCTGCGCGGCAAGCGGTTCGCGGTCTGCATGGCCGGCAACCCGTACACCGAGTCGGGGCGGCGGTTCCGGGTGCCGGACATGCTGGCGAACCGGGCGGACGTGTGGAACCTCGGTGACGTGCTCTCCGGTCGGGAGGAGGTGTTCGCGCTCAGCTACCTGGAGAACGCGGTCACCTCGAATCCGGTGCTGGCACCGCTCGCCGGCCGGGACCGTGGCGACCTGCAACTCCTGGTCCGGCTGGCCCGGGGTGACGAGACGGTACGCGCCGACCAGCTCACCCACCCGTACGCGGCGGTCGAGCTGGACCAGATCCTGTCGGTACTGCGCAAACTGCTCCGGGTGCAGGAGGTGGTGCTGGCGAACAACCGGGCGTACATCACCTCGGCGGCACAGGCGGACGCGTCCCGTACGGAACCGCCGTTCCTGCTCCAGGGCTCGTACCGGAACATGAACAAGCTGACCGAGCGGGTCGTGCCGGTGATGAACGACGAGGAGTTGGAACGGGTCATCGACGACCACTACCTCGGTGAGGCGCAGACCCTGGCGGCCGGCGCGGAGGCGAACCTGCTCAAGCTGGCCGAGCTACGCGGCCGGCTGTCCGACGAGCAGGCCCGCCGCTGGGCCGAGGTGAAGGCGGGCTACCTGCGGGAACGGGCGCTCGGCGGCGACTCGGACGACGCGATCGGCCGTGCGGTCGGCGCCCTCGGCTTGTTGGCCGATCGGATCGCAGCCGTCGAGTCCGCGATCGAACGAGCCGGTCGCTCCGACTAGTTCCGTTTCATTGTCGACTGTCGGCGTGCTCGGTGTCGGCGTGCTCGGTGTCGGCGTGCTCGGTGTCGGAGGCGGAGGGAGACGGGCGGCGTCGCCAGCCGCTGATCCACTGCACAGAGGCAATGGCCATCAGGAGGATCGCCGGCCACATCAGATGCACCCAGCCGCCTCCGAGCAGCAGCGCGGCACCGAGCAAAAACTGACCGCCGCCCTCGACCAGCACCAGCCGGGCGTCAGTGCCGGTGGAATCACGGGCCTTCGTGTCACCGCCAACCAGCAGCGTCACACCGCGCCACAGGCCGAGCCCTCCGATCACCAGGAACGTCCAGCCCGCCAGAGCCATGAGCCAGTCGGGCATCTGCGGCTCCCCGGATCATCCCGTCGCTGTCCCGATCGAGGATAGGTCCGAGTAGACCGGTGCGGAGACCTCGAAGGTCGGGAAGCGCTTGGTTCGCCGCTTCCCGACCTTCGAGCAAATCATGCGAAGTCAGCCACCGGCCGGACGGCGGGCGGGACCGTTGTCGACGAACCGGAACGTGCTGCGCAGCGGGCGTCGCCCAACTCCTCGAAGATCAGACCGTTGGTCGGCGAGTGTTGCAGGTACGCCGAGTTGTTGCTGATCCCGTACGAGCCCTTGCCGTTGGGGATGATCGTGAACTGCTGGGCCGGGTTCCTGGCGTCGCAGAGCGCCCCTCGATAGTGAGCGGCCCCCGTTGCCCGGGTCGAGGGCGGCAACTCGTGGTCGCGACCCGCTGGTGTTCTCCGGCGCTGCGACACCGGGTCCGGCGGTGCTCGTACCAGAAGGGGTCAGGGTCATGCGTTTGAGAATGTCGACCGGCGGCGGCCGTGCCTTCCGCCTGCGAGCCGGCACCGGGCCGGCGCTGGAAAGAGATCAGGAGCAGCGGCCTCCACCAAAGGTGGAGACCCGGTATCGGGTCGCGGGGGCGCAGAGCGGGTTGAGCCAGGAACCTAACCGTGCTGTGCAGCGGGTGCCGGCTGTGGCCGGACGAGGGTCAGTTCGACAACGAGGGCGATCAGCAGGACCAGGCTCGCCGCGATCATGATTCCGAGCGGTGGCAGCAGCGGCGTCGTCGGGGCGAGAGCGATCAGGGCGAGTATCGCGACCACGTGAGTCCAGGCGATCCGGCCGGCCATCAGGTGGTCGAACAGGCAGGTGCCGAGGAGGAACAGTGCGGGGCCGCCGAGGATGGCGATCGCCCAGGCCAGCGGCGTGTCGCCGGTCGGACGGCGCATGACCAGCGAGGCGCTGGCCGAGGTCACCACGACGCCGGCGACCATCACCAGATAGGTGTACGACGTCGAGGTGCCGGGCTTGAGTCGCTCGACAACCCGGCCGTGGGTTACCAGGCGCTGGTTCTGGTAGAAGTAGAGCTGGAAGAGGAGCACCGCGATGGCAAACGCCACCGCGCAACTGGCCAGCCGATTCGCCGTGAAGTCACTGCCGACGAGTCCGAGTCCGATCGTCAGGACCAACTCGCCGAGTGCGACGATGAGGATCTGCCGGTGCCGCTCGGTGAGATGGCTGGCGGCGAAGATCGGCCCGGTCCCCATTCGAGTGCGGCCGAATCTCGGCGTGGGCCACCCCATCCGGGCCGAACCGAAGTCCACGACGACGGCGATTGCCCAGAGCACCAGTCGGGCCGTGTTCCCGATGAACACGCCTCCGACCCACAGCGGGGCGGATATCAGGAACCAGAAGGAGACCCGGACGCTCCTTGCCTGGATTTCGCGATTCGAGCGGGAGCCGGGGATGAGGACGGCTTCCCGGGCGACATGGATGCCGTAGTACGCCGCGACGAAGGCCGCCGGGTAGAGCTCGAATGCTCTCGGAGCCGCGACCGCCATGACGAGTGTGCCGAACATGGCCACGATGACCACGGCCTGGATTCGGGGTCGCCGTGGGTTGAACACGTCGGTGAGCCATGCGGTCAGCACCCACACCCACCAGGCGGCGAACAGCAGCACCGCGGTCTCTGCCGTGCCGCGTACGGAGACGTCGTCGGTCAGTGAGTCTGCGAGCCGGGCGAGCATGAAGATGTAGACCAGATCGAAGAAGAGTTCCAGGAAGGTGGGGTACAGGGGCTCCTGCCGGCTGCGCAGTATCCGGGGTAATTCGGCGGCCGTCACGATCCCTCCGCCGTGGCTCCCGTGGACTGAATGGGACTGTCCGCTGCACCGGGTGTTGTCCAAGTCTGTCATATAATGATTGTCTTGGGTGGATTTGAAGGCCAAGATGGGTGATCGATGACAGAGGGCGCTGGTACCGAGGCGGGAACCGGGACCCCGGAGGCGAAGAGGCGGCACGCGGAGCGGCTGCAGGCGGGGATGGCGGACCGTCCGGGTCTCCCCGAACTCTTCTTCGACCTGGTGTACGTCTTCGCGCTGATCCACCTGATGCGGATCGTGGCCAATGACCTGACCTGGCGCCGCGCCGGTGAGATGGTGGTTCTGGGGCTGGCGCTCAGCCTCATCTGGGTGATGACCGTCTGGCTGGGCGAGTTGGTGAAACCGGACCGACCGGTCGTCATGGCCCAGCTGTTCGTGGTGATGGCGGGAAGCCTGCTGTTGGCTGCCGCCGCAAGCGACGCGTACGACGAGCGCGGCCTGGTCTTCGCGGTCATCTACGTGACGATCCATCTCGGCAGCGGGCTCTACTACCAGGTCGCGCTGCGCCCGTCGGCCCAGAAGCACGCTGGCAGGCGGATCCTTCTGTGGGAAGGCGTCGCCGCGGTGGCGTGGATCGTCGGCGGCGTACTGACGGGCACCGGTCGTTGGGTGTCCTGGGTGGTCGCGGTGGCAATCGAATATCTGGGAGCCGCGCTCACCTGGCCCGCGCCGTGGTCGGCCGAGCCGCTGCACCGGACCGAGCGACTCACCGCAGAGAGGATCACCGAGCGATACCGGCAGTTCATCATCCTGGCGCTGGGAGTGTCGCTCTTTGCCGTCGGGGAGGAGTTCAGTCAAAGCACGTACGACGTGAGCCATATCGTCGCGCTCGTCGTGGCCTTTCTGCTCGTGGCGCTGACCTGGCGGATCTACATCTGCCGGGCCGGTGCGCTGATGACCACGATCTTCGCGACCGCCGAACGCCCGTTCCGCCTCAGTCGGCTAACCGCAGTCGCCCACCTGATCATGGTCGGTGCCATCATCGGCATCGCGCTCACCAACAAACTCGTGATACGTCGCCCGACCAGCGAGACCCCGACCGCCCTGTCGATAATCATCCTGGGCAGTCCGGCACTTTTCCTGATCGGCCGTGCGCTCCTCGAAAAGGTCCTGTTCGGACAGCTTTCCTGGACCCAACTGCTCGGATTTCCCGTACTCGCCGGCCTGGCGGTGGTCGTTCCCCTGGTGTCACCGGTCACCCTCGCGCTCCTCGTCGCCGCCCTCCTGGCCCTCATCGTGGTCCTGGACCTGTACTACGCCCCCTCCCGCGCCCTACTCCCACCCTCCGAAGCCTGACCCCCGCCCCGCCGCTCCCCGCCCCGCCGCCCCCCCCCCCCCCCCCCCCCCGCCCCCCCCCCGCCCAAGTTCAAATTTGGGGGGGCCGCCACGAGGGGCGGTGCGCCCACATTGGG